>NZ_CP065592.1:1744121-2059121 GCF_016025255.1 Sphingosinicella flava
AATATGATGCGGGTCGCCCGGACGTGATGTTCGTCATCCAGCGCGTGCTGGAAACGGAGGGGAAATTGACCCTCCTCGACCAGAATAAGGTGATCCGCCCCAACCCCTGGTTCCGCCTCTTCGCGACGACCAACACGATCGGTCTCGGCGACACGACCGGCCTCTATCACGGCACGCAGCAGATCAATCAGGGCCAGATGGACCGCTGGAACATCGTCGTGACCCTCAATTACCTCCCCGCCGCGACCGAGGCCCGCATCGTCCTCGCCAAATCGGGCGAATATGATCATGAAGGCGGCCGCCAGGAAGTCGAGCGCATGATCAAGGTCGCGGACCTCACCCGCCAGGGCTTCATCAATGGCGACATCTCGACCGTGATGAGTCCCCGCACCGTCATCAGCTGGGCGCAGAACAGCCTCCTCTTCGGCGACGTCGGCTTCGCCTTCCGCCTGTCCTTCCTGAACAAATGCGACGAGGCGGAGCGGCCCCTTGTCGCGGAATATTACCAACGCGTCTTCGGCAAGGATCTCCCCGAAAGCATCGTGGGACGCGCGGGATGAGGCCCTCCCTTCGCCCAATAGCCCTCCCCATCGAGGGGAGGGGCTTTGAGATCGAAGGGAAGGGCTAGCCATGCCCCCCGACAACCCCCTCGAAACCTTCCGCCAGGCGCTGGCCGGGGCTTCGCGCGCGCTGGCGCATGAGCCGGAACTGGAACTGAGCTTCACCGCCGAAGGCTCCGGCGCGTCCGGCAAGACGGTGCGTGTTCCCATTCCCAGCCGAACCCTTCCCGCCCGCGACGTCGCCGAAGCGCGCGGCTATGCCGACGCCGCCGCCCTGAAGCTCCGCCACCACGACGCCGCGCTCCACGCCAAGGGCGCCCCCGCCGACGACATCGCCCGCGCCGTGTTCGACGCCGCCGAGCAGGCCCGCGTCGAGGCTTTGGGCGCCCGCGCGATGGAAGGCGTGCGCGCCAATCTCGCCAGCGCGCTCGATCTCAAGGTCCGCACCGATCCCATCACGCGCGCTCGAAGTCGCGCCGAAGTGCCGCTTGCCACCGCTGTCCAGCTCATCGTCCGCGAACGCCTCACCGGCGACGCGCCGCCGCAAGCCGCGCGCGAAGGGCTGAAGCTCGTCTCCGGCTGGATCGAGGAGAAAGCGGGCGCCGACCTCGACGCGCTCGGCCTCGCCCTTGACGACCAGGCCGCCTTCGCTGGCCTCGCGACCAAGATGCTCCGCGACCTCGAGCTGATCGAGGCCGAACCCGAATCCGATCGCCCCGAGGAGCAAGGCGAGGAGGATGAGGAGGGCGACACTTCCGAAGGAGGCGAAAGCGAGGAGGAGGAAGAGGACGAATCCGGCGGCGGCGAGGGCCAGTCCGAGATACGCGGCGAACCGGAAAAGGGCGAGGAGGAGGAAAGCGAGACAGACTGGTCGCAGGAGGACATGTCGGACGCCGCCGAAGGCCTGGCCGAGGATGCGGAGGAGGGCATGATGCCCGTCCGTCCCAACCGTCCGCTATCCGACCTCACGCCCCAATTCGACTACCAAATCTATACCGACCGCTTCGACGAATTGGTCGAGGCGACCGAGCTTTGCGACGAGGAAGAGCTGACGCGCCTCCGCGCCTATCTCGACCAGCAGCTCGTCCATCTCCAGGGCGCGGTGACCAAGCTCGCCAACCGCCTCCAGCGCCGCCTGATGGCGCAGCAGGCCCGCTCCTGGGATTTCGATCAGGAAGAAGGGCTATTGGACGCCGCCCGCCTCGCCCGCGTCGTCATCAATCCGGCGCATAGCCTGTCCTACAAGATCGAGCGCGATACCGAGTTCAAGGACACGGTCGTGAGCCTGCTCATCGACAATTCGGGCTCCATGCGCGGCCGCCCCATCTCGATCGCCGCCATTTCCGCCGACATCCTCGCCCGCACGCTCGAGCGCTGCGGCGTGAAGGTGGAGATATTGGGCTTCACCACCCGCGCCTGGAAGGGCGGCCAGAGCCGCGAGAAATGGCTGTCCGAAGGCCGCCCGCCGCTCCCCGGCCGCCTCAACGACCTGCGCCACATCCTCTACAAGAAAGCCGACGAACCCTGGCGCCGCGCCCGCAAGAATCTCGGCCTGATGATGCGCGAGGGGCTATTGAAGGAAAACATTGACGGCGAGGCCCTGCTTTGGGCGCACAACCGCCTCCTCGCCCGCACGGAGGAACGCCGCATCCTGATGGTCATCTCAGACGGCGCGCCGGTCGACGATTCCACCCTGTCGGTGAACAGCGGCACCTATCTCGAGCGCCACCTGCGCCAGGTCATCGCCTGGATCGAAAACCGCTCGCCGGTCGAGCTCGCCGCCATCGGCATCGGCCACGACGTCACCCGCTATTACCAGCGCGCCGTCACCATCATGGACGCCGAACAATTGGGCGGCACGATGATCGAGCAACTCGCCAGCCTGTTCGACGCGCGCGCCTAACCGGCGTTCAAGCCTTAGGCGTCATTTCCCTCCGACCGTCATTCCAGCGAAAGCTGGAATCCATGAACACCGCTTTATCCGGAGAAGTCCGTGTTCCGGGATGCCGGATCAAGGCCGGCATGACGATTGATGATACCGCGAAGATACAAAAACAAATGGGGGCCGGAACCCTTGCAGGCTCCGGCCCCCTCCCTCGCTACGCGACTCGAGGGATACGCTTAGCAGCGGTTGCGGCTGCTATCCTTGTCGATGGCGCGTCCGGCGAGCGCGCCTGCGGCGCCGCCGATGATCGTGCCCACGGTGCGGTCGCCCCGCCCGGCGATCTCACGTCCAAGCAGGCCGCCCGCAATGGCGCCGACGATGGTGCCGGTCGTGCCTTCGTTCCGGCAACGGTCGCCATAATAGCGGCCTTGATAGGCGCGGTTGTCGTAACGGCCGTAACGGTCGCCCCGGCTGTAACGGCTGCCGTCGCGATAGGACTGGCTGTAATAGCCATTGTCGCTGTAACCGCGGCGGTGGCCCGCTTCGGCCGCCGTCGGAAGGGCGGTCAGCGCGGTGACGGCGGCGACAGCGCCAAGGGTGAACTTCTTGAACATGGTACGCACTCCTCACAAAAACGATACAGATACCGGATGTCCGGCATGTCCCCCTTCTGCGCTGATTCGCTTGAGCTTTGTCTGAATGCCGTCGACAGCTATGGTTAATCGTGGTTAACGTCCTTCCGGCCCTGAAACGGCTCCGGCGGATCGTGCCGCCGCTGATCGCTCTCCCGCTGCTCGCGAGCGTCATCCAGCCGCCCCGCTATGGCGGCGAATTGCTGGCGCGCCAGGCGCAGCTCGTCTTCACGCCCCTCGCGCTGGATGCGGACGATCCCGCCCGCCGCCGCCTCGGCGAACTACTCTACCTGGGCGGCTGGGCGGTGCAGAGCGCCGACGCGCGGTTCGGCGGCCTGTCCGCCCTCCATGTCGATGATGGCGATGCGATCGCGCTCAGCGATGGCGGCGATTTGGTCCGCTGGCGGCTGGGCGGCGGCGCGGCCACGATCCAGCCCCTCGCGCAAGGGCCGGGCGCGGCCTTCACGAAGCGCAACCGCGACAGCGAATCATTGGTCGCGGGCGAGGGCCGGCTCTGGATCGGTTATGAAGGCGCCAATGAAATCTGGACTTATGATCCGCTCACCCTCGCGCCGCTGGGCCGCGCCGCGCCCCGCGCCATGGCGGGCTGGGGGCGCAATGCCGGGGCCGAAGCGATGGCGCGCCTGCCAGGCGGCCGCTTCCTGATTCTGGAAGAAGCGGCGGCGGGCGCGGACGGCACGGTCGCGGCGCTACTGATGAATGGCGACCCCGCCGATCCGGCGACGGAGACGGCGGCGCTGCGCTATCGTCCGCCCGCCGGCTATCGTCCGGTCGACGTGGCGGCCCTCGCCGATGGGCGGTTGCTGATCCTCAACCGGCGCTTTTCCCTGTTCGGCGGCTTCACCGCCAAACTGGTCATGGCGCGGATCGCGGGCGGGTCGATTGAAGTGGAAAGGGAGATCGCCCATTTCGCGCCGCCGGTCGTCACCGACAATTACGAGGCGCTGGCCTTGACCCAAGAAAACGGACGCCAGATCCTATGGCTGGCGTCCGACGATAATTTCAATCCGCTGCAGCGGACGTTGCTGTTGAAGTTCGAACTGGGCGGCTGATCCGCCGCCCGCCGAATCAGGCCGCGGCCTGCGCCTTCTTGGCGATCTCGCGCTTCAGGCGACGGGCATTCAGGCTCAACTTCTCGTCCGACGTCTTGGCGAGCCAGTTGTCGAGGCCGCCGACATGCTCGACCGAGCGCAGGCCGCTCATCGACACGCGCAGCTTCACGCCGCGGGCGAGCGCGTCCGACATCAAGGTGACCGTCTGCAGGTTGGGCAGGAAGGTGCGCTTCGTCTTGTTGTTGGCGTGGGAAACGTTGTGGCCCACCTGCCGGCCCTTGCCGGTCAGCTCGCAAATACGCGACATGATCGAATCTCTTCTGTTGGGTTGGGGACAATGTCCCCTTCAAAGCGTGCGCCGATAGCGGGCGGGGCGGATTTCGTCAACACTTGGCGCCGCTTCCGGCCGCATCATTCGTTCCGGTCGTGCAACTCTCTTCCCCGCTTTTCGTTGTCCGCCAGCATCCTTGAAGGTTCAGACGGAGGAAATATGCGCAAAATTCTCATCCTGCTGGCGATCCTCGTGATCGTCGCCATCATTCTTTTCGCCACCGGTTTCTGGAAAGTCGACCAGACCAGGGAAGGCGCGCTTCCCGACGTCAATGTCAGCGCTTCGGGCGGCCAGCTCCCGGCTTTCGACGTCGATTCGAAGGAAGTGGTGGTCGGCACCACCGAAACCAATGTGGAGGTGCCGAAGATCGAAACTGAGACCGAGAAGGTCGAAGTCCCGGTCGTTGGCGTCAAGGATAATGGCGAGGAATAAAAGCCGCGCCGTTTAAGGAGAAGGCCGTGCTTTCCAAGCGAAAGGCGGCCTTCCCCTATCCCCTTCTCTTTTAAAGTCATTCCCGCGAAGGCGGGAATCCAGACGATGTTGGGGCCTTGCCTCGAGTCAATCTGAATTCCGCCTTCGCGGGAATGTATTGGGGTTGATCGCAGGCTGCGCCTTTCCCCTAAGGTTCCATCCCGATAGGAAGGCGCATGCCTCCGGCCCTCAAACGATCCGCGCTCCGCGCCTTCCTTCGCAGCGAAGCGGCGGGCGGCCTTCTGCTGATGGGCGCGGCGGCGCTGGCCGTGATCGTCGCCAACAGCCCCTTCGCATCCGTCTATCACCACATCCTTCACGCCCCGATCGGCCCCGAACTGGCGCCGAAGCTCGGGCCGATGACGCTCCATCTCTGGATCAACGACGGGCTGATGGCCGTCTTCTTCCTGCTCGTCGGGCTGGAGATCAAGCGCGAGTTCCTGGACGGCGCCCTCAACAGCTGGGAAAAACGCCGCTTGCCGGTCGTCGCGGCGGCGGCGGGGATGGCGGTCCCTGCCTTGCTCTACCTCGCGGGCGCGGGCGGCGATCCGGCGCTCGCCGGCGGCTGGGCGATCCCGGCGGCGACCGACATCGCCTTCGCCATCGGCGTCCTCGCGCTTCTCGGCAGCCGCGCGCCCGCTTCGCTGAAGCTCTTCCTCGCCACCGTCGCCATCGTCGACGACATGGGGGCGGTCGCGATCATCGCGCTCGCCTACACCGCCGCCATCGATACGCTGGCACTGGGCGCGGCGGCGGCGATCCTGCTCATCCTCTATGTGATGGGCAAAAGCGGCGTGACGCGCCTCTCGCTGTATCTGATCGGCGCGGCCGCCCTCTGGTATGCGATCCTCCTCTCGGGCATCCACGCGACCATCGCGGGTGTGCTCGCCGCCAGCGTCATCCCGATCGTGCCGAGCAAGGCCGCGCCGGACGCCGTCGATTCGCCGCTCCACCGCCTCGAACATGCGCTCGCGCCCTGGGTCGCCTTCCTCATCGTGCCGGTTTTCGGCTTTGCCAATGCAGGCGTCTCGCTCGCCGGGATCGGCCTTGGCGACATCCTCGCCCCGCTTCCGCTCGGAATCGCGCTCGGCTTGTTCCTCGGCAAGCAGATCGGTATCTTCGGCGCCGTCTGGCTGGCCGTAAGGGCCGGTTTCGCGACGAAATTGCGGGGCGCGACCTGGCTTCAGATCTACGGCGTCTCCGTCCTCTGCGGCATCGGCTTCACGATGAGCCTGTTCATCGGCGCGCTCGCTTTCCCGCACGATCCTGCGCTGATCGAGGAAGCGAAAATCGGCGTTCTTTCAGGCTCGTTGCTGTCGGCCCTTGCCGGATATGCGATATTGCGCTTTGCTCCGCCTTATCCCCATCAGGCACGCGGCACCGCAACGGCCGCCCGCCACGAGGACGCCTACCCATGAAGCTCCCCGCTTTTCTTCTCTCCCTATTCCTCCTCGCCGGCTGCGTGTCGAACGGCGTCCGCCAGGACAATCTGGGCGAGATCGCCGCCGACTATGTCCAGATGACGCTGGAAATCGGCGAGCGCGAGCCCGGCTATGTCGACGCTTATTATGGGCCGAAGGAATGGCAGGACGCCGCCAAGGCCGCGCCCCGCTCGCTCGCCGACCTGGCCGAGGAAGCGCGCCGCCTCACCGGCCGCGTCAACGCGCTGAAAACGGACGGCCTCGACGCGACGAGCCTGCGTCGCCGCGATTTCCTCCTGGCGCAACTCACCGCCGCGACGACGCGATTGCGCATGCTGCAGGGCGAGAAGCTCTCCTTCGCCGAAGAAGCGAAGGGCCTGTTCGGCGTCACGCCGGAATTGAAGGAACTCTCCGCCTACGATCCCATCCTCGCCCGCATCGAAACCCTCGTGCCAGGCACTGGCCCCTTGTCCGAGCGCGTCGACGCCTTCCAGGATCGCTTCACCATTCCCAAGGACCGCCTGAAGCCGGTGTTCGACGCCGCCATCGCCGAATGCCGCCGCCGCACCGCGGTGCATATCGCGATGCCCGCGAACGAGAGCTTCAAGATGGAATTCGTCACCGGCAAGAGCTGGTCCGGCTACAATTACTACCAGGGCAACGCCCATAGCCTCATCCAGATCAACACCGACCTGCCGATCCGCATCAGCCGCGCCGTCGATCTCGGCTGCCACGAAGGCTATCCGGGCCATCATGCGCTCAACATGCTGCTCGAGGAGCGGCTCACCAAAGGCAAGGGCTGGATCGAATTCAGCGTCTATCCGCTCTATTCGCCCCAGTCGCTGATCGCCGAGGGCTCGGCCAATTACGGCATCGACCTCGCCTTCCCCGGCCCCGAGCGCCTCGCCTTCGAGACGCGAGCCCTTTATCCACTCGCGGGCATCCCCACCGCGGACGCCGCCAAATATCTGGAACTCCTCAAGGCCACCAGCGAACTCGCCGGCGCCCGCTTCACCATCGCCCGCGATTTCCTGGAAGGCCGCATCGACCGTGCCAAGGCGGTCGAACTCACCCAGAAATACCAGCTGGTGTCAAAAGCGCGCGCCGAACAGTCGATCGACTTCACCACCCAGTATCGCAGCTACGTGATCAATTACGGCCTCGGCCAGGACATGGTCCGCACCTATGTCGAAGCCGCCGGGCCGTCATCCGACGCCCGCTGGAAGAGGATGGAAGAAGTGATCTCGGAACCGACGCTGCCGAACGATTTGTTGAGGCGATAATTTCTGCCCTCTCCCGTCAAAGGGAGAGGGGATTTCATCACAGCTTCTCGGTCAGTTCCGGCACAATCTTGAAGAGATCGCCGACCAGGCCGATGTCCGCGACCTGGAAGATCGGGGCGTCCTCGTCCTTGTTGATGGCGACGATGGTCTTCGAATCCTTCATGCCCGCCAGGTGCTGGATCGCGCCGGAAATGCCGACCGCGATATAGACTTCGGGGGCGACGATCTTGCCGGTCTGGCCGACCTGATAGTCGTTGGGCACATAGCCCGCGTCCACCGCCGCGCGCGATGCGCCGACAGCCGCGCCCAGTTTGTCCGCCAGCGGCTCGATATATTGGTGGAAGGCTTCGCCAGACCCAAGCGCACGGCCGCCCGACACGATGATCTTCGCGCTGGTCAGTTCCGGACGTTCGCTATGCGCGACTTCCTGACCGACGAAGCTCGACAGGCCCTTGTCGCCGGTCGCGCCGACCGCCTCGACGGTGCCGCTTCCGCCTTCGCGAGGCGCCTTGTCGAAGGCGGTGCCGCGCACGGTTATGACCTTCTTGGCATCCGAAGACTGTACCGTGGCGATGGCGTTGCCGGCGTAGATCGGCCGGGTGAAGGTGTCGTCGCTCTCGACCGAGATGATGTCGGAAATCTGCATGACATCGAGCAGGGCCGCGACGCGCGGGGCGATATTCTTGCCGGTCGTCGTAGCGGGCGCGAGGAAGGCGTCATGCCCCTCCATCAGCCCGGCGACGAGCGGCGCGACATTTTCGGCGAGGCCATGGGCATAAGCCGCGTCGTCCGCGACATGGACCTTGCCGACGCCGGCGATCTTTGCCGCCTGTTCGGCCACGCCACCGACCCCCTGTCCGGCGACGAGCAGATGGACTTCGCCGAGTTTGGCGGCCGCCGTCACCGCGGAAAGGGTGGCGTCCTTCAGCTGGCCGCCTTCATGTTCGACAAGGACGAGCGTCTTCATCCCACCACTCCCGTTTCACGCAATTTGTCGATCAGTTCGTCGACCGAGCCGACCTTGACGCCCGCCGAGCGTTTCGCCGGTTCGACGACCTTCAGCGTCTTGAGGCGCGGCGCGGTGTCGACGCCGTAATCGGCCGGACTCTTGGTCGCGAGCGGCTTCGACTTCGCCTTCATGATGTTCGGCAGCGAGGCGTAGCGCGGCTCGTTCAGGCGAAGATCGGTCGTGACGATGGCCGGGAGCTTGAGGTTCACCGTTTCGAGACCGCCATCCACTTCGCGCGTCACGTTGACGCTGTCGCCGGTCACTTCGACCTTCGACGCGAACGTGCCCTGGCCCCAGCCGAGCAGCGCCGCGAGCATCTGGCCGGTCTGGTTGCTGTCGTCGTCGATCGCCTGCTTGCCGAGGATCACCATGCCGGGCTGCTCTTCCTCGGCGACCTTTTGGAGGATCTTGGCGACGGCGAGCGGCTCGACTTCATCGTCGGTCTGGACCAGAATCGCGCGGTCGGCGCCCATGGCGAGCGCGGTGCGGAGCGTTTCCTGCGCCTTGGCCGGGCCGATCGACACCACGACGATCTCGCTCGCAGCACCCTTTTCCTTCAGCCGGATCGCCTCTTCCACGGCGATCTCGTCGAACGGGTTCATGCTCATCTTGACGTTGGCCAGGTCGACGCCCGTTCCGTCCGCCTTCACGCGCGGCTTCACATTATAGTCGATGACCCGCTTCACGGGGACCAGCAGCTTCATGCTCTTTCCTCTCTCGTATCCCGGCGAAGGCCGGGATCCAGACTGGGCACCGGCCTGCGCCGGTGCACATGATCGAGCGGGCAGCTATCCCGCCCCTTACGTTAACGTCAAGCGGCTTGCTTCACCTGCGCAACGATCTTCTGCGCGGCGTCGCCCAGATCGTTGGCCGCCACGATGGGCAGGCCGCTCTCGGCGAGGATGCGCTTGCCTTCCTCGACGTTCGTGCCTTCGAGGCGCACGACCAAGGGCACGCCGAGGTTCACTTCCTTCGCCGCGGCGATGATGCCTTCCGCGATGATGTCGCAGCGCATGATGCCGCCGAAGATGTTGACGAGGATGCCCTTCACCGCCGGATCGGACAGGATGATCTTGAACGCCGCCGTCACCTTCTCCTTGTTGGCGCCGCCGCCGACGTCGAGGAAGTTGGCCGGGAAGGCGCCGTGCAGCTTGATGATGTCCATCGTGGCCATGGCGAGGCCCGCGCCGTTCACCATGCAGCCGATGTCGCCGTCCAATTTGATGTAGGCGAGGTCGTATTTGGACGCCTCGACCTCCATCGGATCTTCTTCGGTGAGGTCGCGCAGCTCGGCGAGGTCCGGGTGACGGAACATCGCGTTCGAATCGAAGCCGACCTTGGCGTCGAGCACCATCAGTTGGCCCGTGTCGGTGACGGCGAGCGGATTGATCTCGATCTGGCTCGCATCGGTACCGAGGAAAGCGTTGTAGAGCCCCTGCAGCACCTTCGCCGCCTGCTTGGCGAGATCGCCCTCCAGCTTCAGCGCGGCGGCCACGGCGCGGCCGTGATGCGGCATCAGGCCGGTCGCCGGGTCGATGGTGATCGTCGTGATCTTCTCCGGCGTGTTGTGCGCCACGTCTTCGATGTCCATGCCGCCTTCGGTGGACGCCACGACCGCGATGCGGCCCGTCGCGCGGTCGACGAGCAGCGCCAGGTAGAATTCCTTCGCGATGTCGACGCCGTCCGTCACGTAGAGGCGCTGCACCTGCTTGCCTTCCGCCCCGGTCTGGATGGTGACGAGCGTATTGCCGAGCATCTCACCGGCCGCGTGGCGCACTTCGTCCTCGGTCCGGGCCAGCCGAACGCCGCCCTTCGCATCCGGGCCCAATTCCTTGAATTTGCCCTTGCCCCGGCCGCCGGCATGGATCTGCGCCTTCACGACGTAAAGCGGCCCGGGCAGCTTCTTCGACGCCTCGACGGCTTCCTCGACGCTCATCGCGGCATAGCCCTGCGGCACCGCGACTCCGAACTTGGCGAGCAATTCCTTGGCCTGATATTCATGGATGTTCATGGAAAGGCACTCCCTTTGGCAAAGAGTTTGCGCGCCCTAAAGCACAGACGGCCCCGCTTTGGAAGGGCAGGGAAGGGAACAAGGCGCTGGATCGGTTCAGGCACTAGCCGGTCCGCGCCTCCTCCGCCCTCAGCCAAGCCGCGAAAGCCTGCATCGCCGCCGTCTCCGGACGGGACTTCAAACGCGTGAGCCAATAATGTCCGCCGTCCAGTTCCGCGGCGAAAGGCCGCACCAGCCGCTCGGCCGCGAGCTCGCCTTCGAACAAACGCGCCGGCAGCAAGGCGACCCCCGCCCCGCTCGCCGCCGCCAGCGCCATGGCGGGCGAGGAATCGAAGACCGGCCCCCTGATATGCGGTGCGTCCGCCGCCGCCGCCGCGAACCAGCGCGGCCATTCGTCGGCGCGATAGGAACGCAGCAACGTTTCCCGCGCCAGATCCTGCGGCGCCTTGAGCCGCCGTGCGATGCCCGGCGCGCAGAGCGGCGTCAGCGGCGCATCCATCAGCGCCGTCGCCTCCACCCCGTGCCAGGCCCCGTCGCCGAAGCGGATGGCGAGGTCCAGCCCTTCGCCCGCCAGGTCGACGCGATTGTTGTTGGTGAGGAGGCGCAGGTCGATCGCCGGATGCGCCGCCTCGAATCCGGGCAGGCGCGGCAGCAGCCAGCCGGTCGCGAAGGTGCCGACCACCCCGACCGTCAGCACCTCGCTATAGCCGCCCTCGAACCGCGCCATCACCGCGCCGATCCGCGCGAACGCCTCGTCCAGCACCGGCACGAGGGCCGCGCCTTCGTCGGTCAGCGCCAGCCCGCGCGGCAGGCGGCGGAACAGCGGCACGCCCAATCGCGCCTCCAGCGCCTTGATCTGATGGCTGACCGCCGCCTGCGTCACGCAGAGGTCCAGCGCCGCGCGGGTAAAGCTCAAATGCCGGGCGGACGCGGCAAAGGCGCGCAGGGCGTTGAGCGGAAGCTGGGACAGGTCCATCGCCCGCCATTAGCAAAATTCATGGCTCCTGCGAACAATCGTCGTTTGTTGCGTCCGCGGCGCGCCTGCACTCTCGCCTTCGAAAAGGGAGACGACCATGATCGAGAGGCGTACCATTCTTGGCGGCCTGGCCAGCGCGGCGCTGCTGGCAACCGTTCCAGCCTGCGCGGCGAAAAAACCCGCGAAAACAGGCAACAAGCTGGGCGATGCGATGGCCGCGCTGGAACGCGAAAGCGGCGGCAGGCTTGGGCTGGCCTGGCTCGACAAGGCCAGCGGCGAACGCTCCGGCTGGCGCGGCGGCGAACGCTTCGCCATGTGCAGCTCCTTCAAATTTCTATTGGCTGCCGCGACCCTCGCCCGCGTGGACAAGGGCGTGGAGACGCTCGATCGGGCCATTTCCATCGCCAAGACCGACATGGTGCCGAACAGCCCGTTCAGCGAAGGGCGCGTCGGCGGGAGCGCGACCGTTGCGGAGCTTTGCCAGGCGACCGTCCAACGCAGCGACAATGCCGCCGCCAATTTGCTGCTCGCGCCGCTCGGAGGCCCGCCTGCCTTCACCCGCTATCTGCGCGCGGCGGGCGATCCCGTCACCCGCCTCGACCGCATCGAGCCGCAGATGAACGACATGAAGGGAAGCGACCCGCGCGACACCACCACGCCGGACGCGATGGTCGGCAATTTGGGCCGCTTCCTGATCGGCGATGCCCTAACCCCCGCCTCGCGCGCGCGCCTCCTCGCCTGGATGAACGGCAACCTCACCGGCGACGGCCGCATCCGCGCGGGCGTGCCCAAAGGCTGGACGGTCGCCGACAAGACCGGCACCAGCGGCCACGGCAATTATAACGACGTCGCCCTTATCCAGCCGCCGGGCCGCGCGCCGATCCTGCTCGCCATCTATCTCGCCGAAACCCCGCTCGAATGGGCCGCTGCCGAAGCGATCCACGCCAGGGCAACGCGCGCCGTCCTCGCCAGCCTCTGATCCTGACGCTCCGATCATAACCCCTCTAAAACCACCACTCACACCTTCCCACCTCTCCGCGTCACTCCAGCGAAAGCTGGAGTCTCGGCAGCGCCGTCACCCGCATATTGAGATTCCAGCTTTCGCTGGAATGACCCTGGAATGACGAAAGGGCGAACGGAGCAGGGGCGGATGAGGTGGACGAAACTTCCCCTCCGCCCCGCACCTTGCTAAAGAACAAGGCGTGAACGACTTAGCCCCCCTCCGCAAGATCATTCATGTCGACATGGACGCCTTCTTCGCGTCGGTGGAGCAGCGCGACAATCCGGAGCTTCGCGGCAAGCCGCTCGCCGTCGGCGGCATGCACCGGGGCGTGGTCGCGGCGGCGAGCTATGAGGCGCGGCCCTTCGGCGTCCGCTCCGCCATGCCGTCGGTCACCGCGCTCCGCAAATGCCCTGACCTCATCTTCGTGAAGCCCCGCTTCGACGCCTATCGGGAAGTGTCGAACCAGATCCGCGCCATCTTCCACGATTATACGCCGCACGTCGAACCGCTGTCGCTCGACGAAGCCTATCTCGACGTGACGGAAGACCTGAAGGGCATCGGCATCGCGACCGACATCGCCAGGGAAATCCGCGCCCGCATCAAGGCGGAGACCGGCCTCACCGCCTCGGCGGGCGTCTCCTACAACAAATTCCTCGCCAAATTGGCGTCCGACCAGAACAAGCCAGACGGCCTCTGCGTCATCACCCCCGCCAAGGGCCCCGCCTTCGTCGCCTCCCTGCCCGTCAGCCGCTTCCACGGCGTCGGGCCCCGGACGGCGGAAAAGATGGCGCGGCTCGGCATCGTGACGGGCGCCGACCTGCGCGATTGCTCCCGCGAATTTCTCGCGCAGCATTTCGGCAGCAGCGCGGATTATTATTACGACCTCGCCCGCGCCGTCTGCCACCGCCAGGTCAAGGCGAACCGCGAGCGCAAGTCGATCGGCGCGGAAGACACTTTCTTCTCCGACCTCACCGACGAAATTGCGATGATCGCCGAACTCGATCGCATCAGCCAGACCGTGTGGCGCCGCATCGGCGAGAAGGGTGGCATCTCCGGCCGCACCGTCACGCTCAAGGTCAAATATCAGGATTTCCGGATCGTCACGCGCGCCAGAAGCCTCGACCGGGCGGTGAGCGGGCGGGAGGAATTTCTGGAGATCGGCAGCGCGCTGCTGCGCACCCTTTTGCCGGTACCGAAGGGCGTCCGGCTGCTCGGCCTCACCCTCTCCAACCTCGGCGAGAACGCCGCCCCTGCTCCGGAACGGGAATTGGCTCTGCCGCTCTAGGAAGAAATCCGACTCAGGTCGTCGCGCATACCATGCGCTTCATTCCCAAAGGCCTGAAATCGCTTCCGAAACGACAGGAACGTTACGCCTTGCGCTGCGCTTGAAGAGCTTTCCGGAACAACGGAAGCTGAAATGACGGAAGAGCAGAATCTGGTGATTCCGCTGGTGGAGGAGCGCGTCTCCACCGCCAAGCGGGAAGTGGAGACCGGCCGCGTGCGGCTGCGCACCCGGGTCGAGGAACGGCAGGAAATGGCGCGGGCCGACCTCGCTCGCGACGAGGTCGAGATCGAACGCGTTCCGCTGAACGTCGAGGTCGATGCCGTGCCCGATGTCCGCCAGGAAGGCGACGTCACCATCGTGCCGGTGGTCGAGGAAGTGCTCGTCGTCGAAAAGAAATGGGTGCTGGTCGAGGAAATCCGCTTCCGCCGCACCCGCAGCCACGAAGAATTCGCGCAATCCGTGACCGTCCGCGCGCAGCGGGCCGAAGTGGAGCGTGAGTGAGAGAGCGGGAACCAACCACGACAATCTTTAAGGAGTAGATGCCATGTCGCGTACCATCACCGCCATATTCGACAGCCAGAGCGAGGCCGACGCCGCCAAGATGCGGCTCACCTCCAGCCGCATCGACGCGGACAATATCCGGATCATCGACCAGAATGCGTCGGGAAGCACCGGTTCCAGTTCCAGCGCGGGCGGCCAGAATAAGGGCTTCTTCGATTCGCTGAAGGACATGTTCCTCCCCGACGAGGACGCTCATGCTTATGGCGAAGGCATCAGCCGCGGCGGCTATCTCCTTTGCGCGCAGGTGGACGAAGACGAGGCGGACGAGGCGATCCGCATCCTCGACGAAGCCGAGAGCGTCGATTTCGACCAGCGCCAGGACGAATGGCGCAGCCAGGGCTGGACCGGCTGGGCGGGCCGCACCGACACCGGCGCGGTATCCGGCGCGGGCATGGGCGCCTCGGGCCTCGGCACGGCCGCCATGGGCGGCACCAGCATGGAAAGCGGCTCCGGCATGACAAGCGGCCAGTATGAAAGCGGCCGGACGGTCGAGGAGGAACGCATCCCGATCGTCGAGGAAGAGCTTCGCGTCGGCAAGCGCGAAGTCGCCCGCGGCGGCGCCCGCGTCCGCTCCTACATCCGCGAAACCCCGGTTCACGAGCAGGTCAGCCTGCGCGAGGAGCAGGTCAGCGTCGAGCGTCGCCCGGTCGACCAGCGCCTCTCCTCCGCCGATCTCAGCAGCGGCGACATGCTGCGCGAGCATGACATCGAAATGACCGAAACGGCCGAGGAAGCCGTGGTCGGCAAGGAAGCCCGCGTGCGCGAGGAGCTGGTCGTCAGGAAGACCGCCGAAGAGCGTGTCGAGGATATCGAGGAGACGGTGCGCAACACCGAGGTCGAGGTGGACGAAGGCCTGCGCGAGGACCGCCCTGCCTTCGGTTTCAAGGGCGATGCGTCGAAGAGCGACATGGACCGCGAACGCAGCGATTTCGAACGCGACGACAAGAGCCGCTATTAAGGTTCGTTGAGAAAGGGCGGCGCACCATGCCGCCCTTTCTTTCGTTTTGTCATGTTCTTGTTATGTTCTATACGCTTGGACATGCAGGAGTCGTTCGGATTCGCCCGTCTCGAAATCGACGCATGGCGCTTCGCCCTCACCGGGCATTTTGGCCCGATCCCCGATGTGCCGCGCCGCCCACCGCATGCGCAAATGGTCAAATCGCTGATCAGCAGCCGCACGAAGGATGCCGTGTCGCTCGCCGCCTACCGCCGCCTTGGCCGCAAGTGGCCGAGCGCCCTCCAATTGGCGGGGGCCGCGCCGCCGCACGTGGAAAAGGTGATCCATGACGTCACCTTCGCCGACCGGAAAGCGGTCAACCTTCCCGCCGCCTTGCGGATGATCGCCCGCGAAAGCGGCGACCTGCGCCTCGACTTCCTTGGGAACTGGCCGGTGCCCGACGCGCTCGCCTGGCTGGAGCGGCTGCCGGGCGTCGGCCGCAAGGTCGCCGCCGCGACGCTCAACGCCAGCACGCTCCGCCGCCCCGTCTTCATCGTCGACAGCCACGTCCACCGCGTCCTCCAGCGCCTCGGTTATATCGGCAGGGCCGCGACGCCGCGCCCTGCCAGCGAAAAGGTCACCGCGAGCGGCCTCGACGCCGAGGAGCTGAACAGCTTCTTCATCCACCTGAAGCATCTCGGCCAGACGGTCTGCCGCTTCGAATCCCCCGATTGCGCCGCCTGCCCGCTCAGCACCTCTTGTCCCAAAATCATCAGCCCAAACGCGTCCCTCCAGCGAAAGCGGGAGTCTCAACACACCCTCCATCCGGACGCATAAGGATTCCAGCTTTCGCTGGAATGACGATCGGAGTAGAAGGCGCGCTTCCCCGGGGGACCGCGCGTGCGGTTGAGAGGCGGCAAACCGGCCGCGACCCGTCGAACCTGATCCGGCTGACACCGGCGTAGGGAGCGGGTAGCGCAGGACATCTTAGGCGATGTCCGAGCAGGCCGCTCTCCAGAAGATTGGAGACTGAACATGGCCGACATCAACGCCCGCACCGAACTCAAGGTCACCACCGGCCCGATCCGCGGCAGCCGCAAAATCCATGTCGGCGAACACCGCGTCGCCATGCGCGAGATCGACCTCGAGCCTTCCTCCGGCGAGCCGCCCTTGCGCGTCTACGACTGCTCCGGCCCCTACACCGATCCGAACGCGACCATCGACATCATGGCCGGCCTCCCCGAACTCCGCCGCGACTGGATCCGGTCGCGCGGCGACGTCGAGGAAGTCGCCCAGCGCGAAGTCCGCCCGGAAGATAACGGCCAGCTCGGCCCCGACCGCTCCGGCGGCGTCCAGCCCTTCCCCAACGTCCGCAAAACCGTGCTCCGCGCGAGGCCCGGCGCCAACGTCACGCAGATGCACTATGCGCGGAAGGGCATCATCACCCCCGAAATGGAATATGTGGCCATCCGCGAAAATCTGGGCCGCGAGCAGCTCCGCGAACACATTCGCGACGGCCAGGATTTCGGCGCCGCCATCCCGGACTATGTCACCCCCGAATTCGTCCGCGACGAAATCGCCCGCGGCCGCGCCATCATTCCCAACAACATCAACCACCCGGAATCCGAGCCGATGGCGATCGGCCGCAATTTCCTGGTGAAAATCAACGCCAATATCGGCAATTCCGCCGTCGCCTCCGACGTCGCGTCCGAAGTCGACAAGATGGTCTGGGCGATCCGCTGGGGCGCCGACACGGTGATGGACCTCTCCACCGGCCGCAACATCCACGACACCCGCGAATGGATCCTGCGCAACTCGCCCGTCCCGATCGGCACCGTCCCCATCTACCAGGCGCTGGAGAAGGTCGGCGGCATCGCGGAAGACCTCACCTGGGACATCTTCCGCGATACCCTCATCGAGCAGGCCGAACAGGGCGTCGATTATTTCACCATTCACGCCGGCGTCCGCCTGCCCTACGTGCCGATGACCGCGAAGCGCGTCACCGGCATCGTGTCGCGCGGCGGATCGATCATGGCCAAATGGTGCCTCGCCCACCACAAGGAGAGCTTCCTTTACGAGCGGTTCGACGAAATCTGCGAGATCATGAAGGCCTATGACATCGCCTTCAGCCTCGGCGACGGCCTGCGCCCCGGCTCGATCGCCGACGCGAACGACGAAGCCCAGTTCGCCGAACTCGCCACCCTTGGCGAGTTGACGCAAATCGCCTGGAAGCACGATTGCCAGGTGATGATCGAGGGTCCCGGCCACGTGCCGATGCACAAGATCAAGGCGAACATGGACAAGCAATTGGAGGCGTGCGGCGAGGCGCCTTTCTACACGCTTGGGCCGCTCACCACCGACATCGCGCCGGGTTACGATCACATCACCTCGGCCATCGGCGCGGCGATGATCGGCTGGTTCGGCACCGCGATGCTTTGCTACGTGACGCCGAAGGAGCATTTGGGCCTCCCCGACCGCGACGACGTGAAGGTCGGCGTCGTCACCTACAAGCTCGCCGCCCACGCCGCCGATCTCGCCAAGGGCCACCCTGCCGCCAAGCTACGCGACGACGCCCTCTCCCGCGCCCGCTTCGAATTCCGCTGGCGCGACCAGTTCAACCTCAGCCTCGATCCCGACACGGCCGAGCAATATCACGACCAGACCCTGCCAGCGGAAGGCGCCAAGACCGCCCACTTCTGCTCGATGTGCGGCCCCAAATTCTGCTCGATGAAGATCACGCAGGAAGTCAGGGATTTCGCCGCCAAGCAGAACCAGAGCGCCGACGCTTTCCTCGAAGCCGACAAGCCTGTGCCGAGCGACGTCGAGGCAGGCATGGCCGAAATGAGCGAGAAATTCCGCGAAAAAGGCGGCGAGCTCTACCTGCCCGCCGCAGGGAAATAAGGTCGTAACAACGAATCCTCCGGACCCTGCTACTCCTCGTGCCCTTCCACGACGCCGGTGAAGTCGACGAGCAAGGCCACGATCGATCCGTCTGCGGCCAGGCCGTAAGATGTGTTGAAGCAGCCGTCGCCCACGCCCGTTCGCATCAGAAAGGCGTCGCCCTTGGGCGCGCGCAGGCCCAGCGGATAGTCTGTCATGACAAGATCGACCTCCCCGTCCGGGCGCGGGCGTTTGGATCGAGGCAGGCGGTCGGGTAACGCGAAAAAATAATCGGCAAGATCCTGGACAGCGCCGCTGTCGATGAACGCGACGGTGCCGCCGTCCGTCACGATGCACCCAGGCTCGCCATCCTCCCGGAAGCTGGCCGGTTGCCACCGCGCGACCGGCTTGGCCGAAAACAGGATCGCCCCCATTTGCGGATCGTCATAGGCTCTCGCTGGACTACCAGGCGCTGGCGTGCCCGGCTGACGCGCCATCAGCACTTCGACGGCGAATGTCCCTTTGGGAAAGTCGAAAGCGAGTTGCTGGTCCTCAAAGCCGGGGCCGTCGACCGCGGCGATCCTGCCGCTCGGAAAGCGCAGGCGGGGGCCGGCGAGGACGAAAAATCCGGTAGGCCGCTGCGGGGGATCGATCGAACGCAGGATTTCGTCGGTAAAGGCTTCGAACACCCCCAGCTCCAGCCGCTTCGAAAAACCGGTCACAACCTCCGGCCGGTGTGTCTCCGACAATGGCTTGCGCGTCACCGGCTGGCCGCTGAAACATTGCGCGACCAACGTCGCGCATGCGAAAATCGCGATCCAGATGATGATGAGTCGCATGATCCCCCCTTGTTCCCCGCGCTTGGCGTAAAGGAGAGAGCGTTAACAGCCCGCTACCACCCTCGCTCCGCCCGCCTTTTGTCGCGGCTCCAACCTTGACTGCCCGCGCCCGCGTGTCCGCCAAGCATATGAAATTGGTCGCTTTGACTGAAGCAGGAGCACGGCATGGGCCATGGCCACGCCATGCACGGTGGCGCACAGGGCAGAAATAGGCAAGCGCTTCAGCCAACTTTACAGGACCACAATCCCGGGCGATGATATGTAAATGTTCCCGCGTTCAATCACTTCAAAAGCCGTAGAGCGGCGCCGCTATTGGCTGGAAGAAATCGTCCAACTTTCCGATAATTTTGGGACCGATTCAACAAGGCTGCAAGCTGAGCTGGCAGCGGAAGTGGATCGTGACGGCGCAACCGCCGTGATAGATCACCTTCGCTTTTGCGGAAACATCCCAGAACGTTATGAGCATGATTCCAGTGAAGAAAAGCTCTACTCCAAATATACGGATGTCGTCCTGGCCAAAGCACTCGAGCAGTTGGGCCTGCGCACGGCCGTGCTTGTCGAACGCGGCGACTCAGCCGATGTCGAGGCTGTCGCCGATGAACAGGTGGCGCCTGCCCTGGCGCCGCGGCTAAGCTGTCCGCACTCTACCTCCCCCCCACGGAATAACGAACGGGCATAGCCGCCTGTCAATCGCCCGGCCTAGCGCGTCGCTGACCTAGGCATTATCCTGTTGGAGGGCAGAAGGAGGTAAGCGTGGCTATTTCGACACAAGAGCGAATGTGGCGCACCTGCAGAATGGCTCTCATGACGATGAGCCTGATCGGGTGTTCGCAAGAGCCGGTGAAGGAAAAGACCCAGCCTGCCGCCGGTGAGGGCATGACCATTTCCAATCCGGTACAAGCGCCTGCCGGTAAGCCGGACCTGGGCGGCTCTTCCGGCACAAGCTTCACCCTGGCCGATTACCGATCCTTCTCGGTCACGGAAAAGCAGGTCAGCGGCGAAACAAGCCAGGTCTTCAAGGACTGCCTGGATAGCGCGGTGACGACCACGGGTGCTTATGCCTCCTGCTACTATGCCGAATATGAAGATCAGACCTCCGCTTTGGAAGAAGCATTGAGCGAGGCGATCGAGCGCCTGCCGGATGCGGCGTCGAAAAATGCCCTCCGCCGCGATCAGGCGGCGTGGCTGAAGAACAGGGAGGTTTATTGCGAGAAGAAGGTAGAGCCGTTTCTCGAAGGCGGCTCCATCGACATCATCACGCGCCAAGACTGTGCACTTACCGAAATCGTCCGGCGCACCCTCTGGCTTTGGGAACAGGCAAAGCGGGCTGGAGAGGGACCGGCCCAATCTCGCGGCTGATACGGCTTTCAGTAGCCTTGACGGCCCCCGCGCGCCTGCGTCACCATGCCCGCATGAGCGAAGACAAGGTCAAGGGCCCCGCCTCCTATTTCCCGTCGATCGAAAAGGCGTACGGCCGCCCGATCGCCGAATGGAAAGCCCTCCTCCGCGCCCGCCCGCCCGCCAAGCATATGGAACTGGTCAACTGGCTGAAGCAGGAACACGGCATGGGCCACGGCCACGCCAATGCTTTGGTGGCGCATATGCTGAGCGAGGATAAGGGGTGAGTTGCGGCTGATGAGGTGAAACAGGACAGGGCAG
This sequence comes from Sphingosinicella flava, assembly GCF_016025255.1. Classification (NCBI taxonomy): domain Bacteria; kingdom Pseudomonadati; phylum Pseudomonadota; class Alphaproteobacteria; order Sphingomonadales; family Sphingomicrobiaceae; genus Allosphingosinicella; species Allosphingosinicella flava. Next base: position 1,764,938 of record NZ_CP065592.1, read on the forward strand.
AAATAGGCAAGCGCTTCAGCCAACTTTACAGGACAACAATCCCGGGCGATGATATGTAAATGTCCCCGCGTTCAATCACTTCAAAAGCCGTAGAGCGGCGCCGCTATTGGCTGGAAGAAATCGTCCAACTTTCCGATAATTTTGGGACCGATTCAACAAGGCTGCAAGCTGAGCTGGCAGCGGAAGTGGATCGTGACGGCGCAATCGCCGTGATAGATCACCTTCGCTTTTGCGGAAACATCCCAGAACGTTATGAGCATGATTCCAGTGAAGAAAAGCTCTACTCCAAATATACGGATGTCGTCCTGGCCAAAGCACTCGAGCAGTTGGGCCTGCGCACGGCCGTGCTTGTCGAACGCGGCGACTCAGCCGATGTCGAGGCTGTCGCCGATGATTGGGCTTTGGTCGGGGATGCAAAGGCTTTCCGCTTAAGCCGGACTGCAAAGAACCAGAAAGACTTCAAGGTTGAGGCCATGCACGGCTGGAAGCGCGACCGCCGCCATGCGCTGCTGGTATGCCCGAGTTATCAATTGCCGATGCGCTCCAGCCAAATTTACCAATCGGCGATTAATCGCGACGTGACGATCATCTCTTATGGTCATCTCGCCGCGCTGGTCGCGCTCGCGGTTTCCGCCAGTCCGGCTGTTGCCTTGAATTGCCTCGTCGACGCCATGCGCTGCGCAGAGAATCAATCCCCCACTAAGGACGCCGTATTTTACTGGACGCTCATCAACCGAAGCATGTTGTCGCGATCCGAAGCCCTGCAGGTGCTTTGGAAGGAAGAGAAATCGGCAACGCTGGAAGTGCTGTATTACGCAAAGCAGGAAGGTTTAACAGCTCTCGACGCAGAGCGCGATCGTATCCAACGCATGAGCCGCGAAGCGGCCGTTCAAGAATTGATGCGCTTTCGTAAGCTCGACAGCCGCGTGAAGACGATTGAGGCTATCTCAGATAATGATTTGTTGCTGATCAAATAAGCGAGGGAAGCTCATTCTCTAATCGCTTCCGCGCTATCTTTACATAGCTTGCATCCTGCTCGATTGCGATGAAACGGCGGTTTAGAAGTGCTGCGGCGACCGCCGTGGTTCCCGAGCCAGCGAATGGGTCCAGCACAATTTGGTCCGGCTGGCTGGCCAGCTCAATCAGCGCCTGCATTAAGCGAACAGGCTTTTGCGTGGGGTGAAGGCCGCCTTCTCCAGGCGCATTGCCTATGCGCAGTACATTCTCGGATTTATCGCAGTACCTGCTGAACGCCGCATCGTTATAGGCACCTACTCCGTGGTGAAGCATGTTGTCAGCCAAGGTTGCGCCAATCGTGTAAGGCTTCACAAACCAAAGGATCGGCTCAAATGTCGGCCGTAAATTTCCGAGTTTCCATCCATTCCATTTATCGGCCGAGCGAATGTCTCCCCGGCGCCTGAAGACCTCGCTTAACCGCTGGGCACGATGCGCGGCACGTGGACGCTCCCAAGCGAGCATGTCCTTAAGAGAGAATCCCGCATCTTCCATTGCGCAAATGCAACGATGAGAAAAACGGCGACCCGCGAACACGAAGGCGCTGGCGCCGGGCTTCAGAACGCGAAACCATTGTCCCGCCCAATTACCAACCCATTGTTGATATTGTAGAGGTATCTGCCGGTCTGCCTCTGACCACCCATTGATCGGCTTACCCCTATTCTTGAAGATTGCACCGGCATTCTGCTGTGCCGGGCTCGATCCGAGCAAAGCACTATTGGTGTTATCGTGCAGAACATCCCAATGATCGGCGGCGATCCCATATGGGATATCGCTCACGATGAGATGAACAAACTCAGATTCCAGGCGATTTAGCTCAGCGATGCAGTCGCCTTCGACGATTTCCCCCTTCCGGGGATCGGGATGCGGCTGCATGGCGAACGTCGATTGATGGGGAACGGCGCTGACTGCATCTCTTGATTGCTCGATGTCGAAAACATCTGGCTGCCGCCCGGCCTCGCCATATTCCGTCAAGATCGATTCAATTCGGCGTTGGACATCCTTGTGGAGCATGTTCCATGTTTAAAACACCAGTGCAAAAAGCACGAGAGTTTTCTCGGTCGCGGTCTAAGACGTAAAACCTGCCTCGCTCATAATTTTGAGGTATGGCGAGATATCGCCTAGTTCCATCAAAATGGCTTTGCCTCATGGAGGATATTAGCTCCTGATCGAAGTATCACTTCGATCAGATTTCATTTTCCTACACAGGCCTTTTGTGATTCATCCTTCCGGATGACGCAGCACCGCACCACACGCCCTTCGCCCGCCATCCATACCCGCGTGCCCGCCTTCGCGCCCGTCCCGCTCCGCTACCGCGCCGACGGCTGGACGCCGGGACGGCAGGCGGATTTTCTTGGGGCTCTCGCCGAAACCCAATCCGTCGCCGCCGCCGCGCGCCATGTCGGCATGACGCGGGAAAGCGCCTATCGCCTGCGGGATAGGCAAGGCGCGGGAAGCTTCGCCGCCGCCTGGGATGCGGTGCTCGGCTTGAGGCTCCGGCCCCGGAAGGTCACACCGTCACCCAATTTCCACCGCGCTTTCTACGGCACGCTCAAACCCATCATGCGCGGCGGCAAGCATGTCGCCACGCTCCATTCGTCGAGCAACGACGCGGCCCTGCAGCTCTACCGGCGCGACATGCTCATCCGCCGCCTGGCGCGCCGCAAGGCCGAAAGGTCACAGGTGAAATGATTTGCTGAACCGTCAACTTCGCTCCATCTTCGCCCTCCGCGCCTCAACGGAGAAAGCCATGACGCGATATCCCGCCGCCGCCTTGTTGCTGGCCCTCGCCGCCTGCTCGTCCGAACAGCCCATGAATGAGGAAACCGGGCCGGCCGCGACGAACAGCGCCGTTCCTCCTTCCGCCGCGCGGGAACCGAAGGCGCCGGTGCCGCCCGCGGCCCTGGCGCCCGCCAACCTGCTGACGCTCGAGGGCCTCGGGCCGCTCAGGATCGGCCAGCCGGTCCCGGCGAACAGCGGCTGGGCGGAGCGCGGCGCGCAGGCGTCCGACACCTGCCGCATCGTCACCTCCCCATCCTATCCCGGCATCTATGCCATCGTCGAGGACGGCCGCGTGCGCCGCATCACCGTGGGCGAAGGGGAGCGCGCCACCGTGACGCTCGCGGAAGGGATCGGCGTCGGCGCGACGGAAGCCGAAGTCCGCGCCGCCTTCCCCGGTTTTCGCGAAGAGCCCCACCATTATGTCGAGGCGCCCGCCAAATATCTCACCGCCCCGAATGCGGAGAGCGGCGATCCCGCCTTGCGCTTCGAAACCGGCGCGGACGGCAAGGTCAGCCTGATCCATGTCGGCACCATGCCGGTCCTCGGCTATGTGGAGGGCTGCGCATGACCGGCGGCGAGAGCCCCTCCGCCCTGATCGACGCGAAGATCGCGGGCTTGGGCGATTGGCGGGGCGAGACGCTGGCCCGCCTTCGCGCGCTGATCCGGGAAGCCGATCCCGATGTCGTCGAAACCGTGAAGTGGCGAAAGCCCTCCAACCCCTCCGGCGTTCCAGTCTGGGAGCATCAGGGCATTCTCTGCACCGGCGAGACCTACAAGACCTATGTGAAGCTGACCTTCGCTTATGGCGCCGCGTTGCCGGACCCGTCCGGCCTGTTCAACGCCAGCCTCGACGGCAACACGCGCCGCGCCATCGACGTGAAGGAAGGCGCCGCGATCGACGCGGACGCCTTTAAGGCCCTCATCCGCGCCGCGGTGGCACTCAACGTCGCCAAGGGCGCCTGACGACAGGGAGACATGCGATGCCGATGACCGGAAGCTGCCATTGCGGCAAGATCACTTATACGCTGGACGAGGACGCACCGGCGAACGCGATGGCGTGCAATTGCTCCATCTGCCGCCGCAAGGGCTATCTCCTCCACTTCTCGACGCCGGACAAGTTCACGCTCCACGGCTCGCGCGACGATATCCAGGCCTACACCTTCAACAGCCACACTATCCGCCATCAATTCTGCAAGACCTGCGGCTGCGCGCCGTTCGGCGAGGGGGAGGGGCCGAACGGACCGGCGGTGATGATCAACCTGCGCTGCGCCGCCGATGTGGATCTGGACGCCCTTGCCATCACCCATTTCGACGGGGCGAGCCGATAGGCAAAAGGCGCCCCGGCACTGGGCCAGGGCGCCTCCTTGGCTTCCCGCTCGGGGAAAGGGGTCAGTCGATCGGATCGACCCGCGTGACGAGGTTGGTCCGCGCGTCGATCTGGTAGATCACACGGCCGTCGGAACGGTAATAATAGCCGCCGTCGTCGCGATACTCGTCGCGCAGGTCGACCGGCACGCCGTACAGGTTGTTCGTGGCGCGCTGGCCGGGCTGGAGGATACAGTCATTATTCCGGTTGCCGCCGAAGATGTTGCCGATCACACCGCCGATTCCGGTGCGGTTCGGGCAAGGCTCCAGATCCTCCAGCGGTCCGCCCTGGCCGTAATAGCCGCTGTCGAGCCGCCCGTCATGATTGGCGTCGCGGTCGTCCCAGCCGTCGTCGTTGCGGTCGATGAAGCCGGAACTGCCGTAGCGGGTCATGGTGTTGCGCTCCGCGATCCGGATCTGCTGGCGCAAATTCTGGATGCGAGCCTGCAGGTCGCGGCGTTCGGTGCTGGTGAGGCCGCCCCGGCTATACCGCCGCTCGGTCTGGCGCAGCAGGCGAAGCTGCTCGCGCAGCGTCGCCGCTTCGCTCTGGGTAATCGATCCGGCCTGAATGCCGGTTTGCAGCCGGGTCTGGAGCTGGTTGACGCGGGCGGTGACGCCGGCATTGGCGTTGACGTTCGCGGTCTGCGATACCGCCGGTCCGGTCAGCGCGATGGCCGACACCGCGGCGAGGGTCATGATGGTTCTGGTCATTTCTCTACTCCACTCGAAACGCCCCATGCTTCCGCGCTTCAACGGGCGGGCAGCGGACATAGTTTAGCCCGGCGCGGCGAAGTGTGGCCTCGGAGCGCGGAATCGAGCAAAAGCGGCCTTGTGCTGAAAAGACGGCCCGGCACGGCACCTCGACGCCCTTCTTTTGAAAGGAAAATCATGCGCTCATCGGCCCTTATCGCTTTGCTGCTCCTTGGTGCCTGCCGGAACGCGGAGGAGGAGACGGCGCTCTCCGGCAATGCGAGTGAAGGAATGGCTCCCACCGCATCTTCCGACCCGAAGGCAAGTGCCGCGAGCCGTTGGGATCTGCAATCGCGGGACGACGGGACCGCGCTGGTCCTTCTTGCCGCGAATGGCAGCGCGGCCGTTCGCCTTTTTTGCCCGGCGGGCGGACGCAACCTGGTCGTCAATGTGCCCGCCTTCCGCCCAGTTGGGAGCGAGGAGCGGCTGTCTTTCGGCAGCGGCGGCAGCGTGACGGCTCTCGTCGCCGGATCGCACGGCGATGCCGGGCGCGGGGGCGTCAGCGGCACCGGCCCGGCGCCCAGCGATCTCGACGCCTTGATCGCTGGACCGGTGGCGGTGACTTACGGCTCTCAGACGAGCGGTCCCCTTCCCGCGCCCCCCGCCGCCTTCGCGGACCGTTTCGTCGCGGCCTGCGCGGGAGAAGACGCCCCGGACAGTCCGAAGCCGGTGCCACCTGTGGCTGCCAGCCCCTGCATGATGCAGGGCGAAACCCGCCTTGCCGTCGCCCCCTTGCGCGCCGCCGGGACGGAGCCGTTCTGGGCGGCGCGGATCGAGGGCCGCTGCGTCACTTATTCCCATCCGGAAGATCAGGCGGGCACCCGCGTCTGGACCCGCTACACGCCGGGCGCGGAGGGCGGGGGCACCTGGTCCGGCGCGCTGAACGGCCGGGCCTTCGAACTGCGCCTGCGGCCGGAGGCCGGTTGCTCCGACGGCATGTCGGACACCGCCTACCCGCTCGCCGCCGATCTCCTCGTCAATGGCGAGCGCCGCCGGGGCTGTGCGGCCCCGCTTTGACCGGGTGGGGACGATTTTTCGCTGTCCTACAGCCGCCCGCACGTTTTACGGTCGGCTCCGTTCTTTCTCATCGCTGGCGGGATCAGAGGGCGATTTCACCTTCGTCCATGCCGTCCCAATAATGCAGCCGCTGCGCGCGCACGCGGATCATCACCAGGCCGGGCGTGTCGATCCCCTGCTCGAACCAGCGGTCGAGGCCCTTGGACCAGCGCTCCGCGAATTGCGCCTTGTCGCGGATCAGTTCGGCCCGGCCTTCGACGGCGACGAAGAAGGGGCGCTGCCCGACAATGCCCGATTTATCCTGGAAATTCAGCGCGACCTGATCGTCGCGGGTGATGTCCTCGACGGTCCGCGTACTATCGTAGGTGAAATAATAAGAATCGCCGTCATAATCGACCTCGCGATTGTTGCTCATCGGCCGGCCCGCGATCGCGCCGTTTTCGGTCCGGGTGGACAGGATCGCGAAATCGATGTCGCGCAGCTTTTCGGCGATGTCGGCCAATGTCTTGTCGGGCATGGTCTTCTCCTGCGTTGGCATTTTCGAAAAGCCGAACGCACGGTCGGGGCTCCGTTTCCCGTTACACGTCCGGAAGCGTCCAATCGATCGGCGTCCGGCCGTGATCGGCCAGGAACGCATTGGCGCGGGAGAAATGGCGGCATCCGAAAAAGCCGTTATGGGCGGAAAGGGGGGATGGATGCGCCGCCTTCAGCACCAGATGGCGCCCGCCCTTGTCGACGCTGTCCACGAACGCCGCTTTCTTCTGCGCATAGCTGCCCCACAGCATGAAGACGACCGGCTCCTCGCGCCCGTTGACTTGCCGGATGACGGCGTCGGTGAAGCGTTCCCAGCCCTTGCCCTGATGAGAGGCGGCCTGACCCATTTCCACGGTCAGCACGCTGTTGAGGAGCAGCACGCCCTGGGCCGCCCAATGTTCGAGGAAGCCGTGGCGGGGCCGCTTGACGCCGAGGTCGCTCTCCAGCTCCTTATAGATGTTGACGAGGCTGGGCGGCGTGCGGACGCCGGGCTGGACGCTGAAGCACAAGCCGTGCGCCTGCCCGAGCCCGTGATAGGGATCCTGTCCCAAGATGACGACCTTCACCGTGTCGAGCGGCGTCAGATCGAGCGCGCGGAAATATTCGCTGCCCTTGGGAAAGATGCGCTTCCCTTCCGCTTTCTGCGCGACGAGGAACCCTTTCAGCGCCTGCATGTAGGGCGCCGCGAATTCCCCGGCGAGGGGCTCCCGCCAGCTTTCGTGCAGCTTCACTCCGTCCGTCATCGAATCATGCCTCTCTTAGACCGCATCGTCGGCCTGCATGTGGCAACGGCTATCCCCGATGAGTTCGATCTGCAGCGTGACATGGCCGATGCCGAAACGGTCCTCCATCAAATGCTGCACGTCGTGAAGGAAGGCGTCGCCCGGATGGCCGCCGGGCATGACGAGATGGGCGGTCATCACCGTTTCCGTCGTGCTCATCGGCCAGATGTGGAGATCGTGAACCGCCGAAATGCCCGGCAAGGCGGCCAGCGCGCCCTCCACCGCTTCCGGGTCGATGCCCGCCGGAACCCCGCCAAGCGAAAGAGCCAGGGCCTCCTTCAGCAGCCCCCAGCTGTTCCAGAAGATGACGGCCGCGACGACCAGGCTGACGACCGGATCGATCCACGTCATGCCGGTGGTGAGGATGAGAAGGCCGGCAACGACCACCGCCGCCGACACGCCCGCATCGGCCGCCATGTGAAGATAGGCGCCGCGAATGTTGATGTCGCCCTTCCGTCCGCGCGCGAACAGGAGCGCGGTGGCGAGATTGACCGCCACGCCCGCCGCCGCGACCGCCATCACCGTGCGGCCGGCCACGGGATGCGGATCGCCGATCCGTTGCGCGGCCTCCAGCACGATCGCGCCCAATGCCACCATCAGCAGCAGGGCATTGGCGAGCGCGGCGAGAATGGTCGAGCCGCGCAGACCGTAGGTGAAGCGGCGGCTCGGCGGCTTCTTCGCCAGCGCCGCGCCCGCCCAAGCGACGCCGAGGCCCAGCACGTCGGACAGATTATGGCCGGCGTCGGCCAGAAGGGCGACGGAGCCGGACAGGAAACCGAACACCGCTTCGACCGCCACGAACAGAATGTTGAGCGTGATTCCGATCGCAAAGGCGCGTCCGAAGTCGGCGGGCGCGTGGACATGACCCTGATGCCCATGGCCGTGATGCCTGTGGCCGTGATGGCCATGGGCGGCATCCCTGGAGCCAGGATGAGCGTGAGTGTGGTGTCCGGTGCGGTGCTGGGTCATTTTCGCTCAACGCCTTAACCGACAAAGGGCCGGGGATGCTAGCGCCCGGACCTTTCCTGGGTTCCGCCGGTTCAACGGGGAGGGAGAAAGGAGATCCGATGCTCGAACATATTCCCGCTTGGCTTGGCGCCAGCTTGCGCTCGGTGCGCGCCGGGGCGGACAAGCTCGCCATCACCCAGCCCAATCTCGGCGATTTCAGCTATATCGACCTCGCCAGCCCCGCTTTCGCGAATGGCGCGGCATTGCCGCCGCGCTTCACCGCCGATGGCGCGGGCCTATCGCCGCCGCTCGTTTGGGGTGAGGTGCCGCCAGACACGAAGAGCCTCGCGCTCATCGTCGAGGATTTCGATGCGCCGTCCCCTCACCCTTTCGTTCACGCCATCATCTGGGGCATGGCTTCCGATGCGCACCGCCTTGGGGAAGGCGACATCGTGGCGGATGGCGATGGCGGCGGTGAGGGCGATGTCGGGCGCAACTCCTATCTCCGCGAAGGCTGGCTTCCGCCCGACCCCCCTTACGGACACGGCCTCCACCATTATGCCTTCCAGCTCTTCGCCTTGTCTGGCGCGCACGACCCGGGTCCAAGCCCGGGCCGCAACGCTTTTCTGGACGCGATCCGCGGTCATGTGATCGCCGCCGGTCTTCTCATCGGCACCTATACGCGCGACGAAGCCGCGCCGGACCCTGCTTTCCGCCCTGCTACCGCGCCGGGTTGATAAAAGGGCAGAACCGCCATCCTCAACGTCGCGCGGCCTTCCATTCGCGTACGGCGGCGAGGGTATTCTTCACATGATCGCGCGGATTCATGTCGCTGTGGACGTAGGTCACCCGTCCATCGGGCGCGATGACATAGGAGGTGCGGTTGGACAGCCCCTCGCGCGCGGGGAGCTTCACGTCATATTTGGCGATGAGCGAGGGTCCGGCCGACGCCACGGCAAACTTGTCGCGGCACGCTTCCCTCGAAAATTTGGACAATTTGTCGATGGGGTCGGCGGAAAGGCCGATCACCTGGGCGCCCATTTTCCGGAAATCGTCGCTGGCTTCGGCGAATTCATGGGCTTCCAAGGTGCAGCCGGGCGTGAAGGCGGCGGGAAAGAAGTAGAGGACGACGGGGCCCTTCTTCAACTCGTCCGACAGCTTCAGCGTGCGGACCTTGCCCGCCAGCGCCGCATAGGTTTGGAAATCGGGCGCCTTGGCCCCGACGCTCAACGAGGCGAAGGCGGGGGCGGCGATCGTGACGGCGGCGATGAAGGCGATCAGGGGACGCATGAATGGGCTCCTTGTTGGACGGCGCCCGCCATAGCATAAGAAAAAAGGTTTGCACCACGGAGCAAAAGATGGCGGACGGGCGCATACGGGTCGGGATCGGCGGCTGGAATTACGAACCGTGGCGCGGCACCTTTTTCCCGCCGGGCCTGCCAAAGACACGGGAGCTGGACCATGCCAGCCGCCAAGTCACGGCGATCGAAATCAACGGCACCTATTACGGGTCGCAAAAACCCGAGACCTTCGCCAAATGGCGCGATGCAGTGCCGGACGATTTCGTCTTCACGGTAAAGGCGTCACGCTTCTGCACCAATCGCAAGATTCTTGCCGAAGCGGGCGGATCGATCGAAAAATTCCTGACCCAGGGCATTACCGAGCTTGGCGCGAAACTGGGCCCGATCCTCTGGCAATTCGCCGCGACCAAGACGTTCGATGAAGCGGACATTGCCGCTTTCCTCGCGCTTCTGCCGGACAAGCAGGACGGCGTGGCGCTCCGCCACGCGCTGGAGGTCCGGCACGACAGTTTCGACGATCCGCGCTTCGTCGCGCTGGCCCGGAGGCACAATGCGGCGATCGTCTATGCCGACACCAAATATCCGACTCTTGCCGAACAGACAGCGGATTTCACCTATGCTCGCCTGCTCGGCTCGGTCGAGGCCGAACCCTTGGGCTATCCGGCAGCGGATCTCGACCGTTGGGCTGAAACGGCGCGGCAATGGGCAAAGAATGGCCGCGACGTATTCGTGTTTTTCATCGCGGGCGAGAAAGCGAGGAACCCGGCGGCGGCAATGGCCCTCATCGATCGGTTGCGAACCTCGGCCTGAACCGGCTCAGTTTCCGTTATCGCGCACGCCCGCCGCATCGAGCTCAGGGCCGAGGCGGCCTGTGAGCCAGAGCCACCACATCTTGAAATCCGCCATCAGCGACCAGAGCGGATAAGTGAAGGTCGCCGGCCGGTTCCGCTCCAAGATCGCATGGCTCGCCCAGGCAAAGGCATAACCGGCGAGCGGCATGACGAGAAGGAGCCGCCATTCTCCGGTCACGATCGCCGCGCTGGCAAGGAGAATGACGAAGCTCGTCCCCGCATAATGCAGGCCGCGCGTTGCCGGTCGCGCATGTTCGCGAAGGTAGAAGGGCCAGAAGGCCTTAAAGCTCGTGTACCTCGTCATGCGGCACCTCTTCGTCAACGGCATCCCGCCGCGCCCGGCCCGCCCAACGATGGGCCAGTGCGGCGCCAAGCAGTGGGCCGACGATTCCGGCGATCTGCATCCACAGCGGATGGGGGATGCTGCTCATCTCGACGAGCAGATAGAGGGCGAGGATCACCCCGATCACCCATGCGAGCCAGCCCCGTCCCCCGATCGCGACCGCCGCCCAGCCGCCGCCCAAGGCCCCGAGGAAACGGCCGGCGACGATGGCACCCAAGGTCGCGATTGGCGCGTTCAAATAGTAATTGGCGAGATCGGCCTGGCTCTTGGGATTGAAGCCGTCGGGGAAAGGGAAAAGGAGGACGGCGACGATGGTCGCCGCGAGGGCGATCACGAACCCGATCAGCAAGCCGGCCACAAGACCGCCAAATTCCCGCATTCCACCGTCTCCCTGCTTCGTTTCGGGATCAGTATAGCGGCAATGGGGCACCGGCAGAAGGCGGTTCGTTCAGCTGCCCACGATCGTGCCGCCATTGGGATGGAGAACCTGCCCCGACATATAGCGGGAATCGTCGCAGGCGAGGAACAGGAAGCTGGGCGCGACCTCGTTCGGCTGGCCTGGACGGCCCATCGGCGTGCTTTTGCCGAAATCCTTCAATTTCTCCGGCGATGCGCCGCCGCAGGGATTGAGCGGCGTCCAGATCGGGCCGGGCGCGACGCCGTTCACGCGGATGCCCTCGCCGACCAGATTTTCCGACAAGCTGCGCGTGAAGGCAGTGATCGCCCCTTTCGTGGAGGAATAATCGAGCAGCTCCTTCGAGCCCTGATACATGGTGATCGAGGTGCAATTGATGATTGCCGAACCGTCCTTGAGATGGGGACGCGCGGCCTGGGTCAGGAAGAACATCGAGAAGATGTTGGTCTGGAAGGTGCGCTTCAACTGCTCTTCGGTGATGTCGGCAATATCCTGATCGGGATGCTGCTCCCCCGCATTGTTGACGAGAATGTCGAGTCCGCCAAGCGCGTCGACCGTCTTCCGGACGACAGCGCCGCAAATATCCTTCGAACCGAGATCGCCCGGCAGGAGTACCGCCCTGCGCCCTTCCTTCTCGACTATGGCCTTGGTTTCTTCCGCATCGTCATGTTCGCAAAGATAGGAGATCCCGATGTCCGCCCCTTCGCGCGCGAAGAGCGCCGCGACGGCCCGGCCGATGCCGCTGTCGGCGCCGGTGATGAGTGCGACCCTGCCCGCAAGACGGCCCGCTCCCGGATAGAAGGGCTCCCATTCCGGCTTTGGCTCCAACCTGCTCTCATGACCGGGCAAGGCGTCCTCGTGAATCATGCCGAGGGTTTCGGTATCGTTCATGATTTTTCTCCGTCGATTTAAACTTACCCTCAAAGACTCTAAGTCCCTGAAGGAAGAGGGGCGTCTTTCGATAAACCGGCCAAGACACGGCCCGTTCCAGCCCCTGCCCCGCCTTGCCGGACGCTTTTCGTTCGGCTGCCGTTCATATTTCCCATTGTCTATGTGCTACATCTGTGGCAGTGTTAGAAACATAACACACCTTGAGGGAGCATGACGTGACGATTAGGGGAATGCGCGGGAAGCGTGCACTTTGGCTGGCGACAGCAAGTTTGCTGGCGTCTGCACCGAGTTTGAGTCAGGCGCAGGAAACGGGCGATGCGCCGCAGCCGGTGCCCGCCCTTCCGGCCGTGGTGGAAGGCGCCAAAAGCTACACGCCCGCCGACTTCGCCCGCTTTGCACCCAAGACCGCGATGGACATGCTGGGCCAAGTGCCGGGCTTCGTCGTCCGGGTGACGGCGCAGGAACGCGGCTTGGGGCAAGCCTCCACCAACGTCCTCCTGAACGGGGAGCGTTTTTCCGGCAAATCGAACGACGTGGTCGCCGAACTTGGCCGTATATCCGCTGCCGATGTCGTCCGCATCGACATTATCGACGGCGCGACGCTGAACGTTCCCGGCCTGTCCGGCGAAGTCGCCAACATCCATTACACGCGCCGCAACACGCTCAGCGGCCAGTTCCGCTGGAATCCGCAAATCCGGGCCAAACGCACGCCCGCGAGCATCACCAACGGCAATGCATCGTTGAGCGGTGCGATCGGCAAGGTCGATTTCACCCTGGGCTTCGACAATCAAAGCCGCGTCAACGGCAATGCCGGCCCGGAAATCGTCACCGACCGCGACGGCAATGTCATCGACCGCCGCGACGAACGGATCGACGTTTTCGTCGAGCAGCCGAAGATTTCATTGGGCCTCAAGCACAAAAGCGCGTCGGGGGCGCTCGCCAATCTCAACGCTTCCTACCAGATTTTCAATTTGGATGCCGACGAGACGTCCTTCCGATCCGGGCCGAACCAAGTCGACCGCGACCGGCGCTTCTTTGAGAAGGAGCGCGAATATAATTATGAGATTGGCGGCGATTATGAATTCGCAATCGGCCCGGGCCGATTGAAGATGATCGGCCTTCATCGCTTCGAACACAGCCCCTATTCGCAAACCGTCATCACGCGTTATGCGGATGACCGCGCCCCAACCGGCCAGCGCTTCGAGCAGAAGGCTGACGAGGGTGAATCGATCTTGCGTGCCGAATATGGTTGGAGCGCGGGCAAGAGCGATTTGCAGGTCGCTGCGGAAGGCGCCTATAATTATCTCGACAACGTCAGTAGCCTGTTCCTGCTGGACGCAAATGGCGTATTTCAGCCCCAGTCGCTCGACAATGCGGTCGCCCGGGTCGAGGAGAAGCGGGCTGAGGCGAGCGCCACATTGACGCGGCCGCTCAGCAGCAAGCTCACGTTGCAAGCCTCGCTGGGAGGCGAATATTCAAAGCTGAGCCAGACCGGCGCCAACGGCTTGTCGCGCGCCTTCTACCGTCCCAAAGGCTTCGTGTCTCTCGCCTGGAAGCCCTCGCCCCGGCTCGATATCAGCGCCAAGGTGGCACGCGAGGTCGGCCAGCTTAATTTCTACGACTTCGTCGCTTTTGTGAATGTGGGCTCCGAAACCGGCAATGCCGGCAATCCGGAGATCGTGCCCCAGCAAAGCTGGCTCGGCGAGGTGTCGGCAACACGCAATTTCGGCGCTTACGGTACCGTGACGGCGCGTTTCTACGGCCGCTTGTACCAGGATATCTTCGACTATGTGCCGATCGGCGATGACGGACAGGCGCCGGGCAATCTCGACAAGGCAACGCTCATCGGAACATCCTGGACAGGCACGCTCAATCTTGATCCCTTCGGCCTCAAGGGCGCGAAAATCGATCTGTCCGGCCAATTCCAGCATAGCCGGATCGAAGATCCGCTGACCGGCATTCACCGGCCGATCAACGACACCATGTCGCGGTCGATCGAAATTTCATTCCGCCACGACGTGCCGGGGACGGATTGGGCTTATGGCAGTTATTACAATGAGTTCGAACATCAATGGCAATATCGCCTGAACGAAAAGTCGCGGCCATCCAACGATCCCGGCGGCGTCGGCATCTTCGTCGAAAATAAGGACGTGCTGGGCCTCACCATTCGCGGCAGCGTGGACAATTTGCTCGGCACGCAGGAGCAATTTACCCGCATCGTCCATGACGGGCGGCGCACCGACCCCGTGCTGTTCACCGAATTTCGCGACCGCGATTACGGCCCGATCTTCACGCTGTCGATCAGCGGAAAATTCTAACGGCTCACCCCTTGGCGGGCGCCGGCTTTCCAAGCCCCGCCCGCCGCGTTTTCATCCGGTCAGGCTCGGGGAGCCGGACCTCGTCCGCGGCAAGGACCGGAGCTGTTCCTGCCTCGCCGCATTGCGCGACGACGACAGGGAAAAGGATATCGCCCTGCCGGGCCAAGGCATCCTCGGCCGCGGCATTGCAAGCCGCTTCGCTTTCATAACGGGCCGGGAGAGTCGCGACCTGCCGGCAAGCTCCGTCGGCTTCACCGCATCCTAAGATCGCCATGACAAAATAAACCGGTCCCATCGCCCGCTCTCCTGTGCCTCTGATGCGATAAACCGTTGAAGTAGGACGGCGTTCCTAACTTTACGCAGGCGTAATTTGGTTCTCGCGAAAGTGTCCCTATCTTGGGCGCAATGGCGTCTTCTTCCCAATCCACCGAACCCGAAGCAGGCTGGGCGGCGCTCCGCCGCTTCCTGCCCTACCTCTGGCCCAGCCATGCGCCCGCATTGCGCGCCCGGGTGATCCTGTCGCTACTGCTGGTGATTGTTTCGATCCTGATCACCACCCTCGTCATGCCGCTCGCCTACAGCGCGGCGGTCAACCGGATGACGACGGGGATGGAGGCTGCTGCGCAGATCGCGATCGCCCTCGTCGCCGCTTACGCCGCCGCACGGTTCGGAGGCGTCTTGTTCGACAATCTGCGTAACGGCATTTTCGAGCGCGTGGGGCAGGACGCGACGCGGCGGCTCGCCGAAACGACCTTCCGGCATCTCCACGACCTGTCGTTGCGCTTCCATCTCGAGCGGCGCACCGGGGCGGTGACCAAGATCATCGAACGGGGAACGAAGAGCATCGATTCGATGCTGTATTTCCTCCTCTTCAACATCGGCCCGACGGTGATCCAGCTCGCCATCGTGCTTGGCCTCTTCTGGATCAAGTTCGGCATCGGTCTCGTCGTCGCCACGATCGTGATGGTCGTCGCCTATATCCAATTCACCCGGATCGTCACCGATTGGCGCGCGCGGCTGCGCGTCGAGATGAACGATCTTGACACCGGTGCCGTCGCCCGCGCGGTGGACAGCCTCCTCAATTTCGAAACGGTCAAATATTTCAACGCCGAGGATCGGGAAGCGGAGCGGTACGGCCGGGCCGTTGCCCGCTATGCCGACGCAGCGGTGAAGAACGAGACGTCGCTCGCCTGGCTCAACATTGGCCAATCGCTCATCACCAACCTGATGATGGCGGGCGCGATGGGCTTCACCGTCTGGGGGTGGTCGGTCGGTCGCTTCACGCCGGGCGACGTGGTGCTGGTGAACACGCTTCTCGCCCAGCTCTTCCGGCCGCTCGACATGCTCGGCTGGGTCTACCGCAACATCCGCCAGGGCCTGATCGACATGGAGGCGATGTTCGGCATCGTCGACACCAAGGCCGAAGTGGTCGACATTCCGGATGCCCCGCCGCTCCACGTTGCCCAGGGACATGTCCGGTTCGAGGACGTACATTTCGGTTACGAGTTGGAACGGCCGATCCTGAAAGGCATCGATTTCGACGTACCGCCGGGCACGATGCTGGCCGTGGTTGGTCCGTCGGGGGCGGGCAAGTCCACCCTGTCGCGCCTCCTCTTCCGTTTTTACGATCCGCTGTCCGGGCGCATCACCATCGATGGCCAGGACATATCGCAGGTCAGCCAGCAAAGCCTGCGCGCCGCCATCGGCATCGTTCCGCAGGACAGCGTCCTTTTCAACGACACGATCGGCTACAATATCGGCTACGGCAAGGACGGCGCGACGCAGGCGGATATCGAGGAGGCGGCGCGGGGCGCGGCCATCGCCGATTTCATCGCCGAGCTTCCGGACGGCTATCAGTCGCGCGTCGGCGAGCGGGGGCTCAAACTCTCCGGCGGCGAGAAGCAGCGCGTCGCCATCGCGCGTACCCTGCTCAAAAATCCGCCGATCCTGATCCTCGACGAAGCGACCAGTGCGCTCGACAGCCGCACCGAGGCCGCGATCCAGGCCACGTTGCGCGCCGTCGCCGCGCGCCGGACCAGCATCGTCATCGCCCACCGGCTTTCCACCATCGTCGACGCCGACCAGATCGTCGTCCTCGACCAAGGCGTGGTGGTGGAGAAAGGCACCCACGCCCAACTCCTCCGCGAGCGCGGCCTCTATGCCGAAATGTGGGAACGCCAGCAGAGCGAGCGCGAGGAAGAAGAACGGGAAGCGGCAGAGTAATTCAGGCTATCATTTCCGGCGAAGCCGAAATCTCGTGAAAGCACGGAAATGAGATTCCGGCTTTCGCCGGAATGACGCTAAGGGGGTGGCGTGCAAGACCCTCTCGACATTCTCCACACGACCTTCGGCTTCTCCGATTTTCGCGGCGTTCAGGCTCAAGTCGTTGATCGCGTCATGGCCGGGCAGCATACGCTCGCGGTGATGCCGACCGGCGCGGGGAAATCGCTTTGCTATCAGGTGCCTGCGCTCGCCCGGCCCGGAACGGCGCTGGTTATTTCCCCGCTCATCGCGCTGATGCACGATCAGATTCGTTCGGCGGAAGGGTTCGGTATTCGTGCCGCATCCCTGACGTCCGCCGACGATAACCGGCAGGAGACGCTCGCCCGCTTCCGGGCGGGAGAACTGGATCTCCTTTATGCTGCTCCGGAACGCGCATCGAGCGAGAGCTTCCGCAACCTGATCGCTCAAGTGCCATTAGCGCTGATCGCGATCGACGAGGCGCATTGCGTGAGCGAATGGGGTCATGATTTCCGGCCCGATTACCGTCTGCTCCGCCCTTTGCTCGACCGCTTTCCAGGCGTGCCGCGCCTGGCGCTGACGGCGACGGCGGACCGGCAGACGCGGGAGGATATTCTCCACCAGCTCGGCATTCCCGATGAGGGGCTGATCGTTGCCGGGTTCGACCGGCCGAATATCCGCTATCATATCCGGCCACGCGATGGCCTGTCGGGCCAGTTGCAAACCCTGCTCGCCAACCAGCCGGGGGCAGGCATAGTCTATGCGCCAACCCGTGCGGCGGCCGAAAAGATCGCGGAGCAGGTCGGCAAGATGGGGCGTCCCACGGGGGTCTATCATGCCGGTCTCGATCCTGGGGTGCGGGCACGGGCGCAGGCGGCATTCGTGCAGAGCGAAGACATGGTGATGGTCGCGACCATCGCTTTCGGCATGGGGATCGATAAGCCGGACGTGCGCTTCGTCGCTCATGCCGGCCTCCCGAAGTCCATCGAGGCTTATTATCAGGAAACGGGCCGCGCGGGCCGCGACGGAGACCCATCGGAAGCGCATCTTTTCTGGGGAGCCGAAGACTTTTCCCGCGCTCGCGCCCGGGTCGAAAGCGAGGTGCCCGAGGATCGTCGTGGCGGGGAGCGGCAGCGGCTCAACGCGATGGGCGCGCTGGTCGAGGCGGCGGGATGCCGCCGCGCGATTCTGCTCCGCCACTTTGGAGAGACGCCCCCCGAAAGCTGCGGCAATTGCGACAATTGCCTGGAGCCGCCCCAGGCGGTGGACGCGACCGAAATCGCCCGCAAGTTGCTTTCCGCCGCCTTCCGCACCGAAATGCGGTTCGGCATCGGACACCTGACCGACGTGCTGGCCGGCAAGGAAACCGACAAGATCCATAATTTCGCTCATCACCGCCTGAGCGTCTTCGGCATTGCAAGCGAGGACGAACTGCCGCTCATCAAGCCTGTCGCGCGCGCATTGATGGCGCGCGACGCGCTGCGCGCCGACGAATATGGCGGCCTTTCCTTCGGCCCGGGCGCCCGTGCGATCCTGAAGGGTGAGGAGGCCGTGGAGATCGTCCTGCCGCCCAAAAGAGAACGCCGCCGCAAAAGGCGCGACGCGGCCGATTACCCGCACGATCCGCTTTTCGAGGCTCTTCGCGCGTGCCGCCGCGACCTCGCGAAGGAGCAGGACGTGCCGCCTTATGTCATCTTCCACGACAGCACGCTTCGCGAAATGGCGGAATTGAAACCGGCAAGCCTGGATGCCCTTTCGCGCATTTCCGGCGTTGGTGTGGCGAAGCTGGAGAAATATGGCGCGGCCTTCGTCGCGGTCGTGAGGGATCATCAATGAGGAAAATCGACGAGTGCCTGTTCGTGGCGGGTCAGATCCGGCCGGAGGATATGCCCGCATTTGCCGCTCAAGGCATGAGGATGATCGTCAACAACCGTCCGGATGACGAAGAGCTTGGACAGCCGTCCCATGCCGAGATCGAAGCAGCAGCCGCAGCGGCGGGAATCGCCTGTCGCCATATTCCGGTTGCCGGTGGCTTTTCTGCGGATCAGGTGGCGGCCATGGGCGAAGCGCTTGGCGCCGCGAATGGACCTGTTCTCGCATTTTGCCGCTCGGGCACGCGTTCGACCTTTCTTTGGGCTTTGACCCGCGCCCAAGCCGGAGAAGAGGCCGTGGAGATCATGCGGAAGGCGGCAGAGGCGGGATACGATCTGACGCCGATCGCCCCTTACCTCACCAGGGCGGGGTGAGGCCGAATTCCCTTTCTTCCGGCCTGCTCTGCCGTCCGAGCACCGCATTGCGGTGCGGAAAGCGGCCGAAGCGGGCGATGACGTCGCGATGCTTGATCGCGAAGCCGAGAGAGAAATCGTCGCCCAACGCGCGGAACAGTTCGACCGAGCGTTCCTGATCCGACAGATCCTCGCTGTGCTGGAGCGGCATGATGAGGAAGGCCCGGCGTTCCTGCGGCAGCGCCTCGAAATAGCCTTTCGACAAGGCCCGGTTCGTGATCGCGAGCGCGAGCGGGTCGGTGGCGAACGAGCGGGGATCGTCGCGGAACATGTTGCGCGGAAATTGATCGAACAGGATCACCGCCGCCAGCGCTGCGTCCGGGCTGCCGGTGAAATGATCGGGGGAATGCGCCTGCTCGGCCTTCCACAGCTCGAGGAAACGAACGCGGATGGCGGCGTCCAATGCATCGTCTCGCGTCCACCACTGCTCCCGCGTCAGGCCGAACCAGAAATCCAGAATTTCGTCCTGCCGCTCCATCAAGCGGCGGTTCCGCCGACAGTCAGGCCTTCGATCAGCAGGGTCGGCTGGCCGACGCCCGCCGGAACCGACTGGCCGCCCTTGCCGCAAACGCCGATGCCTTCGTCGAGGCACATGTCGTTGCCGATCGCCGCGACCTTGGTGAGGACGGTCGGCCCGTCGCCGATCAGGGTCGCGCCCTTGATCGGACTGCCGAGCTCTCCGTTCTCGATTTTATAGGCTTCGGTGCAGGTGAAGACGAACTTGCCGCTGGTAATGTCCACCTGGCCTCCGCCGAAACTCTTGGCGTAGATGCCGTTCTTCGCGCGGGAGAGGATTTCGCCGGGATCGTCCCTGCCGCCGAGCATGAACGTGTTGGTCATGCGGGGCATCGGGGCATAAGCGAAATTCTCGCGGCGGCCGTTGCCGGTCGGCGCGACGCCCATCAGGCGGGCGTTGAGGCGGTCCTGGATATAGCCTTTGAGAATGCCATCCTCGATCAGGGTATTGCATTGGGTCGGCGTGCCTTCGTCGTCGATGGTGAGCGACCCGCGCCGCGCGCCGATCGAGCCGTCGTCGACCACGGTGACGCCCGGCGCCGCGACTCGCTCGCCGATGCGGCCGGAGAAAGCCGAAGTGCCCTTGCGGTTGAAATCGCCCTCAAGGCCGTGGCCGATGGCTTCGTGAAGGAGGACACCCGGCCAGCCCGGGCCGAGGACCACCGTCATTTCGCCGGCAGGCGCCGCAACGGAGTCGAGGTTCACCAGCGCCTGCGCAAGCGCGATGTCGATGGCGCGGTTCCACGCTTCCGGCTCGAACAGGCCGTCATAGAGGTAGCGGCCACCCATGCCGTGGTAACCGCTTTCGCGCCGTCCATTCTGTTCGACGACGATCTGGACATTGAGGCGGACGAGGGGCCGCACGTCATGCGCGACGAAACCGTCGGGACGGACGATTTCTATCACGCTCCACGATCCGGCGAGGGTGACGGACACCTGCTTCACGCGCGGGTCGCGGGCGCGGGCGGCAGCATCGACTTCCTGGCAAAGCGCAACCTTCCTGGCGAAAGGAACGAGGCTCAAGGGATCGGCGTCGGTATAAAGGCTGGCGTTGGTGCGGCGCGGCGGCGCGGGGCGCTGGCCTCTCGCCGGATCGAGCACCGCCATCGTCTCGGCCGCGCGGGTGATGGCATGCTGCGACAATTCGTTGGCATGGGCGAAGGCGGTGGTTTCGCCGGACACGCCGCGCAGGCCGAAACCCGCCTGCGTGTTGAAATCCGCCGTCTTCAGACGCCCGTCATCGAAGCCGAAACTCTCCGATGCGATATATTGCAGGTAGAGTTCGCCGTCATCGCAGGCGCGCAGCGCATCGGCGGTGAGGCGCAAGGCAGCATCCGGATCGAGGTCGTTGCGGTAGAGGAAGCGGCGGGAGTCGGCGGTGCTGATCATCCGATGAATATAGGCGCTTTGGGAAAGCGCGCCAGACGTGCTCCTGCGAAAGCAGGAGTCCATTCGTTCCAATGCTGCTGCTGGGTTCCTGCTTTCGCAAGAACACTGATGATCAGGCCGTTTGGTTCGTATCCGCCGGGCCGCCCTTCAGGACGAAGCGCTTGTCGCAATAGCCGCACTCGGCGAAACCCTTCTCGTCGATCTGCAGATAGACGCGCGGATGGCCGAGCGCGGGCGAAATGTCGGTTGCGCCGTCGCAAGCGACGCGGGGCGAATCGACGAAGACGGTTTCGGGCGTGAACGGATCGGTGGCCATGGCGCGCCTCCTAGCAACGGCCATGGCCCCACGCAATCTCCGGCGCTTTGCGGCGCGCCGCTTAGCCGCTATGCGAAGCGCATGTCCGACGCCGCCATTTCGATCCGCGATCTCCAGAAAACCTATAAGGGCGGGAAGCGCGCCCTCGACGGTGTGACGCTCGACGTACCGCGCGGCCAGATTTTCGGGCTTTTGGGGCCGAACGGCGCCGGCAAGTCGACCCTCATCAACATCCTCGCGGGCCTTGTGAACAAAAGCGAGGGCGCGGTGTCGATCTGGGGGTTCGACATCGACAAGCATCCGCGCAACGCCAAGGCCTCGATCGGCATCGTGCCGCAGGAAATCCTGTTCGATCCCTTCTTCACGCCCGCCGAAACGCTGGAATTGCAGGCTGGTCTCTACGGCGTGCCCAAGGATCAGCGCCGTACGATGGAGCTTTTGAAGGCCGTCCATCTCGAGGACAAGGCCAACGCCTATTCCCGCACTCTGTCCGGCGGGATGAAGCGCCGCCTGCTCGTCGCCAAGGCGATGGTGCACGCGCCGCCCATTCTCGTCCTCGACGAGCCGACGGCAGGCGTCGATATCGAGCTTCGCCAGCAGCTCTGGGATTATGTCCGCACCCTCCACGCGCAGGGCGTGACGGTCGTGCTCACCACCCATTATCTCGAAGAAGCCGAGGAATTGTGCGACCGTATCGCGATCATCAACCATGGCCGCCTCATCGCCAACGAACCGACCCGCGCGCTGGTCGGCATGGCGCAGGAAAAGGTGGTCGAGGTGATCGTCGACAAGGATATCGCCGCCGCTCCTGACGCACCGTGCTTCGACAAGATCGAACTGAAAGGCGAACGCACCTTGTCCATCACCTACCGCAAGGATCGGGTGAATGCGGGCGATGTCCTCGCCGCGCTTCAGGAACGCGGCCTCGGCATCGTCGACGTGTCGACCAAGGAAGCGGACCTTGAAGACGTGTTCCTGAACCTCACTCGCGCCGCCAACGCGAATGGTTGAACGCGCTTTCGACGTCATCGTCGTGGGCTCCGGTGCTGCGGGCCTCACGGCCGCGCTGAACCTGGCGCCGAATTTGAAGGTCGGCGTGCTGGCGAAAGGCGATATTTCTGCCGGTTCGACCGCCTGGGCGCAGGGCGGGATCGCTGCGGTGCTGGAGCCCGGCGACACGTTCGAAAGCCATGTCGAGGATACGATGGTCGCGGGCGCGGGCCTCAACGACCGCAAGGCCGTGGAGTTCGTCGTCGGCAACGCGCCCGCCGCCATCGAGCGCCTGGCGGCCTTGGGCGTTCCCTTCAATCCCGGCGATCAGGAACGCTGGCATCTGACGCGCGAGGGCGGCCACAGCCACCGCCGCATCGTCCATGTGAATGACGCAACCGGCTGGGCGGTGCAGCAGGCGCTGGAAAAGGCCGCGGCCGATCATCCCAACATCACGCTCATCCCCGATGTCGCCGCGATCGACCTCATCACTGCGCGCCATACGGTGCCCGACGGGGCGGACGGCCATGCCTGGGGCGTCTATGGGCTCGATCGCAAGACCGGCCGCGTCTGCACTTATGCAGCGCGGGCCACGGTGCTCGCGACCGGCGGGGCGAGCCGGGCCTGGCTCTATTCGACCAACCCCAAGGGATCGACCGGCGACGGCATCGCCATGGCCTGGCGCGCGGGCTGCAGGGTGTCGAACATGGAATTCAACCAATTCCACCCGACCTGTCTCTACCATCATGACGTCAAGAATTTCCTGATCACCGAAGCGATGCGCGGCGAGGGCGGACAGCTGAAGATCCCGGGCAGCGGTCACCGCTTCATGCCGGATTTCGATCCTCGCGCCGAGCTGGCGCCGCGCGACGTGGTGGCGCGCGCCATCGACCATGAGCTGAAGCGATTGGGTCTCGATTATGTCCATCTCGACATCAGCCACCGCGATCCGGATTTCGTGAAGGGCCACTTTCCGACCATCCATGCGCGGCTCATGGAGCTTGGCATCGACATCACGAAGGAGCCGATTCCGGTCGTCCCGGCCGCTCATTATACGTGCGGCGGCGTTGTGGTGGACCTGAATGGGCGAACCGACCTCACCGGCCTCTATGCGGCGGGCGAAGTAACGCAGTCGGGGCTGCACGGCGCCAACCGCCTGGCGTCCAATTCGGTGCTTGAATGCCTCGTCTTCGGAACGGCGGCGGCGGAGCATATCAATCGCAACTGGGCCGATCTCCCGCCTCCGCCCGCCATCCGGCCGTGGGACGAAAGCCGCGTCACCGATTCCGATGAAGAAGTGGTCGTCCACCATAATTGGAAGGAAATTCGCCGCTTCATGTGGGATTATGTCGGCATCGTCCGCACCACGAAGCGGCTGGAGCGCGCGGCGAACCGGGTGGAGCTGCTGCGGCAGGAGACGGCGGATTATTACGGCAATTTCCGGGTGACGAGCGACCTCATCGAGCTTCGCAACCTCGTCGAGGTGGCAGGCCTCATCGTCCGCTGCGCCCTCGCCCGCAAGGAAAGCCGGGGGCTTCATTACACGCTCGACCATCCGGATTTGGCGCCCGAAGCGCTGGACACCGTGCTGACGCCGCTAAACGTTCCATCGGCCCCATCATTGCGCTAAGCACGCCCGATGGCTTCCCCGCATCTCTATCTGGTCGACGGCTCCAGCTACATTTTCCGGGCCTTTCACCGCCTGCCGCCACTTACCAATCGCCATGGCCTCAATGTCGGCGCGGTCTACGGCTATACGACGATGCTGTGGAAGCTCGCGGAAAGCCTGCACAAGGCGGACGGGCCGACCCACCTCGCGGTCATTTTCGACGCGTCGGCCAAGACGTTCCGCAACGAGATGTACGATCAGTATAAGGCGCACCGCCCGCCGCCGCCGCCGGAGCTGGTGCCGCAATTCCCGCTGATCCGCGACGCGACCCGCGCTTTCTCCCTCCCCTGCATCGAGGAGGAAGGGCTTGAGGCCGACGACATCATCGCCTGTTATGCCAAGGCGGCGCTGAAGCAGGGTTGGAGCGTCACCATCGTCAGTTCCGACAAGGATCTGATGCAGCTGATCGAGCCTGGGCTCGACATGCTCGACACGATGAACGACCGCCGCATCGGCCGCGACTACGTCATCGAGAAATTCGGCGTGCCGCCCGAGCAATTGGGCGAGGTGCTGGCGCTGATGGGCGACAGCGTCGACAACGTGCCGGGCGTGCCGGGCATTGGGCCGAAGACGGCTTCGCAGCTCATCCAGGATTACGGCACGGTCGAGAATGTCCTCGCCAATGTCGAGGACATCAAGAAGCCCAAGCTCAAGGCCAATCTGATCGAGCATGCGGACGCGGCCCGGCTGTCGCGCGAGCTCGTCCGGCTCGTCTGCGATTCTCCGCTGCCCGAGCCGCTGGAAGACCTCGCCATGAAGGGCATTCCGGACGCGCCCTTGCGCGAATTTCTCGACTATCACGGCTTCAAGTCGCTGATCGCCAAATTGGACGGCGGGAGCGCGCGCGCAACGTCCAACGATTCCACCTCGCCCGCGGCGATGCCCAGGCAGCAGGAGGTGCGGCCGGAACCGGAGATCGACCGCTCGTCCTATGAGACGGTAACGGACGAAGCCGCCCTCGACCGCTGGATCGCCGCTGCCTTCGCGGAAGGGAGGGTCGCGCTCGACACGGAAACCGACAGCCGCGATTGCGTCAGCGCCACACTCGTCGGCATCAGCCTCGCGACCGAATGCGGCAAGGCCTGCTACATTCCGCTCGAGCATGGCGGCCACGATCTGCTGAACGACCGTCCGGACCAGCTTCCCGCATCGCTGGTTCTTTCGAAGCTGAAGCCGCTGCTGGAAGATCCCGCAACGCTGAAGATCGGTCATAATTTCAAGTTCGATTGGGTCGTGCTCGACCGGCGCGGCATCAAGGTGGCGCCCTTGGACGACACGCTGGTCATGAGCTTCGATCTCGATGCGGGCGGCCTCAACAGCCATGGCATGGATGATCTCGCCAAGAAGCATCTCGACCATGACTGCCTGACCTACAAGGAGGTTTGCGGCACCGGCAAAAGCCAGATCACGTTCAACGAAGTGTCCCTCGCGCGCGCCACCGAATATGCGGCCGAGGATGCCGACGTCACTCTGCGCCTCTGGACCCGCTTTCACGCACGGCTGGCGCCGGAAGGGGTGACGCGCGTCTATCAGATGGTCGACCGCCCTCTGGTCGCCGTGGTCGCCCGCATGGAACGGGAGGGCGTGAAGGTCGATAGGGAAGGACTGCAAGGGCTTTCCACCGAATTCGCGCACCAGATCGCCGAACTGGAAGACCGCATCTGCGAGGAAGCGGGATGCAAGTTCACCATCGGCAGCCCCAAGCAATTGGGCGACGTGCTGTTCGACAAAATGCAGCTGCAGGGCGGCCGCAAGGGCAAGTCCGGCACTTGGTCGACCGACGTCAACGAGCTCGAACGTCTCGCCAAAGACGGCGTGCCGATCGCCAACATGATCCTCGAATGGCGGCAGCTGTCGAAATTGAAGGCGACCTATACCGACGCGCTCGTCCAGCAGATCAATCCGGACACCGGCCGCGTCCATACCAGCTACAGCCTGTCCGGCGCCCAGACGGGACGGCTGTCCTCGACCGATCCCAACCTCCAGAACATTCCGATCCGCACCGAAGTCGGCCGCCGTATTCGCGATATGTTCATCGCCGAGCCCGGGCACGTCATTCTTGCCGCCGACTATAGCCAGATCGAGCTTCGTCTTGCCGCCCACATGGCGGATGTGCCGGAGCTGAAGCACGCCTTTTCCGAAGGCGCGGACATTCACAACATCACCGCCCAGGAACTGTTCGGCGAAGTGAACCGCGACACGCGTGCCAGCGCCAAGACGATCAACTTCGCCATTCTCTACGGCATTTCGCGCTGGGGGCTTGCCGGCCGTCTCGGCATCACGGCGGACGAGGCGCAGGCGATGATCGACCGCTATTTCGAGCGCTTTCCCGGCATTTCAAACTACATTGCCGATACGCTCCACAAGGTCCGCGACCTCGGCTACACGACCACCCTTTTCGGGCGGAAAACACACTTCCCGAGCATCAAGAGCAAGGTCCAGCATGAGCGCCAGGGCGCCGAGCGGGCGGCGATCAATGCGCCGATCCAGGGCACCAGCGCCGACATCATCAAGCGCGCCATGGCCCGCATGTGCCCGGCGCTGGAAGCCGAAGGGCTCGGCGCCGTCCGCATGCTGATGCAGGTCCATGACGAACTGGTCTTCGAAGTGCCCGAGGATGACGTTGAACGCGCGAGCACCGTCATCCGCCGGATCATGGAGGGCGCCGCCGAACCGGCCGTCACCCTGTCCGTGCCGTTGGGCGTCGAAATCGGCACCGGCCCGAACTGGGGCGCTGCGCATTGACGGCGCGAAGCCCGGCCGAGACCGACGACGATATCGCCGCGCTGGCGCGCGGCGGCCGGACGAATTTCTTCGGCTTCCTGCTCCGCCTCGCCGCGCGCCTGCCCTTCCTGTTCATTGCGGGACGGATCTATGGGCCCGAGCTTCTTGGCCGCTTCGCTTATGCCATCCTGATCGTCGAATTCGCCGCGCAGCTCGCAACCCTCGGCCTGAAGCGCGGCCTTGCCCAACAGCTCAGCCATACCGACAAGCCGCATGTCTGCGTGGTGGCGGATGCGTTGCTCGTCGCTTTCATCGCATCGGGCATCGCGACCGTCATTCTCGCCGTCTTTCCACAAGCCATGTTTCCCAACAGCCAGATCCACGGCTTCGAATGGCTGCTGCCGCTGATCGTCTTCGCGATCGCCGGGTCCGACGTGTCGCTGGCGGCGCTCGCCTACCGCCACAACGTGAAGGCGACTGTAACGGCACGCGCGATCGTCGAGCCGTGGACGATCAGCATCGCGGCCTTCGCTCTCTCCTACCTCTCGTCGCGCGACGGGCTCATTATCGCCTATGTGCTGTCGATGGTGGCGGCCCTGCTCGCCTCCTTATGGCCGCTCTACAAAAGCTACGGTCTGCCCACCGGCTGGCGGCCCGATCCCGGCGCCTTGTGGAACCTTGCCCGGCGCAACACCCCGCTCGCTGCCGCCGACGCCATCGAATGGGGGTCTCGCCGCCTCGACATCGCTATCCTCGGCCTGTTCTTCTCGCCAGCCATCGTCGGCGTCTACTATGTCGCCCAGCAGGTCGCCTCGCTGCCGCAGAAACTGAAGACCAGTTTCGATCCGATCCTGGGCCCGGTCATCACCGAAAAGCTCGCGGAGGACGACAAGGTCGCCGTGGCACGTCAGGTCCGCCAGGTCGGATTCTGGATCATTGCCGCCCAGACGGGCATCGCGCTGGCGCTCGCCATACCGGGTAAAGCGGTCATGGGATTGGTCGGTCCCGGCTTCACCGGCGGCACGGGCGCGCTCGCCTTCCTCCTCTTTGCCGAAGCGATTGCCGCGACCGCCGTGGTGTCGGAAGCGGCGCTCGTCTACATCGCGCGGCATCGCAATTTGATGATCTCGCTGCTGATGCTGGCGGTGCAGGCCGGGCTTTCGATCGCGCTTATCTTTCTGTTGCGAGAGGTCCGCCCCTTCTTCCCGCGCTACATGACCGACGCGGCCGGCAATCCCATTCCGGACAGTCAATCGACCTTCATCGCCGCCGGTGTCGCCATCGCGCTGATGGCGGCGGTCGGCCTTGCGTCCATCCTCAAGTCGCGGCTGCTCGGTCGCCTGCTCGGGGCGCCGGTGCAGGCATGGCGCTGGCCGCTCGTCTGGGCGGCGCTCGCGGCGGGGCTGATCGGCTATGGCGTGACGCGCATTCCGGAATGGAGCGAATTGATCCTGGGCGTGCCGCTTATCCTCCTCACCTTCGGCGCGATCGTCTGGCGCTGGGGTTTCACGCACGAGGATCGCGCGCTGTTCCGGATGAAGAAACCAGAAGAGCCGACCTTGCCTCCGCCGGGGGGATCGGCCCCCGCCTGATCCCGGCTCAGTGCCGGAAGTGACGCATGCCGGTGAAAACCATGGCGAGCCCCGCTTCATTGGCGGCCGCGATCACTTCATCGTCGCGGATCGAGCCGCCCGGCTGAATCACCGCCGTCGCGCCCGCCTCGACCGCTGCCATCAAACCGTCCGCGAATGGGAAGAAAGCGTCCGAGGCCACCGCAGAGCCGATGGTGCGCGGTTCGGCCCAACCCGCTTTTTCCGCCGCGTCCTTGGCCTTCCAGGCGGCGATGCGCGCGGATTCGAGGCGGTTCATCTGGCCCGCGCCGATGCCCGCCGTCGCGCCGCCCTTGGCGTAGACGATGGCGTTCGACTTCACATGCTTGGCGACCGTCCAGGCGAAGAGACAGTCCGCCAGCTCCTGTTCCGACGGCGCCCGGTCAGTGACGACCTTGAGATCGTCTCTGCCGATCATGCCATTGTCGCGCGACTGGATCAGAAACCCGCCGGCGATCGACTTCATCACGCGCCCGCGCCGCGCGGGATCGGGCAGATCGCCGGTGAGGAGCAGCCGGAGATTCTTCTTGCGCGCAAAGACGGCGCGCGCCGCCTCATCCGCATCGGGAGCAACCACGACCTCGGTGAAAATGCCTGAAATCGCCTCGGCGGTGGGCCCATCGAGCGGACGGTTCACGGCGATGATCCCGCCAAAGGCCGAAACCGTGTCGCAAGCGAAGGCATGCCTGTAGGCGTCGATCAGCGTATCGGCCGAAGCGACGCCGCACGGATTGGCATGCTTCACGATCACCACGGTCGGCGGCCCATCCCGAAACTCGCTCACCAGTTCGAGAGCGGCGTCAGCATCGTTGTAATTGTTGTAGGAGAGTTCCTTGCCCTGGATCTGGCGCGCCTGGGCGATGCCGTTCACGCCGCCTGCCGCCTGCGTATAGAGCGCCGCGATCTGGTGCGGATTTTCGCCATAGCGAAGCTCCGCCTGCTTCACCATCGGAATGGCGACACTGTTGGGAAAGCGCTCGCCCTGATCGACATGGGCGAACCATCCGGCGATGGCGGAATCGTAAGCCGCCGTGGCAGCATAGGCCTTGGCGGCGAGGCGCTTGCGAAAGGCGAGCGACGTCGCGCCGCCATTCGCTTCCAGCTCTCCGATCAATTCCGCATAATCGGCGGGATCGGTGACGATGGCGACATGCGCATGGTTCTTTGCGGCCGAGCGGACCATGGACGGGCCGCCAATATCGATATTCTCGATAATCTCGTCCCGCTCCGCGCCCTTTGCGACCGTCTCGGCAAAGGGGTAGAGATTGACGACGACGAGGTCGATGGCGCCAATCTCATGCTCCTCCATGGAGGCAACATGTTCGGGATTGTCGCGAACGGCGAGGAGGCCGCCATGGACCTTTGGGTGGAGCGTCTTCACCCGGCCGTCCATCATTTCCGGGAAACCGGTAAGGTCGGAAATGTCGCGCACGTCGAGACCGGCGTCGCGTAGCGCCTTGGCAGTGCCGCCGGTGGAGACGAGATCGACGCCTTGCGCGGCCAGCGCCCGGCCAAGCTCGACGAGCCCCGTCTTGTCCGAAACCGAAAGAAGGGCGCGCGTGACCTTGACCTGATCCATCTTATCCTCGTGTGCGTGCGGCCTCAGCCGCGCAGGTTTCTGATATTCTCTGCGTATCTGCCCGGCCCGCCCCGGAAAGTGGCGGTGCCCGCGACCAGCGCGTCGGCACCGGCATCGACGATCCGGCGGCAGTTGGACTGGTCGACGCCGCCATCCACTTCGAGGTCGATCTGCTTGCCGGTCTTGTCGATCTGCTTGCGGATCGCCTCGATCTTGCGGAGCTGGCTGTCGATGAAGCTCTGCCCGCCGAAGCCCGGGTTGACGCTCATGACGAGAACGAGGTCGACCTCCTCCAGCACATAATCGAGCATCTTGGCCGGCGTCGCCGGATTGAGGGAGACGCCCGCTTTCTTGCCCAGCGCCTTGATCGCCTGGATCGTGCGGTGGAGGTGCGGACCGGCTTCGGGATGGACGGTGATGATGTCCGCCCCGGCCTCCGCAAAGGCCTCTAGGAAATGATCCACCGGCGCGATCATCAGATGGACATCGAACGGCTTCGCCGTATGCGGGCGAAGCGCCTTCACGACTGCCGGGCCAATGGTGAGGTTCGGCACGAAATGGCCGTCCATCACATCGATATGGATCCAGTCCGCGCCCGCCGCATCGATCGCCCGCACTTCCTCTCCCAGCTTCGAAAAATCGGCGGAGAGAATGGAGGGCGAGATGCGGACCGGCTGCTGCATGGCTGGGCCTTAACGGCTCGGGCGGCGAGGGGCAACCATCGGGCTTGATGGTGACGATGGCAGCGCGGCAGCCTGGGCTCTTCTACGCCGGGAAGTTGATGAAAATGAGGGTGTGGCGATGTTTTCAAAAGCCCAGAAAGGGAAATCGGATCGGGTCGAGCAGAGCGTTCGCCTAAGAGGAATATTGCAATGAGAAGGAGCGGTCGCAGCTTACGAGGCAAAGGGCCTGTAGGAAAGGGTGCGGCCGAGTTATTGAACGGTGTAGGATCCTTTCCCGCCGGATTGTGGCAAGGCGGCATCCATGAGGAGGCCTGGAGGGCCAAATGCTGAGGACCGTTCGCCAAGAAGACCTGCAGGCTTTTTTCGAACATCAGTGCGATCCAGTCGCGACGGAGCTCGCCGCTTTTCCTTCGCGCGGGCGGGAGGCGTTCGACGCCCATTGGGCGAAAATTCTGGATGATCCCGGCTTCTGGGTCCGAACCATCGAGGTCGAGGACGGCGTTGCCGGCTACGTCTGCGCTTTCCCGCGGGAAGGCCGGTGGGAAATCGCCTATTGGCTGGACCGGGCCTTATGGGACCGGGGCATCGCGGCCCGGGCGGTTGCGGAATTCCTCACCCTGTTTCCCGAACGCCCCGTCTTCGCCACCGTCGCCGAACATAATCGGCCGTCCTTGCGCGTGCTCGAGAAATCCGGCTTCCGCTTCGTCGAGCGGTACGAAAGCGAGGGCGATGTGGCCGAGTTGCTGATGACGCTCGAACGGGCGGACTGAGCCCTCCGGCTCAAGCGCGCACATAGACGAATGCGGTGCTACCCGAAGCAAGAGGCGCTTCGATGCGGGTGTAGGCTTCAACTTCATAGGCGTCGGATGCGGCCAGCTCCTCTGCCGTGATCTGGAAGACGGTACCCGGCACCTGGTCGGCGGAATCGCTACTCGGGACGGCGATATGGTGGACGGCAAGTCCGCTCGCCGCGACCACCGCCGGATCGTCGATGGTTATAGCTTCGAGACGATAGCCCGCGAGCGCATCCGCCCGCCCCTCCAGAAGGCGCCCGAAAGTAGCGAGCTGCACATTTTCCTGCTGAAGCGTGCCGTAGGAGAAGAGAGGAATATTCAGCTGCGGATTACAGATCACAGAGCCTAACTCATATCAGAAAAACAAGGAAGTTATGCCTTCTGCTGGACTTCATCTTAGCTTTCGCATCCGCACCATGAAGAACCCGTCAGCACCGCCTTGTTCGGCTAGTGCGCCAGGCAGGATACGAAGATATCCTTCTTGTGAGGGCGCCGTGCCGTCCGCCATTTCATCCGGGCGGATCGGGAGGATTTCGAAATCGGGGTGGGCTTCGCGGAAGGCTTCGACCACTCTCTCGCCTTCTTCCGGCTCCAGCGAGCAAACGGAATAGACGAGGGTGCCGCCGGGTTTCAGCCACCCCGCCGCCCTTGCCAGCATCGCTTTCTGGGCCTCCGCTAGTTCCGCGATCACGCGCGGCCTTGCGCGGTAGAGGACATCAGGATGGCGGCGGAAGATGCCCGTCGCCGAGCAGGGGGCGTCGAGCAGGATGGCGTCGACTTGTTCCCTCGGCTGCCAATGCATGACATCGGCGGCAATCGTTGTGGCGTTCAATTTCGTGCGGGCGAAATTTTCGGCGAGGCGTTCGAGGCGCTTTGCGGAGGCATCCACCGCCGTCACGTCATATCCGGCGGCGGCGAGCT
The DNA here is from genome assembly GCF_016025255.1 of Sphingosinicella flava. NCBI lineage: Bacteria > Pseudomonadati > Pseudomonadota > Alphaproteobacteria > Sphingomonadales > Sphingomicrobiaceae > Allosphingosinicella > Allosphingosinicella flava. The sequence goes on from NZ_CP065592.1 coordinate 1,796,966, forward strand.
GCATCGTCTTGCCGCCGGGCGCGGCGCACAGATCGAGGGCGGTCTTGCCCTTGCCGTCCCCCAGCAAGCGAGCGGGGAGGCTGGCGGAAATGTCCTGCACCCACCAGTCGCCCGCTTCGAATTCCGGAAGGTCGGACACGCGGGTGCGGGCGGGGAGGCGAAGGTGGCGGGGCATGAGGGAGAGGGGCTCTTCAACTCCGCTTGCGTTCCCCGGCGAAGGCCGGGGTCCAGCTTCTTCGCCCGGCGCCGCTGGGCTCCGGCCTGCGCCGGAGCACAATGCGTGTTTGAAACGCTCCAGCGCCGCATCGTCCTTGAAGATGAGGTCGAGCGGCGGGGGCGTGGCGAGGGCGTGGGAGGCGGCTTCGACGACGAGGCCGCCCCAGGCCTGCTGCCAGCGGTGGCGGACGTTTCCGGGGAGGTTCGGGATTTCGGGGAGGGCCGCGCCCTTCTTGATTACGCTGCTGAACACACCGTGGACGAGGCGGCGGGGGCCACCGTCGACCAGCGGCAGCACGGTCGAGATGGCGGCGTGATGCGGCGTATCCATCGCCAGCGCCTGGACGAGCGCGATGCGGAGCGCCGCGCGAGCCTTGGAATCGTCGGGCAGCGGCTTCTTCGTCGCGCCATCGATCAGAGCGTCGAGATCGGCGAGGCGGCGGAGCGCTTCGGCGACGATGGCGTGGGCGAAGGCGCGGTCGTCCGGGCGCTTCACGTCGCGGGCGGCGGTGTCGAGCGCCGCTTCGAGCGGCAGGCCCTTGCGCAACACCGCGTCCATCAGGCGCAGGGCCGCACGGCGCGAGGCCGTGCCCTGAGGTTCCTTCACGCTCAGCGGCGCCGACCGTGAGGGTCGAGTGCGCTCGATTTGCGGCGACTGGGGGGAACGGCGGTCATGCCCGACGCTGTGGCGACAGGCGGTGGCGAGGACAAGCCCATTTCGTCGGCGATGGCGTGAAGGGCGGCGATGCGGTTGCCGGTATCGGGATGGGTGGAGAACAGGCTATCGCTCCCGCCGGGCACGATGTAGAGCGCCGCCGCAGCCGGATTGCGGGCCGTTACCGGATTGGGGATGCGGGCCGCGCCCCCCGCGAGCTTCGCCAGCGCCGAAGCGAGGGCACGAGGATTGCCGCTGATTTCCGCGCCGCCCCGGTCGGCCGAATATTCGCGGGTGCGGCTGATCGCCATCTGCACGATCATCGCCGCGAAGGGCGCGACGATGACGGCGAGGATCATGGCGAGCGCGTTGCCACGATTGTCGCCGCCCCGGAAGAAGAGGCCGAAATTGGCGAGGAAGGAGATGGCCCCCGCGATGGTCGCGGTCATCGTCATGATGAGCGTGTCGCGATTCTTCACATGGGCAAGCTCGTGCGCCATCACGGCGGCGACTTCTTCGCGATCGAGGATGGCGAGGAGGCCCGTAGTCGCGGCGACGGCGGCGTTGGCCGGATTGCGGCCGGTGGCGAAGGCGTTGGGATGGGGGCTGTCGATCAAATAAACGCGCGGCATGGGAAGGCCGGCGCGGGCGGCGAGGCCGGCCACGATGGCGTGGAATTGCGGCGCGGTGCGGGCGTCGACCTCATGCGCGTCGTGCATCTTGAGCACGATCCTGTCCGCGTTCCAGAAGGTGAAGAGGTTCATGAGCGCCGCGAAGGCGAGCGCCATCATGGCCCCGCCCGCGCCGCCGAGCGTGTAGCCCAACGCCATGAACAAGGCGGTCAGCGCCGAAAGAAGCAGGATCGTCCTCAAACCGTTCATCTTGCCTTTGCACCCTCCACACCCGAAATGTGGGGACGACAGCACGTCTTATCAACGGAAAGAAGACCATGCCCGGCCAGCGCCCGCCTCACGCCACCCCGCCCGCTCATCTGTCGGAAAGCCCGCCGGTGCCCGCGCCCCAACCGGCGGCCGAAGCCGAGGAGCATGGCGGGCCCAAGGGCGAAGAGCCGACACGCTACGGGGATTGGGAAAATAAGGGCATTTGCTGGGATTTTTAGGACGGTTGGCGGGATCACCCCGCCGCCCGGCGGAAATTACCCACGGAGAATGCGCAGGTCGACGAACAGGGCAAGCGGAGGCATCATGGCCCTACCGCCCGTGCCGTTGAGGAGGTTTGCATGCGCCCGATCCGCTTATCCGTTGCCGCCGCCTTGATAGTCGCGCTGCCCGCGCACGCCATCGCCAATCCGGCGAGCGCGTTGTCGATCGCGCGGGCGGGACCGGTGCTGGAGGCGGAGAGCGGCCTCACCAGAGGAGAACTCTATCCGCTGATCGGCCTTGCCGCCCTCGCGGTGCTGGTGCTGGCGCTCGCCAATGAGAAGGTCGAGGGCGAGGGGCCGATCAGCGCCTAAACGCCTTCGCTCCTGAGCGGCCGGGCGAGGAGACGCTCGACCGCCTCGTCGGCGGTGCAGTCCCCCGCAAGCAAGGCGCAGACCGCCGCCGCGATCGGCATATCGACATTGGCAGCCTTCGCGACCCGCAGGAGCACCGGCGCGGTGAATGCGCCTTCGGCCACGGTGCGGCGGTCGGCCATCAGTTCCGCCGCGCTTTTGCCTTCGCCCAAGCCCTTGCCGAGGCTGAAATTGCGCGAACTGATGGACGAGCAGGTAAGGACGAGATCGCCGAGGCCGGACAGGCCCGCCAGCGTTTCGACGCGAGCGCCCTTGGCGAGGCCGAAACGAGTCATTTCGGCAAAGCCCCGCGAAATAAGGGCCGCGCGGGCATTCTGCCCCAGTCTCTTCCCTTCGACAACGCCGCAAGCGATGGCGAGGACGTTTTTCACCGCGCCGCCGATTTCCGCGCCGGCCACGTCGCTGGACAGATAGGGGCGGAAGGCAGGTCCGGCGAGCCGGTCGCGCAGCCTTTCCCCCATCGCCTGATCCTCGATCGCGAGGGTGACGGCGGTGGGCAGTCCGGCGGCGACTTCGTGGGCAAAGGTGGGGCCCGACAAGACGGCGATCGCCCCGCGCGGCTGCATGGTGCGCGCGACATCGTGGAGAAAGAGGCCGGTCTTGTCCTCGATCCCCTTCGCGCACAGGACGAGCGGGACGTCGCGCGGCGGAAGATCGGCAATCACAGTCCGCATATGCTGGGCGGGGGTGACGATGAGCAAGGCATCGCAGTCCGCGGTATCGGCGAGATCTCCGGTCGCGCGGATCGCCGGGTTGAGCGGAATGCCGGGAAGATAGAGGCGGTTTTCATGCGCGGCGTTGACGCTCGCCACGACGTCCGGCTCGCGCGCCCAGAGAAGGGTTTCCTGCCCCTTCGCCGCCGCGACCTGCGCCAGGGCGGTGCCCCAGGCGCCGCCGCCGATCACACCCAGTTTCATGCCTTGACCCCCGCTCCCCGTGCCTTTTCCGCCGCCGGATCGAGTGGCCAGCGCGCCCGCGCCGCGGCGTCCAATCCGTCGACCATCCCGGCTTCATAACGCAGCGCCCCTGCCCAGGCGATCATCGCGGCATTGTCGGTGCAGAGCCAGAGCGGCGGCGCGACGAAGGGCAGATCGTGCGCGTCGGCAAGCGCTTGAAGCGCGCCGCGCACCGCTTGATTGGCGGCCACCCCGCCAGCGACGACGAGCGCCGTCGCACCGGCGGCATGGGTCAAGGCACGTTTCGTGCGGTCGAGGAGGCAATCGACGACCGCCCTCTGGAAAGAGGCGGCGATGTCGGGAACCGAATAATGGCCGGAGTCGTGTGCGCGCAGCACCGCGCTCTTGAGGCCCGCGAAGGAAAAATGCGGCTCCGCGGTGCCGGTGAGCGGGCGTGGCAGGGGCACGGCCTCAGAATCGCCGTCCTTCGCCGCTTTTTCGACCGCCGGACCGCCGGGAAAGCCGAGGCCGAGGAGCTTCGCGCTCTTGTCGAACGCCTCGCCCGCCGCGTCGTCGATGGTGGTGGCGAGGCGGCGGTAGCGGCCGACGCCTTCGACGAAGAGCAATTGGCAATGGCCGCCCGACACGAGGAGAAGGAGATAGGGGAAGGCGAGATTCGGGTCGGTCAGCATCGGCGAAAGGGCATGGCCTTCCAGATGGTTGACCGCGATGAGCGGCTTGTTCGCGGCGAGGGCCAAGCCCTTGCCGGTCATCAGCCCGACCATGACGCCGCCGATAAGGCCCGGGCCCGCCGTCGCGGCGATGGCGTCGACGCCGGCAAGCGCGATCCGGGCTTCGGCCAGCACGTCCGCGATCAAGGCGGGCAGGATTTCGACATGGGCGCGCGCGGCGATTTCCGGGACGACGCCGCCGAACGGACGGTGCGCGCTTTCCTGTCCCGCGACGCGCTGCGCGAGGATATGGCGGTCGGATGTGACCAAAGCCGCCGCCGTTTCGTCGCAGCTCGATTCAATGCCGAGAATGAGGCTCATATATTCTTCCCTGCCACCGCCTTAGCCGCTAGCACAAGCGCCGATGAACCGTCCCCTTCGCATCGGAACCCGCGGATCGCCGCTCGCGCTTGCCCAGGCCCGCATGACGGCCGATGCGTTGAAGGCCGCGCACGGCCTCTCTGACGCCGATATCGAGATCGTCCCGATCACCACGACGGGCGACATCATTCAGGACCGGCCGCTCGCCGAAGTCGGCGGCAAGGCGCTGTGGACGAAGGAACTGGACCGCTGCCTCCTCGACGGACGCACCGATCTCTCCGTCCATTCGATGAAGGATGTCGAGACGATCCGGCCCGGCGCGCTGACCGTGGCGGCGATGCTGCCCCGCGCCGACGTGCGCGACCGGCTGATCGGCGCGGAGAGCCTCGACGCACTCGCGGATGGCGCCCGGGTCGGCACTTCTTCTCCACGCCGGGCCGCGCAAGTGCTGGCGCGGCGGCCGGACCTCAACATCGTGCCCATTCGCGGCAATGTCGCGACGCGGTTGCGTAAGCTGGCTGGAGGCGAGGCGGACGCAACCTTGCTCGCTGCCGCAGGATTGGACCGGCTGGACGAGGCGGCGGGCGTCGCGATCGAGGACATGCTGCCCGCCCCGTCGCAAGGCGCGGTCGGAGTCGAAGTGCTGACGGACAACGCTGAAGTCCGCGCCCTCGTCGTTGCGATCGATCACCGGCCGACGAGCCTGTGCGTGCGCGCCGAGCGGCGGCTGCTGGAACGGCTGGGCGGCGATTGCCGATCCCCCATCGCGGCACTGGCCACGATTGCGGATGGAGAGATCCTGCTGCGCGCCGAAATCCTGACCAATGACGGGCGGGAGCGGCAGGCGGGCGAAATCCTGTTCGCCGTCGATGACGGCGCCGCTCCGGAACGGCTCGCGGCCATGCTCCTCGAAAGGGCAAGCCCGGCCTTGCGCGGCCTGTTCGTGGGATGACCAGGGACGTTCTGATCCTGCGTCCGGAACCGGCGGCGTCGGAATCGGCACTGCGGGCCAAGAGCCTGGGCCTTCAGCCAATCGTCGCCCCTTTGTTCGAAACGAAACCCATTCCCTGGGATCCGCCCGGCCGGCCTCCCTTCGATGCCGTCCTTATGACGAGCGCCAACGCGGCGCGCCTGGGCGGGCCCAAGCTCGAAGCCTTTTTCGACCTTCCCTGCTACGCGGTCGGCGCGGCGACGGCCCAAGCGGCGGCGCTCGCGGGTTTTTCCGACATCCGCACGGGGCCCGCCGACGGCGCTGCCCTGGCCCGGATGGCGGAAGAACAGGGCGTCAGGCATGGCCTTCATTTATGCGGGCGCGATCACATTCCCTTAAGCTGCGGCCGATTGTCGGTCACGGCCTGCCCCGTCTACGCCGCCGAAGCCGCCGATTCCCTCCCGTCCCGGGCGGTGAGCGCGCTGATGGATGGCACTCTCATCCTCCTTCATTCCCCGCGCGCGGCGGAAACCTTCGGAAAATTGGTGGATGAGGGCGGTGTTGACCGGGCGCGCGTGACTCTGGCCGCCATCAGTCCGGCGGCCGCCGAAGCGGCGGGCGGCGGATGGGCCGCGAAGAGCATTGCCGCGCACCCGCGCGATGAAAGCCTGCTGGAACTTGCCGCGCGGCTGTGCGGTGTTAAGGTTCCGTGATGGACATGACCGACCCCGCGCCCCAGGCTCCGGCCGCCCCGCCGCAAAGAAAACGGGGCGGGCTGCTGGGCCCGCTGATCCTTGCGATCCTTGCTTTCCTCATCGGCCTTGCCGCCATGGGCTGGGTTCTGACGCGCTGGGATGCGGCGGCGGATTATCTCGGTTTGCGCAAGGAAGTGCGGATAGCCGTGCCGGTAGCAACGCCCCAGCCTCAGTCGCCCGGTGTCGCGCCGGCCGCCGATCCCTATCTCGCGCAGCGCCTCTCTTTGCTGGAACAGCGGGTGACCGACATCGCCAATCAGAGCCAAGCCGCCGTCGGCAACGCCGACCGGGCGGAAGGCCTGCTGGTCGCCTTCGCCGCGCGGCGCGCGCTCGACCGGGGCGTGGCGCTCGGCTATCTCGAAGGGCTGTTGCGCCAGCGTTTCGGCACCAGCCAGCCACAAGCCGTCGGCACGATCATCGCCGCCGCGCGCGAGCCGATCACGTTGCAGGAATTGCAGGACGGCCTGCAAGAAACCGGGCCGGCGCTGATGAGCGGCGGCGGCGACCGGAATTGGTGGCACGCCTTCAAGGCGGAGCTCGGATCGCTGATCACCGTCCGCAAGACCGGCACCCCTTCCACCGTGCCGGGCGACCGGCTGGCGCGCGCCACGCGGCGGCTGGAGGCCGGGCAAGTCGACGTCGCGCTCGCCGAAGTGCTTCGCATTCCCGGGCATGAAGCGGCATCCGGCTGGATCGCCGATGCGCGCCGCTACGTCGCCGCGCGCCGTGCGCTGGACACGATCGAGACGGCAGCCCTTCTCGAACCGCGCGCGGCAACCGCCGCTCCGCCTGTGACCCCTTCCGGTCCCGGCGCGGTGCCGCCGCCCGCCTGACATTCCGCGCCACCGAACCTATATGCAGACCATGCCGATCAACGCTGGACTTTTGATCTTCCTTGCCACCGTCGCCGCGATGGAAGGCGTCGCTTATGCCGCCCATCGCTGGATCATGCATGGACCGGGCTGGTTCCTGCACGAAAGCCACCACCGCGAGCGCACCGGCCTGTTCGAGGCGAACGATCTTTACGCGGTTATCTTCGCGGTGCCGTCCATCCTGTTGCTGTTGGGCGGCGTGCAGCTCGGCTGGGGGGCATGGGCGATATGGGCCGGGGCAGGGATCGCGGCTTATGGCGCCATTTATTTCGGTTTTCATGACGTCATCGTCCACCGCCGCGTCGATCACCGCTATGTGCCACGCTCCCCTTACATGAAGCGCATCGTGCAGGCCCACCGCCTCCACCATGCGACGGAAGGGAAGGAGGGATCGGTGAGTTTCGGTTTCCTGTGGGCGCCGCGGGCCGAGGTGCTGAAAGCGGAACTGGCACGGAGCGCCGCGAAGAGGATGCGGGCGCCGAAAGGCCGCTAGGCGCGCGGCCGGGTCCAGAGGCCGTCGCGGCTGACCTCGCCGCCGCGCCCCGGAAACCGGGCTTCCTTCAATGCTGCCGCGACATGGCGGAGCTTTTCCGCCTTGCCGATGACGACGCGCCGGTCCCAGGCTTGCGCCCCGCGTTTCGCGACTTCGCGGCCGATCGCCCCATAAATGTTGGCGGCGGACAGGACCGCCCAACGCGCGCGGAAGGGAAGGCGTGCAGCCCCGGTGCGCGCTGACGACTCATGGCGTTCGGCGAGTAGGGAAAGCCGTTTCGCGGCGATAGCCATGCGGGGGCGGTAATGCGGGCGCATATGTTCGCCGGGCGGAATGTCGAACTCCGCCAGCCAATCGAGCGGCAGGTAGCAGCGGCCGATGGCGTCGTCCTCGCCAAGGTCGCGGGCGATGTTGGCGAGCTGGAAGGCGAGGCCGAGGTCGCAAGCGCGGTCGAGCGTGTCGGCGTCGGCGGGATCGACCCCCATCAGCACCGCCATCATGCAGCCGACCGCGCCCGCGACATGATAGCAATATTGCAGGAGATCCTCTTCGGTGCGCGGCCGCCAGCCGCGCGCGTCCATCGCGAATCCGTCCAGATGATCGCGGATGAAGGCGTGGGGTATCGCGCATTCGGCGGCGACGATGCGCAAGGCGTCGAACGGCAGCTCTCCAGTGTCGCGGCCGGAAAGAGCGAAGGCGGTTTGGGATTGAATATGGTCGATCGCGGAGAATGCCCCCCCGCTTTCCGGGAGAGGCGCCTTATGCCCAAGGACTTGCCCGTCCGCATAATCGTCGCAGGCGCGGCACCAGGCGTAGAGCAGCCAGGCCCGTTCCCGCGTTGCCGGATCGAACAGGCGGCTGGCGCTGGCGAAGGATTTGGAGCCCGCGCGGATCGTCGTCCAAGCCCCCGCGACGATCGCGGCGCGATCAGCCGCCGAGGTCATCGATCATCAATCCCGCCGTCGCCTTGGCGCTGCCGACGACGCCGGGAATGCCCGCGCCGGGATGCGTGCCCGCGCCCACGAAATAGAGGTTGGGGATATGGTCGTCGCGATTGTGGACGCGGAACCAGGCGCTTTGGGTCAGCACCGGCTCCAGGCTGAAGGCGGAGCCGAGATGGGCGGCGAGATCGCTGGTGAAATCCTGCGGCGTATAGTGGAAACAGACCTCGATCTTGTCGCGCAGCCCCGGTGCCACGCGCTGTTCGACGACTTCAAGGATGCGGTCGCGATATTTCGGCCCTTCCACCGCCCAGTCGACGTCGAGCTTGCCCCGGTGCGGCACCGGCGCGAGCGCGTAAAAGGTTGAGCAGCCCGGCGGGGCCATGGCCGGATCGGTGACCGTCGGATGATGGAGATAGAGCGCCGGATCGTCCGCCAGGCGCCCCCCATTATAGATATCGCCGAGCAGGCCCTGATAGCGCGGGCCGAACAGGATCATGTGGTGGGGAATGTCCCGCCATTCCCCCTTCACGCCGAAATGGACGACGAAGAGCGAGGGTGAGAAACGCTTCTTGCGGAGGCGCGCGGCGGTTTTGCGCCCCGCATCCTTCAGGAGATCGTAGCTGTGCACGACATCGGCGTTGGAAGCGATGGCGTCGAACGACCCGCGCCAGCCGCTCGCGGTGCGGAGCCCAGTCGCGCGGCCGCCCGCCATTTCGATCTCCGCCACCGGATCACCGAGACGGATCGTGCCGCCTAGCCGTTCGAAATGACGCACCATGCCAGCGACCAGCCGGTTGGTGCCGCCACGCGCGAACCAGACGCCCCCGTCCCGTTCCAGCTTGTGGATGAGGGCGTATATCGCGCTGGTCGTCAGCGGATTGCCGCCGACCAGCAGGGTGTGGAAGGAGAGGGCCTGGCGCAGCTTTTCGCTGCGCACGAACCCCGATACGATCGAATAGACCGAGCGCCAAGCCTGGTAGCGGGCGAGGGCGGGAGCCGCCTTCAGCATCGACGTGAAATCGAGAAAGGGGACGGCGCCCAATTTCTCATAGCCTTCGGCGTAGACGCCCGCCGAATAATCGAGGAAGCGGCGATAGCCCGCGACATCGGCGGGATCGAGCTTCGCGATCTCCTGGTTCAGCACCGCGTCGTCATTGGTGTAATCGAAATTGGTGCCGTCCGGCCAGTTGAGGCGATAGAAAGGGGAGACCGGCATCAGGTCGACATCCGCCGCCATGTCGTGGCCGCTGAGCGCCCAAAGCTGGCGCAGGCAATCGGGATCGGTGATGACGGTCGGCCCGGCATCGAAGGTGTAGCCGCCCTTTTCCCAGAAATAAGCGCGGCCGCCGGGCTTGTCGCGCGCTTCAACGATCGTCGTTGCGATTCCCGCCGATTGGAGGCGGATGGCGAGGGCAAGGCCGCCGAAACCCGATCCGATAACCGCCGCGCTCTTCATTGTCATAATGCCTTCATCGCCTTCATGATTGAAACGGGAGGACGGCCGCTCAACGTGCGGACCTTGTCGAGGAGGGTGGTGCGTCCGGCGTAGAAACGGCCGATCAATGCCGGATCGAGCCGGTAGAAATGCTGGAGCACCCTGTAGCGTTCGGACGGCGGGGCGGCGCGGAACAGCATGCGGTTCAACAAGCGGTAAAAGCCGCGCTGCCGCCAGAGCCGATCGGCTTCTTTGCGGAAAATAGTATGAAGCGCCGCGCTGCCGAAATCCTGTTGGCGCGCGAGAAGAGCGGCATTGCGCACCGCATCCGGAAGCGAATAGCCGGTGGTCGGATGAAAGAAGCCGCCGCGCAGGCCAAGACGCGCGACCGGCACACCTTCCCACAGGTCCGCGATCCTGCCGCCCATGGCGACGGGCAGCACGCCCGATTCCTCGCCGATGATGCGCGCCGCGCGCCACCCCCGATCCGCGGCATAAGCATCGATGCGGGCGGCGATTTCACCACGGTCGAGATCGGACGACAGGCTATAATAGGTGTCTTCGACCAGCATCGTGCAGTCGGTGAAAGGCAGGGAATAGACGAAACGATAGCCGTCCGCCTGATCGACGCAGGCGTCCATGATGATTGGCCGGTCCAGCCCATGCGGGGTGTCAAAGGCATAGATGCGCCCGGCGAATTTCTGCCAGCCAAGGTCGAGGCTGTCGAGATTGGCGGCGCCGCGCGCGTCGATCACGCCGGCGGCATCGATCCGTTCTCCGCCGTCCAGCACGATATGATCGGCGGCAATCGCCGCGATCGGCGCGCCGAGACGAAGCTGATCGGGCCGGAGCCGTTCACGGATCGCGGCGTCGAGGCGGTCCGACGTGATGCTGTTATAGCCGAAGGGCAGAGTCCGCCGCCGCTTTGGAAAAATGACGTCATGGCGGCTCCAGCGCGCATGGATCAGGGAATCAATCAGCCAGCGATCCTCCGCCGTCACGTCGCCGTCGAAAAAGGACCAGGTGTGATTGCCGCCGATCCGATCCTCACCCTCGACGAGGAGAAAGGGAACGTCCGGCCGCCGCTGGGCAAGCGCCAGCGCCGCGAGCGCGCCCGCGAGCCCGCCGCCCGCGATGACGAGGCGTCCCCCGCCCGCCATGTCAGGGCGCGGCGGTCAGGGTGCCGCCATCCTCTCCCAATGGCGGCTCGACGCGCGCCTCATTCCCGGCCTTGACGGCGATCAGGAAGGATTTCGGCTTTTTCATGAGTTTCGGGTCGAACGTGACGTCAAGGCCCACCGCCTGCGCCAATTCCCCGACGAAGTGAACGCAATTGGCCCGGTTCAGATTGTAGGAGGGCTGCGCGGCGTTGCGCCACCTTTCCACCACCGCCATCAATGCATGATAGCGTTCGTCCGGCAGCGTCACCGTGAAATGCCGCTTGCTGTGCCTGACGTATGCCTGTGTTTCGACCTGCACCTTGCCGGAGACCGAACCCGCGAGAATGGCGGGGCTCAGCGTCTTGGCGGTAAAGCCGTAAGCCGTGTCGACGGTCTCGCCGGTTGCATCGACAACGCCCTTCAGGCTGACGAAGGCATGGGGAAAGGTTGCCCCCAGATCGCGGGAATGGAACGTGACCTTCACTTCCGCCGGCGCAGCGGCCGGCAGCAGGAACAGGATGGCGAGGAACAGCCGGACCGCCGGCCTGAAACCCTGGATCACGAAAAACTCCAGCTTCTGACGCACGCTTGGCTATTGCGGCATGGGGCGCGACTTTTCAACTGTCTGGCGCGGCGGCGATCGGCTAATGAAAGCGGATGGATGCGCTTCCCGCCCTTCTCCTCTCCGCGCTCGCCATGACCTTGATCGTGGGGGGGCGCTATTTGGTGGTGAGCGGCGGCTTCGCAATGCTGACGGCGTGGCGCTTTCCCGGCCTGTACGGCGGACAACGGCGACAGATCGACCGGGAAATCCGCTGGTCGCTGGCGAGCGCCGCCATTTACGGCGTTCCGGCGGGGATCGCGGCTTGGGGCTGGCAGGCGCGGGGGTGGACGCAAATCTACACCGATGCCGGGGCCTATCCGGTTTGGTGGATCCCCCTCTCCATCCTCCTCTACCTCTTTCTCCACGACAGCTGGTTCTATTGGACCCACCGCTGGATGCACCGCCCGAAGCTGTTCCGCGTCGCGCACAAGGTGCATCACGACAGCCGTCCGCCGACCGCCTGGGCGGCGATGAGCTTCCACCCGATCGAGGCGCTGACCGGCGCGGTGGTGATCCCCGCCCTCGTCTTCCTGATCCCCATTCATGCCGGCGCCTTGCTCGCCGTCCTGCTCGTCATGACGGTGATGGGCGTCACCAATCACATGGGGTGGGAGATGTTTCCGCAATGGCTGGTTCAGGGTCGCGCGGGCAAATGGCTGATCACGGCCAGCCACCATCATCGCCATCACCGCGAATATAAGTGCAATTACGGCCTCTATTTCCGTTTCTGGGACCGCCTGTGCGGGACCGACAAGGGCCTTGGGGAATTCGATCATGCGTCTCGCGATCCTCGCGCTTCTCGCGCCTAGCCTCGCCGCCGCGGCACCGGCGGGCAGCGACCTCACCGTCCGCTTCGAAAATTTGCGGAGCGGCAAAGGGAGCGTGCGCGTCTGCCTGACCCAGAACGCCCGCTACTTTCCCGACTGCAAGGACGATCCCGCCGCCCGCAAGATGCTGATTCCGGCAAGGGATGGCATCGCGCATTTCCGCGGCATCCCGCCCGGCCAATATGCGCTGTCCGCCTTTCATGACGAAAACGGCAATGGGAAGCTCGACAAGATGGCCATCATGCCGCGCGAAGGCTTCGGTTTTTCCCGCAATCCCGTCATCCGCTTCGGCCCGCCCAAATATGACGATGCCCGTTTTTCGGTGGGTGCCGGGCAGAGCGAGCAGAAGGTGAAGCTTCGCTACATGCTGTAAGCGCGCCGCTCATTCGTGCAGCAGGCGCCAGCCTTCCGGCAGGAAATCCGTCGACATGTAATAATAGAAGTTGCAGGTGCCGTCCTTGCGGTAGCTGGCGCCTTTCACGATGCCGAAAGCGATAGTGCCGTTGAAAACCGGCGCGCCGCTGTCGCCGCCTTTGCACACCGGACCGGCAACCGTCACCCAAGTCGGCGCGCACGGGCCGCCGCATAGATCGCCCGATGGCGCGAAATCGGTATATTCCACCTCGGCGCAACTGTAGCCGGTTGTCTCCCCGCGATGGCAGACCACGTCGCCCGCCCGCATGCTCGCGCGGTTGCGCCAGCTCGTCACCGGGCGGATCACGCTTTTCGCGCTGTCCGCATAGAAAAGGGGCTTGAGCGGCGTGGCGCTGAGATGGACCTGAACGTCGCGATAGCTCCACCCCCATTGGCCTTTAAAGGCCAGGGATGTGGCACCGCCGTCCGTGCCGATCACGGAGATATCGTCCGGGCAATGGGCGGCGGTGACGATGCCATGACTGATGCCGTCGGTCACGGCGAAGCCCGCGGTGCAGGTATAGCGCCTGCCGTCCGCCACGCCCACGAGCCGCGCTCCGCCTTCGACGGACAGATCCTCCTGTCGGTCCACGGCCATGAACCGCACCGGAACCCCGGTCAGCGCCTCCAGCCTCGCCTGCATGCCGGCGGCGCGATAATCGTCCGCATCTGCACCGCTCACCGCGACGACCAGCGCGCCAGTGCGCGGATCGTGGCCGAGGCCCGGCGGATTGCGCAGCATGGCGCGGATCGCCGCCTGATCCCGGCGGATCGAGGCGACCACCTGCTCCTGCGTCGCGGCGGCGCCGGTGCGGAAGAGGACGGGCACGTCCGTGCCTGCAGCCTTGATCAGCCGGTCCGGCACAGCCTCTTCACCGGTCAGAAGGACGACGATCCGGAACGCCGGGCGGTGCTCGAGAGCCATGCCGGCGAACCGGCCGCGATACTCCTCCCTGATCCGGTCGGTGGTCGCCACGCTGTCTTCCTGCGCGCGAAGCCGCTGGAGCGCTTCGGCATGGGAAACGCCATAACGCGCGGCATAATCGCGCGCGTCCTGCGCCAACGCCTCGAACGCGTTCATCAGTTTCCCGCTTTGGGAGGCAAAAACCGCGGGCGCGGGCGCATCCTGCGCGCGAGCAAAGGCGGGCGCGAGCATCAAGAGCCCCACCGCCAATCCTTTCAAATATCCGCCAAGTCCTGCCGCCACCGGCATGCGATGGCAAATCGCCGCGAAACGCAGGCTGAACGAAGGAATGAATGGAGGCAAGAAAATGCTGAAAACTGGAGCGGGCGAAGGGATTCGAACCCTCGACCCCAACCTTGGCAAGGTTGTGCTCTACCCCTGAGCTACGCCCGCTCTGGCGGAGCCGTTTCTTGTCGAACGGCTCGGGTGCCGGGCTGCTAGCAGGGAGTCAGGCGGGCGGCAAGCCCCTTTCCTTTTCTTGGATCGAGGCTTGGCAGGAGGCGGGCCGATCCCACATAGAAGCCCGAGCCTGCCGGCGGATGTGAAGAGGATGAATATGGCGACCCTGGGGATGAGCGCAGCGGACAAGGAGGCTCTGGACGCTTTCAAGCGCGACGTAGTCGATCCGTCGATGACGTCCCTCGTGATTCTCGATTTCTGGGCGGAATGGTGCGGCCCGTGCAAGCAATTGGCGCCTGTCCTCGACAAGATCGCCGCCGATTATGCGGCCAGGGGCGTGAGGCTCGTCAAGATCAACGTCGAAGAGAATCGCGCCATCGCCGCCCAGTTCCGGGTGCAGTCCATACCCACCCTTTATGCCGTGTTCCAGGGCCAGATCGTCGCCGACCTGACGCCCGCGCGCACGGAAGGGCAGCTGACCCGCGCGATCGACCAGATCCTTGCCCAGCTTCCGGTCGAGGGCGAAGCGCAGCAGGCCGAGGCGCAGATCGCGCCGCTGATCGCCATGGGCGAGGAAGTGCTGGCGGGTGGCGACGCGCCGCGCGCCGTTTCCATTTTCCGGCAGATCGCCGACATGGCGCCCGACAATGTCGAGGCGATGGCGGGCCTGGTTCGCGCGCTGGCCGCCGATGGGGCGCTCGACGAGGCGCGTGCCGTTCTGGCGGCCATGCCCGAAGCGGCGGCGAACGATCCGGCCGTCGGGCGGGCGAAATCGGCGCTCGACCTCGCCGCAGCAGGCCAGTCCGGCGCGGAAAGCGGGGCGCTTCAGGCGCGAGTCGCCGCCGATCCGGCGGATTTCGAGGCGCGATACGATCTTGCCGGCTTGCTGATGAATGCCGGCGAGCGCGATGCCGCTGCCGACCAATTGTTCGAAATCATCGCCCGCGACCGCGATTGGAACGAGGGTGCCGCGCGCAAGCGGCTGCTGCAATTCCTGGACGTCGTCGGTCTCGAGGATCCTTGGGCGGGGGCACAGAGACGGCGGCTGTCCGCCATCCTGTTCACATGAGCGGCGAGCCGTTCCGCGTTCCCGTTTTCCCGCTTGCGGGCGCGGTGCTGTTTCCCCGCAGCCAGTTGCCGCTCCATATTTTCGAGCCGTGCTACCGGGCAATGACGAAGGATGCGCTGGACGGCGAAGGGCTGATCGCCATGGTCCAGCCGCGCGAGACCGGCGATCGCCCGGCCCTGTTCGATATCGGCTGCCTCGGCCAGATCGTCGATTCCGAAGCGCTGGACGACGGGCGCTTCAACATCGTGCTGGAAGGGGTGAAACGCTTCCGCATCCTGCGCGAGATACCGGTCGAGACTCCTTACCGCCAGATCGAGATCGACATGGCGCCGTTCGTCCGCGACGACGAGGAAGCCGAAGCGCTGGCGAGCATCCAGCGCGCCAGCCTGGAGCGCGAGGCGCGGCGCTATGCCGAGGCGTTGGGTTATGCGGTGGACTGGAATGCGGTCAGCCGCCTGGATGACGAAATGCTGGTGAACGGCATTGCACAGATCGCGCCGCTCGACGTCGGATCGAAACAGGCGTTGCTGGAAGCCGATACCATCGCGGAGCGCGGCGACCTCCTAGCCCAGTTCATGCAATTCCAAGTGCTGGTTCCCGGCGGCGCGGACATGCCGGAGACGATGCAATAATCAGGATATGACCATCAAATGGCGAGGCCGCGCAGCAGGAGCGGCAAATCGCCGCTTTCGCCACGCGCTTCGGCCATCAGCCGGTTCTTCAGCGGCCCGGCGCGGTGGACGATCCCCATGCCGAAGCGGCGCACCGCGGACGCGGCCTTGCCCGGCACCCCGTAGAGGCGGGTGAGGAGATCGGTCGATGCCGCGACCATGAAGGTGTCGAGGCTCCGCCAGCGCGCATAGCGATCGAGCAATTGCGCATCGCCTAGATCGAGGCCAAGGCGCGCGCCCTCCACCAGTACCTGCGCCAATGCGGCGGCGTCGCGGAAGCCGAGATTGAGGCCTTGGCCCGCAATCGGATGGATGCCATGCGCGGCATCGCCGGCCAGCGCCAGCCGCTCGCCCGTGATGGTCGCGGCATGGTGGAAGCCGAGCGGGTAGCTCGAGCGCGGACCCGCGAGCGCGATCGGCCCAAGAAAACCGCCCATCCTTTTCTCGATCTCCGCCACGATGGCGCGATCGGACAAGCCCAGGGTCGCGGGCGCGTCGGCGGCTGGAATCGACCAGACGATGGCGGAGCGGGTGCCGGGCAGCATCGGCAGAATCGCGAATGGCCCATCGGGATAAAAGATTTCATAGGCGATGTTGCCGTGCGGGCGATCGTGCGTGATCGTCTGGATGATCGCGACATGGTCGTAGCGCCAGCGCGCCACCGGGATTTGCGCCGCCTCGCGGGTCGGCGAATTCCGGCCCTCCGCCCCGACGAGCAGCGGTGCTTCTAGGAGGCGCCCATCCTCCAGCGCGACGCGCACACCCGTCCCGTCGCGCACCACCGCGCCGGGGCGCGTGCGCGAAAGAAAATGAAGGTTCGGCGCGGCCCTTGCCGCTTCGTGAAGCGCGGCCCGAATCAGCCGGTTTTCGAACATCATGCCAAGCGGGTCGTCGCCTTGGGGGGGATCGAAGGTGAGGCCGCCGGGCGCAAGGCCGTCGCTGACCTCGATCGCCCGGATCGGGCAGCCATGCCCTTCCAGCCGTTCGGCCACGCCGATCGCTTGCAGCATGCGGTAGGAGGACGAAGACACCGCCGTCGCGCGGCCATCATAGACCGGCGAGATGGACGTTTCCGGATCGGCGGGATCGACGACCAGGCTCGACACGCCGTGCCTGTCGAGAGCGATGGCGAGGGTCAGGCCGACCAGCCCGCCGCCAAGAATGATCACATCCGCGCGTTCCATTCATCTGAAATAGTCCCGGACGCGGCAAGAACCAAGCGTCTCGCGCCTTGACCTGGGAGTCCGCGGGAGCGCATGGTAAATAAGCGGAACATTTGGGGGCCATTATGGCGGCATCGGTAGCGCGCAACGGGCGGATCGCCCGCATCGGCGACGGCATGAAACGGGGGGCACGGCGCACCGGCGCGGTGCTGGCCGGGGGGAGCGTGGCAATTCTCTCGTTGCTCCTCGCAAGCGCCCTGATCAGCTACCGGCCGAGCGATCCTTCGCTCAATACCGCCGCCGGCGGCCCGGTCGGCAATTGGGCGGCAGCGCCGGGGGCTTACGCATCCGATTTGCTGCTCAGCCTGTTCGGCCTCCCGGCTGGGCTGATCGTGCCGATCCTCCTCCTTGCCGGTTTGCGCACCGCCCGCGGCGCCGTTCCCGGACGGCGCCTAAGGGCGGGGCTGTTCACACTTTTCGGCATCGTGCTCATCGGGACGGCGGCCGCGCTCATATCGGGCGGCGCGATCAACGGGCTGCCCGCCGGATGGGGTGGCGCGACCGGCTTGTCGCTTGCCGCCTTCGTCGACATGGGCCTCGCCGCCATTCGCGAGCCGAGCTTCACCGAGCCTTTCCGAATCGTGCTGATCGGCCTGTTCGCATTGACCGGCTTGGCCCTGTGGTTTTTCGGCCTCGACCTCCGTCCTGAGGAGAAAAGCTGGATGGCCGGAAGACGGCGCAAGACCTTCCGCTCCGCCGTTGCCGATTACGAAGATGACGATCTCTTCGAAGAGCCGGAAGAGCGCACTCCGGTGGCGCCGCCCCCGCCGAACCGCACCGTCATCAACGACCGGCCGCAATCCCCCAACAGCGGCAAGCGCCCGCAACGCGAGCGACAGACGTCGCTGGCGCTGGGCGATTCCTATGCGTTGCCGACGCTCGACCTGCTCAATCCGCCGCCGCCGCCGGTCAACAATGCGCTCGACAAAGCGAGCCTGGAGCGCAACGCCCGCCTCCTCGAAACGGTGCTTGAGGACTTTTCGGTCAAGGGAGAGATCGTTGAGGTGCGCCCCGGCCCCGTCGTCACCATGTACGAACTGGAACCGGCGAGCGGGATCAAGGCGAGCCGCGTCATCCAGCTGGCCGACGACATCGCGCGCAACATGTCCGCTTTGTCCGCCCGCGTCGCGACCATTCCGGGCCGCACCGTGATCGGCATTGAGCTCCCCAACGCCAAGCGCGAGACGGTGTCGCTGTCTGAGCTGATCGCGAGCGATGCGTTCGAGAACCAGCAGGCTTCGCTGCCGCTCATCCTCGGCAAGAATATCGCGGGCGACCCGGTCGTCGCGGATCTGGCGCCGATGCCCCATTTGCTCGTCGCGGGCACGACCGGGTCGGGCAAGTCGGTCGGGCTCAACTGCATGATCCTTTCGCTCCTTTACCGGCTGACCCCGGATGAGTGCCGGATGATCATGATCGATCCCAAGATGCTGGAGCTCAGCATCTATGACGATATCCCCCACCTCCTCTCGCCGGTCGTGACCGAGCCGGCCAAGGCGATCCGCGCCCTCAAATGGACGGTCGAGCAGATGGAGGAACGCTACCGGATGATGGCGTCGGTCGGTGTCCGTTCCCTCGCCAGCTTCAACCAGAAGGTGCGCGAGGCGAAGGGAAAGGGCCAAGCGCTCGGCCGCCGCGTCCAAACCGGCTACGACCCCGAAACCGGCCAGCCCAAATATGAGAATGAGGAGCTGGATTTCGACATCCTGCCGCAGATCGTCGTGGTGGTGGACGAACTCGCCGACCTGATGATGACGGCGGGCAAGGAAGTCGAATTTCTGATCCAACGCCTGGCCCAGAAGGCGCGCGCGGCGGGCATCCACCTCATCATGGCGACGCAGCGTCCGTCCGTCGACGTCATCACCGGCGTCATCAAGGCCAATCTGCCGACCCGCATCTCCTTCTCCGTCACCTCGAAGATCGATTCGCGTACGATCTTGGGTGAACAGGGCGCCGAGCAGCTGCTGGGCAAGGGCGACATGCTCTACATGCCCGGCGGCAAGCAGATCGCGCGCGTCCACGGCCCCTTCGTGTCCGACGAGGAAGTGCGCGCCGTCGCCGACCATTGGCGGGCGCAGGGCACGCCGGACTATATCCAAGCGGTGACCGAGGAACCGGCGGACGGCGGGTATATGTTCGAAGGCCAGCCGACCGGCGACGACGATCCCGAGGCGCAACTTTACCGCAAGGCCGTGCAGACGGTCGCCGAGAGCCAGAAGGCGTCGACCAGCTATATCCAGCGCCAGCTTCGCATCGGCTATAACAGCGCCGCGCGGCTCATCGAGCGGATGGAGAAGGACGGCATCGTGTCCTCCCCCGATCATGTCGGGCGGCGCGAAGTTCTGATCGATGCCGAGGGGCACGCCATCTGAACGATTGGGAACCCGCAGGTTCAGTAGGCATTCAAGCCTGAAACCCTATCTTCTCTGCAAACAGCTACGGAGACTTTCATGCCGCGTTTCACAACGCTTGCCCTTGCCGCCGCGCCCATCGCCCTTGTCGCGATGGCGCCCGCGACCGCGCAGACGTCCGGCCTGTCGCAGGTCCAAGCGCATTTGAAGGCGGTCAACACGATGACCGCCGCATTCAGTCAGTCGAGCCGGGGGCAGACCCTGACCGGCACCTTGTCGCTGAAGCGCCCGGGCAAGATCCGGTTTCAATATCAAAAGGGCGTGCCGATGCTGATCGTCGGCGACGGCCGCCGCCTCACCATGGTCGATTATGAGGTGAAGCAGGTGCAGAGCTGGCCGATCGGCGGATCGCCGCTCGCCGTCTTGCTCGACCCCAACAAGGATTTGTCCAAGGTCGCCAAGGTGACGCGCAACGACGGCCAGGTCATCCTGGTCCAGGCGCGCGACCCGAAAAAGCCGGAATTTGGCACCATCACCCTTTCTTTCGCCAAGGTGGCGAGCGCGCCGGGCGGCTTGCTGTTGAGCGGTTGGACGACGCGGGACGCGCAGAACAACAATACGACGGTGCGCCTGTCAAACCACCGCTTCAACGTGAACGTCGCCGACAGCCTGTTCCGCTACGCCGACCCGCGGAAGCGCGGGCCGAAAGGTTAACGCGTTCATCGCGCCGACAGGTTCGGCTTTCTATATCCCAAGACGCAATTGCGGGTTTCCGCGCCGGGTTTACCCCCTGTTGCCCGGCAGGGAGCCTGCAATTGACCTCGCGGAACCTCCGCGTTTGGTAGGCCCCTGCTCCAAGCCCCCGGAGTGGGGGCCTTTCCATGTCCATCGACAGTCTTCGCACCGAACGCTACAGCCGCTTTTCCATGGCCCCGAACCTCAAGATCGCATCCTGGAACATCAATTCGGTCCGCGCACGGATCGGCATCGTCGAGCGCTTCCTGATCGAGGAGCAGCCGGACATTTTGTGCCTCCAGGAAACCAAGGTGATGGACGGGGACTTCCCGCGCGCCGCCTTCCACCGCCTCGGCTACAAGCATATCATGCTGTGCGGCCAGCGCATGCACCATGGCGTGGCGATCATTTCCAAGCTGCCGATCGAGGCGGACCACCGCCACGACTGGCAGGACAATGGCGAGGCGCGGCATCTGGGCGTGAACCTCGCCTGCGGGATCCGGCTTGAGAATGTCTATATTCCGGCGGGCGGCGACATTCCGGACCGCGATCTCAACCCGAAATTCGGCCAGAAGCTCGACTTCATCGAACGGATGACGCGCTGGTCGGAGACGTGCGACCGCCCCACCATCCTCGTCGGCGACTTCAACGTCGCGCCGCTCGAATGCGACGTGTGGAGCCACAAGCAGCTGCTGAACGTCGTCAGCCATACGCCGGTCGAGGTCGACGCGCTGAACCGCCTCCAGGCGGCGGGCGACTGGGTCGACCTTGGCCGCCATTTCTTCCCGGCGCCGGGACGGCTTCACACCTGGTGGAGCTATCGCTCGCCCGACTGGACGAAGAACGACCGGGGCCGCCGCCTCGACCATATGTGGGCGTCGAAGGAGGTCGCGGCGCTCGCCGTCGCGCACAAGGTGCACGAGCCGTGCCGGAGCTGGGAACGGCCATCCGACCACGTCCCGCTTGTCACCGAGTTCGTCGTGTGACGAAGGAACGGCAGGTCGCGCGGGCGGTGGACGCGCTGCGGCGCGGCTGGCCGGTGCGGGTGGACGGCCTTTATATTCTCGCCATCGAGACGGCGGATGAAGCGGGTCTTGCCGCCTTCGACGGGGACCGGCCCGCCGATATCCTGATTTCGGGCAACCGCGCCGCGACGCTGAAACTTACCAATCAACGAGAAGGCACGCCGACCGGGCCGGTGCGGATCGCCCGCGCGCCATGGATCGATTTGGCCGAGGCCACGGCGATTGCCGACCCGGCGCTCGATCTTGCGACGCCGCTGAAAGGCCCGTTCCAGACGATGCCCCCGATGTTGGCGGATGTTGACGCCGTGCGCGCGGAAGATGGCGGACCGGCGGCCGATGCCGCCTCTGCGGCCATCCGGCTGGCACGCCTCGCCGGGCTGCTGCCGGCATTGTTCGTCAGCGAAACAGCCGAGACGGAACTGACCGTGGCGGCAGCGGACATAGCGTCCCATCGCGAATCCGATACGCTCGTCGTCGCATCGCGCGCGCGGCTGCCGGTCGCGGCGGCGGAGAAAGCAGAGATCGTCGCCTTCCGCTCCACGGGCGACGCCGCCGAACATGTCGCCTTGCTGATCGGCAGCCCGGACGGCCGCCCGCCGCTCGTCCGCCTGCACAGCGAATGCCTGACCGGCGACGTGCTGGGGTCACTCAAATGCGATTGCGGCCCGCAATTGAGCGGCGCGCTGGACGCGATCCGCGCCGCGGGCTGGGGCATCCTCCTCTATCTGCGCCAGGAAGGGCGGGGCATCGGCCTGGTCAACAAGCTCCGCGCCTATGCGCTGCAGGATCAAGGGTTCGACACGGTCGACGCCAACCTCCGCCTCGGCTTCGGCGACGACGAGCGCGATTTCGGCGTCGCGGCGCGGATGTTGACGCTCCTGTCGCAAGACAAGGTCCGGCTGCTCACCAACAATCCGCGCAAGGCGGCGGCGCTGGAAGCGGAAGGCATTGCCGTCGTCGAACGCGTGCCCCTGCAAATTGCCGCCAACCCGCATAACGAAGCCTATCTCGCCGCGAAACGCGACAGGAGCGGCCACCAGCTTTAGGCGCGTTCCCCGAAGAGGGCGGTGCCGACCCTCACATGGGTGGCGCCGATCATGATCGCCGTTTCGAAATCGCTGGACATGCCCATGCTGAGCCCGTCGAGCCCATGGTCTTTGGCGAGCTTCGCCAGCAAGGCAAAATAAGGCGCGGGCTCGACAGCGGCGGGCGGAATGCACATCAGCCCCGCGATAGGCAGGCCGCATTCGCGCGCGAACGTCAGGAGTTCGGGGAGCTGGTCGACGGCGCAGCCGCCCTTTTGCGGCTCGGCGCCGATATTGACCTGAATGAAGCAGCCGGGGCGGCGTCCGAACCGGTCCATCGCCTTGGCGAGAGCCTCGACCAGCGACGGGCGGTCGACGCTATGGATGGCGTCGAACAGGGCCACGGCCTCGTCCGCCTTGTTCGATTGCAGCTGGCCGACGAGGTGCAGCGCGACATCCGAATGTTCGGCGCGCAGGGCGGGCCATTTATCCGCCGCTTCCTGAACGCGATTTTCGCCGAAGATACGGTGCCCGGCATCCAGCAACGGGCGAATCTCCTCCACGCCCTTCGTCTTGGAGACGGCGATCAGGGTCACCTCTTCGGGCTTGCGCCCGGCGCGCTTCGCGGATTTCAGGATCGTTGCGCGCACGGCGCCAAGGCGAGCTTCGGGAGATGCGCTGGTCATGGGCTTTGCCTATAGGAAGGGCCATGCGCCGCCGCCAGTCCCCTTCCCCGCCCATTCCGCGCCTGTGGCTGATGACCGACGAGCGGCTGGGCGACAGGCTGTGGGCGGCACTTGAACGGCTTCCGCGCGGAAGCGGGATCGTCTTCCGGCACTATCGGCTGCCAAAGGCGGAGCGGCGGAAGATGTTCGGCCAGGTCGCCCGCATCGCCCGCCGCCGCAATCTCATGCTCGTGGCGGCGGCTGCGGATGGATTGACGACAGCCCGCCTGGACGGCGTGCATAATCATACCGGCCGGCCGCATATTCATGCCGGCTTCCGCACCGCCTCCGCGCACAATTTGCGGGAAGTGATCGCGGCGTGCCGAAGGGGCGCCGATATCGTCTTTCTCTCCCCTGTCTACGCCACCCGCTCGCATCCGGGCGCCAAAGGCATCGGAGCGCTGCGTTTCGGCCTGCTGGCGCGGGGTTCCAGGGTTCCGGTCATCGCGTTGGGGGGCATGAACGCGGCGCGAGGGCGGCGGATGAAAGGTCTCGGCGCCTATGGCTGGGCGGGGATCGATGCGTGGAGCTGATTGAGACCCCTGGGTGCGATACCGGCATCGCCGAAATTCCAGCTTTCGCTGGAATGACGGTTGAGGGGGGAGGTCTCTCCATCAAATCAACGCTGCTGGCCGATGCGGTCCTTAACCGGCCAGTGCATGAACGGCCTTTGCAGGAAGACGCTATAGGATAAGGGGAAGCGCCGCCTAGAAGCGGAAGGCGGTGCCGACGTAGACCGACTGGCTGTCGCGGCGATCGTCTTCCAGCGGCTCCAGGCGGTCGCGCTGGATGCGATAGCGGGCGCCGGCCGTGACCGCGACGTTGCGCGCGATCGAATAGGAACCGCCGACGCCGAGCGAATAGCTTTCCTCCGGCACCACGATGCGCGGCAGCGGGCTGGTGGCGCGTTCGGCGCCGACTTCGACTCGGCCGGTGAATTTCTTCGCCGAATAGGAGACGCCGATATCCGCGGCCTGGCGTTCGCCGGGCAGCACGCCGCCCTGAATGCGCGCGACGTCGCCGGAAAGCGCGAAACGCTTCCAGCCCACGGCCAGGCCGAGATTGTAGGATACGGGGGTCAGGGCCGTCACCGCGCTGGCCGAGGCTTCGCCCGCAATGCCGCGATCCTGGACCGGGCGCGTGGTCGACGCGCGGACGGCGACGCGCACCGCCTTGTTCTTTTCGGTCGCCGCCGAAGGCGTGAAGCTATAGCTGCCGAGCCGGGCGCCGCGACGCGCGAATTCGGCGGCCAAACGGGGGTCGGCGATGGCGGGCGTGAACGAACCGACGCCGGCGAGGCTGAAGGACCGCGCGGTCCGCACATTCTTCTTCGCCTTCGATTCGGTCGCGGCAAGGGCGGGCGACAGCAGAAGCGCGAGCGCTGCGAGCGCCGTCCCCCCTGTTCCAACCATCCAAGCCTGCCTGCTCACGCCATTCGTCTCCCGTAACGATATGGTTTGTAGAACGACTCCCGTGCCGGCACTATAGCAGCAACGCACAATTTACGGGAATCTCCTCGCAATGTTGCCCATTTCCCACAAACCGGACTGACCCAGCATGAACGGCAAACGCGAACAGCGCTTGCCGGTTGCGCGAGGGCAACTATAAACGGCGGGAAACCTTATTTTCAGCGTCGAGGATTGTCAGTCGATGAAGCGTTCCCTCCACCTTGGCGCGGCCCTTGCCGCCGCCCTCGCCCTTTCCGGTTGCCAATGGATACGGGACGACATCAACAAATCCCTCGGCAAGGATCAGGCCGATCCGGTGCAGAAGGCGGATCTGGCGGCCAGCCAGGTGACGTCGATCGGCGTCAACGCCTATTTGTGGAAAGCCGCGCTCGAGACCTTGTCCTTCGCGCCACTCGCCCAGGTCGATTCGAACGGTGGCGTGATCGTCACCGATTGGTATGCCAACCCGAACAGCCCGGCCGAGCGGATGAAGGTGACCGCGACGATCCTCGACCGCGATCTGCGCGCCGACGCGTTGCGCGTCGCGGCGTCGCGCCAGGTTTCGCAGAACGGCCAGTGGGTGGATGCGCCGGTCGCCGCCGCGACCGTCCAGAAGCTGGAGGAGATCATCCTCACCAAGGCCCGCGACTTGCGCCGGGCAGCCGTGGTCAACTAATCTTCCAAGCAAAAGGCTGATCCATGGCAGCGCGTTTCAACCCGCTCGACGCCGACGCCCGTTGGCAAAGGGTCTGGGAAGAAAGGGGCGTGTTCCACGCGTCCGACACGAGCCCCAAGCCCAAAAGCTATGTGCTGGAGATGTTTCCCTATCCGTCGGGACGCATCCATATGGGCCACGTCCGCAATTACACGATGGGCGACGTCCTCGCCCGCTATCGCCGCATGCAGGGCTTCGAGGTCTTGCACCCGATGGGCTGGGACGCCTTCGGCATGCCCGCCGAAAATGCCGCGATGGAAAAGAAGGTGCATCCGGGCGACTGGACCCGCGCCAATATCGCGACGATGCGGGCGCAGCTGAAGCGCCTCGGCTTCGCGTTCGACTGGAGCCGCGAGCTCGCCACCTGCGAGCCCGATTATTACGGGCAGGAACAGGCGCTGTTCCTCGATCTTTATGAAGCGGGCCTCGTCTACCGCAAGCAGAGCGAGGTGAATTGGGATCCGGTCGACATGACCGTGCTCGCCAACGAGCAAGTGATCGATGGGCGCGGCTGGCGTTCCGGTGCCTTAGTCGAGCGGCGTAAGCTCAATCAATGGTTCCTGAAGATCACCGATTTCGCGGAGGAATTGCTCGACGGCCTCGATGCCCTGGAGGATTGGCCGGAAAAGGTCCGGCTGATGCAGAAGAACTGGATCGGCAAGAGCATGGGGCTCCGCTTCCGGTTCCAGCTCGCATCGCCCATAACAGGGCATGACGAGGTCGAGGTGTTCACCACCCGGCCCGACACGATCTTCGGCGCGAGCTTTGTCGCCGTCGCCGCCGACCACCCAATCGCGCTGGGCCTCTCGGACAATCCCGAGGTCGCCGCCTTCATCGCCGAATGCAAGCAGGGCGGCACGACCGCCGCCGAGCTCGAAACGGCGGAAAAGAAGGGGTTCGACACCGGCATCCGCGTACGCCACCCGCTCGATCCCGACTGGCACTTGCCGCTCTACATCGCCAATTTCGTGCTGATGGATTATGGCACCGGCGCCGTGTTCGGTGTGCCGGGGCACGACCAGCGCGATTTCGAATTCGCGTCCAAATATGGGCTTCCCATCAACCGCGTCGTTGCCTCGAGCCTTGACGAAGCGGGCCAGCCAATCGGCGGTGAAGCGGAAACGGGCGGCGGCGTGATCGTCAACAGCCGCTTTCTCGACGGCATGGACGTCGAAGCCGCCAAGGCCGCCGTCATCGCCCGCGCCGAGAACGGCGGCTGGGGCCGGGGCACGACCGTCTGGCGCCTGCGCGACTGGGGCGTGTCGCGCCAGCGTTATTGGGGCACGCCGATCCCGATCATCCATTGCGAGGCGTGCGGTCCCGTGGGGGTGCCGAAGGATCAGCTGCCGGTGGCACTGCCGGAAGATGTCAGTTTCGACATTCCCGGCAACCCGCTGGAACGTCATCCCACTTGGAGCAAGGCCGATTGCCCGCAATGCGGCGCGGCGGCGCGGCGGGAGACGGACACGCTCGACACCTTCGTCGATTCGAGCTGGTATTTCATCCGCTTCGCCAGCCAGCCGGACGACAAGCCGTTCGACAAGGCGGTCGCGGCCAGCTGGCTGCCCGTCGCCCAATATATTGGCGGCGTGGAACATGCGATCCTGCACCTGCTCTACGCCCGTTTCTGGACGCGCGCGCTGCAGCGGATCGGCAAGCTGGACGTCGCCGAGCCGTTCCAGGGCCTGTTCACGCAAGGGATGGTGACGCACGAAACCTATAGAGCGGGCGACGGCAGCTGGCTGTCCCCTGACGAAGTGCGCTGCGAAGGCGACGATTGGATCCACATCGAAAGCGGCCAGCCGGTCACCGCCGGCCGCGTCGAGAAGATGTCGAAATCCAAGAAGAACGTCGTCGATCCCGAGCCGATCGTCGACCAATATGGCGCCGACGCCGTGCGCTGGTTCATGCTGTCCGACAGCCCGCCCGAGCGCGACCTGCCGTGGAGCGAGGCGGGGATCGAAGGCGCCTGGCGCTTCGTCCAGCGCCTGTGGCGCCTGGCGGATGAGAATGTGGCGGCAGAGGGGCAGGACAAGGCGCTCGACCGCAAGCTCCACCAGACCATCGCCAGTGTCGCCGCCAACATTGAGTCGCTCGCCTTCAACAAGGCGGTGGCGAATATCTACGAATTGACCAGCGCGATCGAGAAAGCGGCGCCTTCGGCCTCGCGTAGCGCCGCCATCCGCGCCCTCCTGCGCATCGTCGCGCCGATGGTGCCGCATCTCGCCGAGGAGGCCTGGGCCGCGCTTGGCGAGCCGGGCTTGATCGCCGACGCCGCCTGGCCCGAGGTGGATGCCGCCCTTTTGGTCGAGGATGAGGTGACCATCGCCGTCCAGGTCAACGGCAAACTGCGCGACACGCTCACCGTCGCGAAAGATCTGCCCGGACCGGAGCTGGAACAGGCCGCCTTGGCCAGCGACAAGATCGCCCGCGCGCTCGACGGCAAGGCGCCGCGCAAGGTGATCGTCGTTCCGAACCGGCTGGTCAACATCGTCGCATGAGGACCGCGATCGCCCTCGCCGCCGCTTTCTTGATGAGCGGGTGCGGCTTGCGCCCGCTCTATGGGGGCGGAGGCCAAGGCGCGGTGGTGCGGACGTTGAGCGGGGTCGATGTCGCGCCGATCCCGGGACGCGCCGGGTGGCTGGTACGCACCGCGCTCCAGGACCGGCTCCGCGCCGCCGGTGACGCCGCGCCGCGCTATCGCCTGCAGATCGTGCTGGACGATGAGATTACCGGCTACGGCATCCGCGCCGACAATGCCACGACGCGCGAGCGGCGGACCTTGCGGGCGCGCTACCAGCTCGTCGACGCCGCGCTCGGCACCGTGCTGCTCGATGCGACGGCGGGGTCGGATGCGGGCATCGACGTGGTGAGTTCCGAATATGCGACGGTCGCCGCCGAGGAAACCGCGCTCGAGCGCCTGTCGGCGGAGCTCGCCGACCAGATCGTGGCGCGTGTCGCGCTCTACGCCGCGCGCGAAAATCCGTGAAGGCCAATCGCGGGCAGGTCGAAAAGGCGCTGCGGGCGCCAGGGCCGGATACTCGCTTCATCCTGCTCCACGGTCCCGACGATGCGGGATCGCGCGCGCTTGCCAAGCTCCTCGGCCAGGCGCTGGGCGGCGATGCCGAGCGGATCGACCTCAGCGGCGCGGAGCTTAAGGCCGATCCTGCGCGGCTGGCCGATGAGGCGGCGTCCATCTCCATGTTCGGCGGCGCGCGCTATATCGAGGTCGATCCGGCGGGCGACGAATGCGCCGCGGCGGTGGAAGCGCTGATCGAAGCCCCGGCGGCGGGCAATCCCGTCCTGCTGCTCGGCGGCGCGCTCAAGGGAACGTCGCGCCTGCTGAAACTCGCGCTCGCCGCGCCCAATGCCCTCGCCTTCGCCAGCTATGCGCCGGAGGGACGCGATGCGGGCCGGGTCGCGATGGATCTGGCGCGGGAACAGGGCCTGACCTTGCGTCCCGACGTCGCCCAGCGCATCGCCGACATCACCGGCGGCAACCGGGCGCTGATCGATCAGGAAATGCGCAAATATGCGCTCTATGCCGATGCCGAACCGGATCGGCCGCAGGCAATCGACCATGACGTGATCGATGCCGTCGGCGCGGCCAGCGACGAGGGCGATTTGTCGCGGATCGTCGATGCGGTCGCTGGCGGCGACCCGGCCCTGCTGAAAATCGAGCTGGCGCGTTTGGCGACCGAGAATGTGGAGGGCATCGCCCTGCTGCGCGCGGTGCTGCGCCGCTTCACCCTGCTCGCCCGGATGCGGGCATCGGTCGAGGGAGGAAACAGCCTCGATGCCGTCATGACGTCAGAAGGCAAGGCGTTGTTCTGGAAAGAAAAGCCCGCCGTTCAGCAGCAGCTTGGCCGGTGGCGGGGCGCATTGCTTGCCCGCGCCCTGGAGCGGCTTCTCGATGCCGAACGGCTGGTCAAAAGTTCAGGAGGCCCCGGCCCCATCGCGGCCGAGGAAACCTTGTTCGCGATCGCGCGCCAGGCAGCGCGCCTGCGCTGAGGGTTTATATCCGTTCGTTGCTGAGGCGCTGGCAGATCATGTCGAGCTGATCGAGCGTCGAATAAGTGAGGGTCACCGTGCCGCCCGCGCCGTCCTGATAGCCGATTGCTACCTTGAGGCCGAGCATGTCGCCAAGCTGGCGCTCGAGCGCCGCAAGGTCCGCATCCTTGGCGCCGCCCCCGGACGGCACCCGGTCTCCCGCCGCCTTGCGCGGCTTCGCATCGCGGACCAATTTCTCGACGTCGCGCACCGACAAGCCGCGCGCGACGATATCATCCGCCAGCTGCTCGGCATCGGGCGCAGAAACGAGCGCGCGGGCATGGCCCATGCTGATCTCGCCCGACGCCACCTTGGCGCGGACCGACGCCGGCAGGTCGAGCAGGCGGAGGAGATTGGCGACGTGGCTGCGCGATTTGTGGACGATCTTGCCCAGCGCGTCCTGGGTGTGCCCGAAATCGGCGATGAGGCGCTGATAGGCTTCCGCTTCCTCGACCGCATTCAGATCCTGGCGCTGGATGTTTTCGATCAGCGCGACTTCAAGCGTGTTGGGATCGTCGAACTCGCGGACGACGACCGGCACTTCGTGAAGCTGGGCACGCTGTGCCGCCCGCCAACGCCGCTCGCCCGCAACGATTTGATACCGGCCGCCATGGGGACGGACGACGAGCGGCTGGAGCACGCCGCGCGCACGGATCGACTCGGCGAGTTCGTTCAGAGCGGCTTCGTCGAAATGGCGGCGCGGCTGATCGGGATTGGGAGCGATGCTCGCTACGGGCACGAGTTGAACGCCCTTGCCGGCGCCGGGGCGTTCTTCGGAGGGGGCGCTTTCGCCCAGCAGGGCGGACAGGCCGCGGCCCAATCCCGGCGCGCGCTTTCTCATCGGAATTTCGCTCATGCGGCTTCTGCTTTCTCCGGCAAGCGGGCGATCAATTCCCGCGCGAGGGACATATAGGCTTCGGACCCCGGACAACGCATGTCGTAGATGAGCGCCGGTATGCCATGGCTAGGCGCCTCGGACAGGCGGACATTTCGCGGAATAACCGTATCGAACACGGTTTTGCCGAGCACGGCGCGGACATCGTCGGCCACTTGGCCGGACAAATTGTTGCGGCGATCGAACATGGTGAGGGCAACGCCGACCACGGAAAGCCCCGGATTGAAGCGGTCGCGGACGAGCTCGATTGTACGGAGCAGCTGGCTTAGGCCTTCCAAAGCGAAAAATTCCGCCTGCAACGGTACGAAAATCGACTCCGCGGCGACCAGCGCGTTGACGGTGAGAAGACCGAGCGAGGGCGGGCAATCGATCAGGCAAATGTCCCAGCGGGCCGCGCCGGACGCGTTCAGCGCGGCGTCCAATCGATGGGTGCGGTCGGGCTCGCCCACCAGCTCGACCTCGGCGCCGGAGAGGTTCACGGTCGCGGGAACGACATGAAGGTTGGGAACGATGGTGGCGACCGCGACGTCCTCCAATCCGCCATTGCCGAGGAGGAGATCGTAACTGGACGATTCGCGTTGGGAATGATCGACTCCGAGGCCCGTCGACGCGTTGCCCTGCGGATCGAGATCGACGACCAAAACCTTCCAGCCGGTCGCGGCGAGCGCGGTGGCTATGTTGATTGTCGTGGTGGTCTTCCCCACCCCGCCTTTCTGGTTGGCGACCGCGAGCTTGATCATGTGCGCCTCGTCCCCTTCGCCCGCTGAACCCCCTGCGCCACGATGATTCCAGCGTCGGAATCGGTCAGGCTGGGCTCGACCCGGAAGAAACCGTGCCACAAACCCGCCTGCGCTTCCAGTTCCGATGCAGCATTGCGTCCTTTCGGCAAGATCCAGGTCGTGCCCTTATCCGAAAACGGCAATCCGAGCGGCAGGATAGTGTGCAGGGGCGCAAAAGCGCGGGCGCTGATGACGTCATAGCGGCGCGGCGGTACCCGCTCCACTTTGGCGCACAGAATTTGCGTTTTGCCTGAAAGAGCGAGCGTGTCGGCGGCACGGCGGAGAAAATCGACGCGTTTCGGCCGCGTTTCGACCATAGTCACTTTTGCCTGAGAGAGCGCTGCGATAATCAGGCCAGGAAAGCCTGCGCCAGTCCCGAGATCGATCCAGCTTTTGGCATCGGGCGCGAATCGCAAAAGTTGCGCAGAGTCCCAAATATGGCGTTCCCAAATAGAATCCAGGGTTGCGCGGGATATCAGATTTTGGACTTCATTTTCTGAACGGAGCAGCGCGACAAAGGCCTCCATCCTTTCCAATGTTTCACGTGAAACATTGCAGTGTCTTTCAACCCATGCCCGCCCGTTCATTACGCCGCTCTCCGGCGAACGTGGACTAAAATGGCTGCCAATGCCGCAGGCGTGATCCCCCTGATGCGGCTTGCCGCCCCCAAGGTGGATGGCTGCGATGCCTGGAGCCGTTCCATCATTTCACCGGAGAGCCCCGCAATATCGCAGTAATTGAGATCGGCCGGCAAACGTACGGCTTCGTCCGACCGTAGCCGTGCAACCTCCGCTGCCTGCCGTTCGAGATAAGGCGCATAGCGATGATCCTGGACTGCCGTTTCGATCAGATTTGTCGAAAACTGTCCGGCTTCAGGAAGGAGCCTCTTTATCGCCGCTTCATGCACCTCGGGAAAGCGAAGCCATTCGGTCAGGGGACGCCGCACTCCATCGTCACGCACGGAAATGTCTTCCCGTTGAAGGTCGGCACCGCGATATCTGGCCGATAACAACGTCTCCAAGGCAGCGCGATCGGCCTGCTTGGCGTCGAAAGCGGCTTTACGCTCTTCCGATACGCAACCGGCCGCAATGGCCTTGGGCGTGAGTCGCACATCGGCATTGTCCGCGCGCAGGTGCAAGCGGTATTCGGCGCGCGCGGTCAGCATGCGATAGGGTTCGGTGACGCCTTGCAACACCAAATCATCGACCATGACGCCAATATAGCTGTCGCTGCGGTCGAACAGGATAGGAGCCGTTTCCTTTGCGAATGCCGCTGCGTTCAAGCCGGCGACCAACCCTTGCGCGGCAGCTTCCTCATAGCCCGTAGTGCCGTTGATTTGGCCGGCGAGATAGAGGCCGGGAATGTTGCGGACGCCCAGCGTGGGTTCCAGAATGCGCGGATCGACATAATCATATTCCACGGCATAGCCGGGCTGGGCGATGTCCACATTTTCTAGGCCTTCCATGGAGCGCACCATGGCCAATTGAACGTCCTCCGGCAGGGAGGTCGATATGCCGTTTGGATAAATGAGCGGATCGTTCAAACCCTCGGGCTCGAGAAAAATCTGATGCCCTTCGCGGTCGCCGAAGCGATGAATCTTGTCCTCGATGGACGGACAATAACGCGGCCCTACGCCTTCGATGTCGCCGGAGAAAAGCGGGGACCGATCCAACGACGCGCGGATGATATCATGCGTAACGGCATTTGTGCGCGTGATCGCACAAAAAAGCTGAGGCGCGGATCGTCCCGGGCTCAGCTCCGACATGGTCCAGTGCCCATCATCGGAGGGCTGCCGTTCGAGCCTCGCCCAATCGATGCCGCGCCCATCAAGACGTGGCGGCGTCCCGGTCTTGAGACGGCCGAGCGGCAAATCAAGATGCCGCAATTGCATGCCGAGATCGCGGGCGGCCTGCTCGCCGACCCGACCTCCAGCCGTGTTGCGCAGCCCGAAATGCAACTTGCCGTTGAGGAACGTGCCCGTTGCCAGGATAACGGCGCGCGCCCGGATCGCCGAACCATCCGCCAATTGCAGGCCGTTAATTCTGCCGGACTCGATCAGCAGCGATTGGGCCTCTCCTTCAAGGATATCGAGATTGGCCTGGCGTTCGAGCAAGGTGTGGATGGCGCGCTTGAACAGGCGCCGGTCGGCCTGGATACGCGGACCGCGAACGGCAGCTCCCTTGCTGGCGTTGAGCATGCGGTAGTGAATGGCCGCTTGGTCGGCGGCGCGGCCGAGGAGACCGTCAAAGGCGTCGACTTCACGAACGAGATGCCCTTTTCCGAGGCCTCCGATGGCCGGATTGCAGGACATGGCTCCAATCATATCCCGCCTGAAGCTGACCAGCATTGTCGACACGTCCATGCGTGCCGCCGCCGCGGCAGCTTCACAGCCGGCGTGGCCGCCGCCGACAACGATAACATCATAATGACGCATGAAGCTCAGCTACGGTCTGCCACCCATTCTGTCAAAATGTTCCACGTGGAACATCATTTGCCGATGCAAAATCGTCCGAAAAGTGCATCGAGCATGTCCTCCACCCCGGATTGGCCCGTTACCCTGTCGAAATGGAGGCGCACCTGGCGCAGTTCCTCGGCGACAAGCAGGAGATCGCTTTCATGCGCCGCGTTCTTCAAACTTTCGGCAGCGTGGCTAAAGGCTTCGCGATGGCGGCGATTGATCGCCACTTCGCCCTCTGCGGGCAGCATGCCGGCACTTATTTCAATAAGGAGGGCCAGGAGCCTGTCCAGGCCCTCGCCACCCAGCGCCGACACTGCGAGATCGGCGCCCGGCTCGAACGGGGCAATATCGCTTTTCGCGGAGATTCGAATGATTCGTGGGCCCGAAGGTCGGTCGTCCGGCTTGCCGAGCCACAGGATCACATCCGCCGCCTCGAGATGCGCTTCCGCCCTTTCGACGCCGATCGCTTCGATCATGTCTTGCGATTCCCGCAATCCCGCTGTGTCGATCAGGATGAAAGGATAGCCGCCCAGAGAGACTGGCGCTTCAATGCTGTCTCGCGTCGTGCCGGCAAGAGGCGAGGTGATCGCGACATCCCGCCCGGCGAGCGCATTCATCAAGGTCGACTTGCCGGCATTGGGCGGACCCGCGATCACCACCCGAATGCCGTCGCGAAGCCGTTCCGCCGACGGGCGCTTCAAGGCTCGCGCGACATCCCGCTCGAGTTCGGCCAAGGCGGGCCGCCAGCGCTCAGCCGACTCCGCACCGACATCGCCTTCATCTGAGAAGTCGATCTCCGCTTCGACCTGAGCGGCGATCGCAAGCAGCTGCTCTTGCCATCCCCGGATTTCACGGCTGAGAGCCCCACCCGCCATGGCGAGCGCCGATCGGCGCTGGCTCTCGGTTTCCGCGGTCAGCAGGTCGGCAATGCCTTCGGCTTCGGTCAGGTCGATCCGGCCGTTTTCGAATGCGCGGCGCGTGAATTCGCCCGCTTCGGCAGCGCGCAGACCGGGAACCGTTGACAGGGCCTCCAGCACCGCTGCCACGACCGAACGGCCGCCATGCACATGGAGCTCGCACAGATCCTCGCCCGTCGCCGTGCGCGGTCCAGGAAAGAACAGGATGAGCGCGTGGTCGAGCAAATCCCCGCTTTTGGGATGCCTCAACCGGGCATAGGAAGCCCGGCGCGGCTGCGGCACCCGCCCGGCCAATGCCGCCAGCGCCCCGGCGGCCAGCGGGCCGCTCACCCGAATGATTCCGATCGCGGCGGGAGGCGTTCCGGACGACAGCGCATAGATGGTGTCGGGCCGGGCGTTCACCTCTTGCCGCTCATCCCGTCCATCATCTGACGCCAGAGGGCCATGCCGTTCTCACCCAGCGGCGCCCAGCTCTTCATCATCTCGCCAAAGGCTTCCTGGCCGATGCCGTCGGTCATCGCCTTGCGCATCTGTTCGAGATAGAGGTCGTGAATGGGCGTCAGATCGGGAAGGCCGAGAAAGCGCCGCGCCTCCTCCGGCGTGCAATCGATGTCGACGGAAACCTTCATGCCGCTCTCCTTTGCTGACGAGGGATTCAGCTTATCGAACTGCGGGGGGAAGAACCATCCTCGGATGCTTCGAAGCCGGAAATCCGGCTCCGTGCCTTACCAGCCGTTCAACCCAGAGTCGCCGCGAGCACCGGCTCCACTTCGTGCCAGCCTTCCCAGATCATCTTCAGCGCAACGTAGACGATGACCGCAAGGCCTACCCAAGCGATCCAGCGGAAGCGTTCGATATATTTGGCGATGACGTTGGCGGCGAGGCCCATCAGGGCGACCGACAGCAGCAAGCCGATGATCAGGATGCCGGGATGGTCGCGCGCCGCGCCAGCGACGGCGAGGACATTGTCGAGGCTCATCGACACATCGGCCAGCGCGACCGCCCAGGCGGCGCCCGCGAAGGTCTTGGCGGACCGGAGTCCGGTATGCTCGTCGCCGTCGACTTCGGGCGAGCCCGCGGATTCGCCGGTGTGGCGGATTTCGCGATACATCTTCCAGGCGACCCAGAGCAGCAGGAATCCGCCCGCCAGCACCAGCCCGACGATGCCGAGCAGCCAGCTCACCATCAGCGCGAAAATGATGCGCAGGACGAGAGCGGCGACGATGCCAATCAGGATGACTTTCTTGCGCTGATCGGCCGGGAGACCCGCCGCCAGCGCGCCGACGACGATGGCATTGTCGCCCGCCAGCATGATGTCGATCATCAGCACCTGGCCGAAGGCGGACAAAGCGGAGGGCGAACCCAGATTGGAGAAATCGGCGACGATATGCCCCCAGATGTCGCCAAGGCCGCCGATCGTGGCGGAGAAGGTCAGAAACAGGTCCAGCATAGCCCCTCCGAACGCCTCCAAGCCCTTACTGGTTCATCGACGCGAAGAAATCCTCGTTGGACTTGGCGTCCTTCATCTTGTCGAGGAGGAACTGCATCGCGTCGACCGTGCCCATCTGCATGAGGATGCGGCGGAGCACCCACATCTTCGACAGGGTCGCCGGATCGACCAGCAATTCTTCCTTGCGGGTGCCGGACTTGCCGACGTCCAACGCCGGGAAGATACGCTTGTCGGCGACCTTGCGGTCGAGGACGATTTCCGAGTTGCCGGTGCCCTTGAACTCTTCGAAGATCACCTCGTCCATCTTCGAACCGGTGTCGATGAGCGCGGTGGCGATGATCGACAGCGAGCCCCCTTCCTCGATATTGCGGGCGGCGCCGAAGAAGCGCTTCGGCCGCTGCAGGGCGTTGGCGTCGACGCCGCCGGTCAGCACCTTGCCGGAGCTGGGCACGACCGTGTTGTAGGCGCGCCCCAAGCGGGTGATGGAGTCGAGCAGGATCACGACATCCTTCTTGTGCTCGACCAGGCGCTTCGCCTTTTCGATCACCATTTCAGCCACTTGCACGTGGCGCTGCGCCGGTTCGTCGAAAGTCGAGGAGATGACCTCGCCATTCACGCTGCGCTGCATGTCGGTGACTTCTTCCGGGCGCTCGTCGATGAGGAGCACGATCAGGAAGACTTCGGGGTGGTTGTCGGTGATCGCCTTGGCGATGTTCTGAAGGAGAACGGTCTTGCCGACGCGCGGCGGCGCGACGATCAGGGCGCGCTGGCCCTTGCCCTGCGGCGAGACGATGTCGATGACGCGGGCGGACTTGTCCTTGACGGTCGGATCGAGCGTGTCGAGGCGGAGCTTCTCGTTCGGGTAGAGCGGCGTCAGATTGTCGAAATTGACGCGGTGACGCACCGCTTCGGGATTGTCGTAATTGATCGAGACGATGCGGGTCAGCGCGAAATAACGTTCGCCGTCCTTCGGCGCGCGGATCTCGCCTTCCACCGTGTCGCCCGTGCGCAGGCCGAAGCGGCGCACCTGGTTCGGCGCCACGTAAATGTCGTCCGGCCCGGCGAGATAATTGGCGTCTGGCGAGCGGAGGAAGCCGAAACCGTCGGGCAGCACCTCGATCGTGCCCATGCCCATGATCTCGTCGCCCTGTTCGGCCTGGACCTTGAGGATCGAGAACATCAGCTCCTGCTTGCGGAGCGTGGAGGCGCTTTCGACCCCGATTTCTTCGGCCATCGCAACGAGCTCTGCCGGGGTTTTTTGCTTCAAGTCTTTTAAATGCATGAGGAATCTCAAAGGAAGGAGGTGTCGTCCGAAAGCGGCAGAACAGCGGCAAGAGGAAAGCCCGCGCCAAGGACTGGCAGGCAACGACTTGCCCTGCCGTTAGGCTCCCGCTTTTTTCAAGTCAAGCGGGTGAAAGCCGCCGGTCAGAACGGCCGGACGATGACCAGAATAACGATAAGGGCGGTGGCGATGCCCGGCACTTCGTTCATAATGCGAAGCGCTTTGCCGCTGACCGGGCGCTCGCCCCGCGCCAGCTTCTTGCCGTAGCTCACCATATAGCCATGATAGCCCGACAAAATAAGGACCAGCGCAAATTTCGCGTGGAACCAGCCTTGGCTCCAGGCTCCCGTCGTATAGGCAAGGGTCAAACCGAAGACCCAGACCAGGATCATCGCCGGCGTGAGGATGATGTTGCGAAGTTTCCGCTCGCGGTCGATCCAGCGCGCTTCCTCGTCCGAGCCCGGCGCCGCTTCCTGATGATAGATGTAATAACGCGGCAGCATGAACAGGCCCGCGATCCAGAAGATCACGAAGATGAGGTGGCCCGCCTTGATCCACGCATAGGTCATGCTGAGCGCCGTAGCGAGGTTGAGCCCGTCCGTCACGCGCGGACGATCCTCAGCAAGGCTTCGACATGGTTGATCGGTGTATCCGGCAAGATGCCATGCCCCAGGTTGAAGACGTGCGGACGATCTTCGAAGGCCGATATGATATGGCGCGCCGCCTTTTCAAGCGCGTTTCCGCCGGCAATGAGCGCGAGAGGATCGAGATTGCCCTGCACCGGAAGGGTCGCGGGCAGTTCCCGCGCCGCCCAGAGCGGATCCACGGTTTCATCAAGCCCGATCGCGTCGACGCCCGTTTCGCGCGCATAAGCGGCGAGCTTGCCGCCCGCGCCTTTGGGAAAGCCGATGACCGGCACATTAGGATGGCGTGCCTTGAAAGCGGCGACGATGGCGGCGGTCGGCACGACGACCCAGCGTTCGAATTGCTCCGGCGACAGGCTTCCAGCCCAGCTGTCGAACAGCTGCACGGCTTCCACGCCTGCCCGCACCTGACCCGACAGATAGTCCACGGTCATGCCGGATATGGCGTCGATGATCGCCTGGAAGGCCTGGGGGTCGCGATAAGCGTAACGCCGCGCCTCGGCCTGCTCGCGGCTGCCCTGGCCGGCCACCATATAGGTCGCGACGGTCCAGGGACTGCCCGCGAAGCCGAGGAAGGTCGTTTGCGCCGGCAATGCGGCCGCCACCTTTTCCACAGTCCGGTATATGGGCTGCAAACGGCCGGAAACGGCCTCCAGAGCGCGTAAATCGCTATCGACGAGAGGTGGGGTCAATCGCGGGCCTTCTCCGGCCACAAAGGTCAAATCCTGGCCAAGCGCATGGGGGATGACGAGAATGTCGGAGAATAAGATCGCGCCGTCGAACCCGAACCGGCGGATCGGCTGAAGCGTGATTTCGGCCGCCGCCTCCGGATCGTAGGCCATGTCGAGAAAGCCGCCCTTGGCCGCCCGGAGCGCGCGATATTCGGGCAGATAGCGTCCGGCCTGACGCATCAGCCAGATCGGCCGGACGCCCGGATTTCCGCCATTCAGGACGGTCAGCAAAGGCTTCGATATTCCGCTCATGGCAAGGCTGGCTCCGCTCGGTCCCAAAAATAATATTATATTTATAGAGAGTCTGATGAAGGAAGTAGGGCGCTGGATGCCGGGGTTTATTGGCTTGCCCCGTTCTTGCCAACAGTTTGACTCTGGCGCGGCCGCGGAAGCGCGCGGATTCGCCGGATTTATCCCCGTGATCCACAGGATGAACGTGGAACCTTTCCGATGTTCGCCAAAGTGTGGATGGAAATTGTGGAAGCGGGGGCAAAAGCTTTCCTTGAATCGATCCCAAGCCTTCCGCTAGCCCTATCCCCATGGTTTTCCACAAGCAGTTCGGGCGGGATAGGGAATGAATCGGCTGCATCTCCACCTGCTGTCGGATTCGACCGGCGAAACCCTTGAAATGATTGCCAAGGCTTGTCTTTCCCAATTCGACGAGGTCGAGACGATCAAGCATTTCTGGCCGATGGTCCGGTCCGAAGGCCATCTCGATCGCGTGCTGGAGGATATCGAGCGGCGGCCGGGCCTCGTTCTCTTCACCCTCGCCAACAACATGGTGCGGCGCGAGCTGGAGCAAAAATGCCGCCGCAAGGGAATAGCCGCCGTTTCGGCGCTGGATCCCGTGATCGACGCATTGACCGTCGCCTTCGGTCAGCAAGCCAAGGCGCGGCCTGGACGGCAGCACGCCCTTGATGAGGCTTATTTCGCCCGCGTCGACGCCATTCAGTTCACCATCGCCCATGACGACGGGATCGGGTGGGAGAATTGGGAAGAGGCCGACGTGGTGCTGGCCGGGGTTTCCCGCACCTCGAAGACGCCGACGTCCATCTATCTTGCCAACAAGGGTTATAAGGTCGCCAATATTCCACTGGTTCCCGAATTGCCGCTGCCGCCCAGCCTGTTCGCCCTCAACCATCCGCTCGTCGTCGGCCTCACCACCAATTCCGACCGGCTGATCCAGATAAGGCGCAACCGGCTGCTGTCGCTCAACCAGGCGCCGGAAACCGATTATGTGGACGAGCAAGCGGTCGCCGCCGAACTGGCCTTCGCGCGCCGCCTGTTCGCAGACAATGGCTGGCCGGTCATCGACGTGACCCGCCGTTCGATCGAAGAAACCGCCTTCGCGATCGTCAAGCTCGTCAATCAGCGGCTGGACGCCGCGGAAGAATGATCGGCCTCGCATCCCGGAGCGAAACGCGGCAGCGCATGCTGGCGGCGGCGGGCGTACCCTTCGACGTCGTTTCCGCGCCGCTGGATGAAGAAAAGGTCAAGGAACGGCTCCGGGCGAATGGGATGGACGCGTCCTCGCTCGCTCTGGCGCTTGCCGAGGCGAAGGCGCGCGCTGCCGCGGCACCTCTTCCGGTCCTGGGCGCCGATCAGACGCTTGAGCTCGACGACGGCACCATGCTCGACAAGCCTGTCTCGCGGGCCGATGCGGAAGGCCAGCTTCGCCTGCTGTCCGGGCGGACGCACAGGCTTCATTCGGCTGCCGTCCTGATCGAACGAGGGGCGGTGACGTGGCGCGCGACGGAAAGTGTAGCGCTGACCGTCAGGCCGCTCAGCGACGCGTTCATCCAGTCCTATCTCGACCGGGAATATGAGGCGATACGCTGGAGCGTCGGCGGCTATCGCATCGAGGGCCTCGGCGCTCAGCTTTTCTCGAGCATCGAGGGAAGCCATTTCGCCATTCTGGGCTTGCCGCTCCTGCCCTTGCTCGATCATCTGCGCACCAGCGGAAAGATGCCGGCATGAGCGTGCCCTATGCCGAAGTGATCGGAGATCCGGTCGCCCACAGCCTGTCGCCGATCATCCACGCATTCTGGCTGGCCCGCCTCGGCTTGCCGGGCGCTTATCGGGCGTTGCGGCTCGTTGCGGACGACCTCCCCGCCTATTTCGCCGCTCGCGCGAAAGATCCGGCATGGCGGGGCTGCAATGTCACGATGCCGTTGAAGGAAGCGATTCTGCCTTATCTCACCAGCCAGTCCGAGGGCGTCCGGCTGACGGGGGCGTGCAACACCGTCTCTTCGGCGGGAACGGCGTATAATAGCGACATAGCGGGCGTTCGGGACACGCTGACCGGGCATGGAATCGGGAAGGACGGCGCCGTCCGGATCATCGGGACCGGCGGCGCGGCACGGGCCGCGATCGCCGGATGCCTCGCCGCAGGCATTTCCGCGCACCGCATCACCGTTCACGGCCGCAGCGCCGATAAAGCAAGCGCGCTGGCGGCGGCTCTGCTCGGCGACTCAGGACGCATAGGGGCGTTGGACGACGACGACCTGGCGGGGGCCGATATTCTGATCAACGCTTCGCCGCTCGGCATGGCCGGTTTTCCGCCGCTCGCCGTCGAGCCCCAGGGCCTCGTTTTCGACATGGTCTACCATCCGCGCGAGACCGCGCTCCTGGCTTCGGCACGGGCGCGCGGCCTGCCGACCGTCGACGGCATCGACATGCTGATCGCGCAGGCCGCCGCTGCCTTTCCCATCTTTTTCGGCCATCCCGCCCCGCGCGACGCGGACGCCGCCCTGCGGCAAAGGCTGACGTCATGATCGTGCTTGGCCTGACCGGATCGATCGGCATGGGAAAATCCACCGTTGCGCGGATGTTCGCCGACGAAGGAATTCCGGTGTTCGACGCGGACGCCGCCGTCCACCGGCTGCAGGGGCCGGAAGGGCGACTCGTCGCCGCCATCGAGGCGCATTTTCCGGGAACGACCGGCGCGGCGGGGGTCGACCGGACCAGCCTCGCCGAACGCGTGCTCGGCGACCCTGCGGCGCTCGAAAGGCTGGAAGGGCTGATTCATCCCGCCGTCGCCAAGGAAAGGCGGCTGTTCCTGGAGGCGCATTCGGATTCACCGCTGGTCGTGCTGGATATCCCGTTGCTGCTTGAAAAAGGCGGGAGCGGACAGACCGACAAGATCGCCGTCGTCTCCGCCCCTGCCGAGGTGCAGCGCGCCCGGGTGCTCGCGCGCGCCGGCATGACGCCCGAAAAGTTTGCCCGCATAGTGGCGCTTCAGATGCCGGACGCGGACAAACGGGCCCTGGCCGATTTCGTGATTCCGACCGGCGGCCCGATCGAAGACACGCGGTCATCGGTTCGCCGCATCATTGCTTGCCTGACCGGCGGGGCCGATTCATAAGCGCGCCATGCGCGAAATCGTTTTCGATACCGAAACCACCGGCCTCAGCCCCTTGAACGGCGACCGGATGGTCGAGATCGGCTGCGTCGAATTGTTCAACCGGGTCGAAACTGGACGCACCTTCCACGCTTATTTCAATCCCCGGCGTGCCATGCCCTCCGAGGCGGAAGCGGTGCACGGGCTCAGCGACATCTTTCTGTCCGACAAGCCTTTCTTCGAGGAGAGTTGCGAGGAATTGCTTGAGTTTATCGGTGATTCGCCCCTCGTCGCGCACAATGCGAGCTTCGACTTCGGCTTTTTGAACGCGGAGCTCGATTTGTGCGGCAGGCCCCTCATCCCCATGACGCGGATGGTGGACACGCTGGTGCTGGCGCGATCCCGCCATCCGGGCGCCAAGCACAGCCTGGACGCGCTCTGCACCCGCTATGGCGTCGATCGGAGCCTGCGCATCAAGCATGGCGCCTTGATCGACGCGCAGCTTCTTGCCCAAGTCTATGTCGAATTGTGCGGGGGCCGCCAGATCGGTTTCTCGCTGGCCGCGGAGATGGCCGAAGCGGGGCCGTCGGCACCCGTCGCCACGGTCATTGCGGCGGCCGCACGCACCGTGCGCCCCCCGCGCCCGCATGCTGCGAGCCAGGAGGAATTGGCGCGCCACGCCGCTTTTCTGGCGGAAATTACCGAGCCCTTGTGGAACCGGCTGAAGGCGGTGCGGTTGACGTAAGATGGGAGCGGGTCCAGTTTGACGACCTTGCCAGTACGGAGAAGACGATGGAAATTCTGGTCTCTGGTCATCAGGTCGATACGGGAGATTCCCTGCGGCAGCATGTTCAGGATCGAATGGCAGCAATTGCCGATAAATATTTCTCCCGCGCTATTTCCAGCCAGGTGACGTTCGGCAAAGCGCCTTTCGGCCATTTCAGCTGCGACATCGTCGCCCATGTCATGCAAGGCGTGGTCCTTAAAGGGTCGGCCCGGGCGAGCGAGGCGCACCCGGCTTTCGATCAGGCCGCGGACCGCATCGAGAAACAATTGCGCCGTTATATGCGGCGGCTCAAGGACAAGCATGGACGCGGCCTCAACGGCGCGGCCTATGAAATGGACGCCGGTTATACGGTGTTCGAATCCGGCGACGAGGAGGCGGAGCCTTCGGACAACCCCCCGATCGTCGCGGAAACCCGGGTCGACATTCCCGAAGCATCGGTGTCGGATGCGGTCATGCAGCTCGATCTTCGCAACACCAACGCCCTTCTCTTCCGCAACAGCGGGACGGGACATTTCAACATGGTCTATCGCCGGGGCGACGGAACCATCGGGTGGGTCGAACCGGAACGCGGCTGACGCCGCTTCACGGGCGCGCATTTTTGGTGCACAGGGCCTCCGCCGGGGGCCGAGGTATTCTATCGGTATGACAATTTTGTCGGACATTCTGTCGATCGATGCGATCGACTCGCATCTGGGCGCGACCAGCAAGAAGGCGCTGTTTCAGCAGCTGGCCGGTGCGGCCGCGCGCCAGACGGGCCTCGATGCCAAGGCGATCGCCGCCTGCCTGCTGGAGCGGGAAAAATTGGGGTCGACGGGCTTTGGCGGCGGCATCGCCATTCCCCATGGCAAGATCGATGGCCTGGACCATGTCTACGGCTTCTTCGCCCGGCTTACCGGTCCGATCGATTATCAGGCGGTCGATGCCTTGCCCGTGGATCTCGTTTTCCTGATTCTCTCTCCGCCAGACGCCGGGGCGGATCATTTGAAGGCGCTGGCCAGCGTCAGCCGGGCGTTGCGCGACAAGAATTGCGTCGCCAAATTGCGCGGCGCGAGATCCAATGACGCGATCTATGCGCTTCTCGCCGGGGTGGAGTCGCTTGCGGCCTGACGGGGGCGCTTCAGGGGCCGAAGCCCACTTTCGCGCGCTCGAATCCCTTTATGCCGCGGCGCCGATCAACACCCTGTTCGAATCGAAACTTGAAATCGTCGAGGAAGGGTTCGCCCGCATCCGGTTCGACGTGGATCGGCACGTCTTTCATGCGGCCGGCGCGGCGCATGGAACCCTTTATTTCAAGATGCTGGACGATGCGGCATTCTATGCGTGCAACAGCATGGTGTCGGACCGCTTCCTGCTGACCACCGCCTTCAACCTCCTCTTCACCCGGCCGCTCAAAGGGGGAAGCGTCGTGGCGGAGGGCCGCTGGGCGAGCGGTCGCCGCCGCGTGATGGTCGCCGACGCGCGGCTCATCGATTCGGATGGGGAGGAAGCGGCGCGCGGCACCGGCACCTTCATGCGCTCCCACATCCCGCTCGCCTCCCTTCCCGGCTATCGGTCTTGACGCCCCGCCTCGCCTCTTCGGTGCTGGTCAGTGCATT
Organism: Sphingosinicella flava; assembly: GCF_016025255.1. Classification (NCBI taxonomy): domain Bacteria; kingdom Pseudomonadati; phylum Pseudomonadota; class Alphaproteobacteria; order Sphingomonadales; family Sphingomicrobiaceae; genus Allosphingosinicella; species Allosphingosinicella flava. The sequence continues at coordinate 1,841,032 of NZ_CP065592.1, forward strand.
ATTGCGCAAAGCCCAGGATGAAGGCGGCTTCGGCGCAGTGCTGTTCAAAGGCGATGAAAAAGCGGGCGAAATCATTGTAATTCTTAACGAACGCGGCCAGAAAAAGGGGGTTTTCCAAAGGTTTCTGCAGGCGGACGGCCTTTATTCCTGGCAAGGAATGACTGGTCAAGTCATTGAAAATGAAGGTGAATTTTCTAAATTCATAGACAGGCGCCGCCGTTTCGACCCCGATCTATGGTTAATAGAACTGGACATCGCATCTGCCGAACGGTTCGCCGCTGAAATGAATGCGTTCGATTGACTCGGTCACGCAGCCGAAACTAATGGGCGGCACTTCCAAAGCGGAGGGCCGCGCAACGTGCCAGAGTTTCGGCACGGCGGCCACGCAGACGGAGGGCGATCAGGGATGCATTTTCCAGGCATCCGGCGTTGGATCGACCGCCGCACTTGATAGAGTTTAGATGCTTGTTTCCGTGCGCGCTGCGGCCTTTGCCGTGGCCTCTTTTGCTGTTGCGCTTACCGCTACCTTCCGGCCGTCCATGGCCGAAGAGGCGGATGCGGCTCCGGTGGCCGCCTCTTATGCGGTCCATGCCGCCGCCGCCATCGAGGACGGCGTTCAAAATGTCGACACGCTGGCTCCGGCCGCGACTGAAATTTCCACCGATCCTGCCGCTTCCATTGCAGAGCATGCCGTCGCGATCACGGATCCTGCCGACGCAGCGGATGAATCCGACAATGCGGGCAAAACCCTCGCCCAACCCAAGACCCTGAGCGCGATGGTCGACGATCTTGCCGACAATGGCCTCGACGCCGAAATGGAATGCCTTGCCGGCGCCGTCTATTTCGAATCGAAGGGCGAACCGCTGGAAGGGCAGCTCGCCGTCGCCGAGGTCATCATCAACCGCATGAAGTCGGGACGTTTCGCCTCTACCCTGTGCGGCGTCGTGAAACAGCGCGGGCAGTTTTCCTTCGTTCGCGGCGGCAAGTTCCCGCCGATCGCGCGCGGTTCCGCCCATTGGAAAAAAGCGGTCGGCATCGCCCATGTCGCGATGCAGGATCTGGCCGACAGCAAGGTCGACGATGCCCTATTCTTCCACGCCCGCCGCGTATCGCCGGGTTGGAAGCTGAAGCGCCTGGCGACCGTCGGGAATCACGTTTTTTATCGCTGACCGCCTGAAGCGGTGGGGAAATCTGGGCCTGTCGCCGTTTCGGCGCAGGCCCTTTTTCTTGGGGCCGGCCTTTCATCCGTTCCCGTTTCATTCTAGGGCAAGGGCATGGCGAGCCTGCCCGATTCCTGCTTCCTCGACGCGCCGCTTGCCGCCCAGGATGTCGCGCGCGGCGTATCCCGCCTGTTTCACCGCCTGGATCTCTGCGCCTTGTGCGAGGTGCCGCTGCCCAACGGCCGCCGCGCCGACATGATGGCGGTGGACGCCAAGGGCCTGCTCACCATCGTCGAGATCAAGGTGTCCCGCGCCGATCTGCTCGGCGATTGCAAGTGGCGCGATTATCTCGACCATTGCGACCGCTTCTTCTGGGCGGTGCCGGCCGGCTTCGCGCTCGATCCTTTCGACGGCGATCATTGCGGGCCGGACCTTTCGGGACTGATCGTCGCCGACCGCTACGATGCGGCAATCCTGCGCGATGCTCCGACGCGCACGCTTTCCGCTGGGCGCCGCAAAGCCGAAATGCTGCGTTTCGCGCGTCGGGCCGCGCGCCGGATCATGGGCGCCGCCGATTCAGGGTTGGACGGATTGGATTGAGCCGGCGCGTCAGAATTTCGGGCCGACAATGTCCTTCTGTTTCGGCTTCGGATTTTCCAGCAGGCGCAATATCGCCTCGGCGCGATTGTCGCGACGGGCATAATCGAGCGCGTTATACCCTGCGATCCGGTCGCTGACCCGGGGATCGGCTCCGGCATCGAGAAGAAAGCGTACCATCGGCAGGTCGCGCCCCTGAACCGCGAGGATGAGCGGCGTCTGACCCCGGCTGTCCGTGGCGTTCACATTGGCCCGGTGCGCGACCAGGATCTCCGCGCCGCCGATCCAGCCCATTTGCGCGACGAGCGTGAAGGCGGTGTCGCCGCTGCGCGACTGAAGATCGGCTTTCGCGCCTTTGCCCAGGAGATAGTTGAGCCACGCGACATCACGGCGCTTCACCACCTCGTGAATGGCGGCCTCGCCCGTCGACGGATCCTTGTAGGTGAGGACGATGGAGCCGGGAGCGGTGACAAGCGCATTGGCTTTGGCGCCGTCACCCTCGCGAATGGCCTTGAGGAACGTATAGCCGTCCGACACGCGCTGCGCCGGGGCCGGCGCCGTCAGGCAAATTGCCGCTCCCATCGCCGCCAGGCTCAAAAGTCTCACACGCACGATTCCCACCCTTTTACAAACGATGCTTGATCCCCGCCCCTTAGCAAAGCATGGCTGGAGAAACCATGAATGGATTTCGTAAAATGCGGACTTCTTTGCTTATCCTGTTGGGTTTTTTCGCTTTTCTGGGTGCATGTTCGGCGCCCGCCGAAGCGCCGCCGCTCGCCGGAGCTGCGATCGGCGGGCCGTTCGCCCTCACCGACCAGGACGGAAAGGCCGTCACCGACAAGGATTTCGACGGCGCCTACCGCATCGTCTATTTCGGCTATACCTATTGTCCGGACGTCTGCCCGGTCGACCTTCAGCATATCGCGCAGGGTTATGCGGCGTTCGAAAAGGCCGCCCCCGCCAAGGCGGCAAAGGTGCGGCCGATCTTCGTCAGCGTCGATCCCGAACGGGATACGCCGGCGGTGGTGAAGCAATATGTCGCGGCCTTCCATCCGCGCATGACCGGCCTTACCGGCACTCCCGAGCAGCTGGCCGCGGCAGCCAAGGCCTATGGCGTTTATTATCAGCGTCGCGATGAAGCCGGAGCGAGCGAATATCTGATGGACCATAGCCGATCGGCGGTCCTTTTCGGTCCCAAGGGGGAGCCGATCGCGTTGTTGCCGCAGGATCAGGGTGCGGCCGCCGTGGCCGCCGAACTCGAACGCTGGGTGCGATGACGGAATCCTTTTGGGAACAACCGCTGCAACGGCTGAGCCGCGCCGAATGGGAGGCCTTGTGCGACGGTTGCGGCAAATGCTGCCTCCACAAATTGGAAGATGAGGAAAGCGGCGAGGTGTTCCACACCAATGTCGCCTGCCGCCTCCTCGACCGCCGCGAAGGGCGCTGTACCCACTATAAGGGCCGGCACGCCTTCGTGCCCGACTGCATCCGCCTGACGCCCGGCAAGATCGCGGAGATGGATTGGCTCCCGTCCACCTGCGCCTATCGCCTGCGCGCGGAGGGCAAGCCGTTGCCCGATTGGCATTATCTGATCAGCGGCGACCGCGAGACGATCCACCAAGCGGGAATGTCGACACGCGGCTGGACCGTCAACGAGACGGACGTGGTCGATTTCGAGCAGCACGTCATCGACCATGATCTTTAGGCGGCCCGGCCCGGCGGTTCCCGAGGGCATGACGCTGAAGGTTTCCGCCCGGGCCAAGGCGATGCGCCTGCGCGTCGACAGCCGGACCGGCGCCGTGGTGCTGACCGTTCCGAAACGCATTTCGGCGCGGCGGGCGCTGGCCTGGGCCGCGACGCAGGCCGATTGGATCGCGCGAACCCAGGCGGCCGTGCCGCCAGCCATGCCGCTGGTGCCGGGCGCGCCCATCCCATTTCGCGGGATCGAGCACCGCATCTTCTGGGATCCGCGCCTGGCCCGAACCCCCTGCGCGGAAGAAGGCGTGATCCGGCTCGGCGGTCCTGAAGACGCAGTTGAGGCGCGTCTCCTGCGCTGGTTGAGGAGACAGGCGCTCGACATCCTGACCGCCGATACGGCCTTGTTCGCCCGGCGCGCAGGCGTAACGGTCGGCCGCGTCGGCACTGGCGACACAGTGTCCCGTTGGGGCAGCTGTTCCGCGTCTGGCGACATTCGCTACAGCTGGCGCCTGATCCTGGCGCCCGACTGGGTGCGCCAAGCGACAGCCGCCCATGAAGTCGCCCACCGCGTTCACATGAATCATGGGCCCGCTTTTCACGCCCTGGTTGCCGAGATTTTCGGCGCCGATCCTTCGCCCGCGCGCGAATGGCTTCGCCGCAATGGCGCTGCGCTGCATCGGGTCGGCCGGACCTGAGCCGTTAAATATCCAGGGGTTGCTGCTGCGGCGCCTGCCGCTGGCCGGGGGCGGGCGGCAGCGTTTCCGGGCGCCGCACCGGTTCCCGGGGCTGGCGGCCCGGCTGTTGCGGCCGCTCCCGCCCAATGGCGCGGTCCAGCCATTGCTGGTCGAGCTGTTCCTCGCCCGGGGCTGGCTCGGCATCCATGGGCGCTTCCTCGGGCGATCCCGGTTGGGGCTGCGGCGTGCCGATCGGATTGCCGTCGGGATCGACCATCATGAAATCCTCGGGCGCCCCGTACCAGCTTTCCGCGTCGGGTTCTGTCTGCCAGTCGGGCAATTCGGTCTGGATCTCGAACTGTTCGATCGGGCGCTTGGCCACCGCTTGCACCATATAATCGTGGAAGGCACGGGCCGGCGCGGTGCCGCCCTGAAGGCCCGCAATGGGCCGCGCATCGTCGCGGCCCATCCACACGCCGGTCGTGAGGCCGCTCGAAAAGCCGACGAACCAGCCATCCTTGTTGGACGTGGTCGTGCCGGTCTTGCCCGCGACGGGGCGTCCGATCTGCGCCGCGCGGCCGGTGCCCGTCATCACGGCGGATTGCAGAAGGTCCGTCATCTGCGCCGCGACCCAAGGCGCGATGAGCACCCGATTTTCGTCGGACCGGTGCTGATAGAGGATGCTGCCATCGGCGAGCGTGACCTTGGCGATGCCGTAGGGCGTGACCGCCGTGCCCTTGCGCTGGACCGCGGCGAAAGCGCGAGTCATGTCGATCAGGCGCACGTCGGACGTGCCGAGCACCATGGACGGATGCGTGTTGACCGGCGTGGTGATGCCGAACCGGCGCGCCATGTCCGCGATATTGCTGAAACCGACTTGCTGCCCGATCTGCGCCGACACGGTGTTCAAGGAGAGTGAGAAAGCACCGCGCAGGCTGATTGGCCCGGCGAAGCGGCGGTTGCTGTTGCGCGGCGACCAGCCGTTGATCGTCACCGGTTGGTCGACGACCGTCTGCTCCGGCGTGTAGCCGGTTTCAAGCGCGGTCAGATAAACGAACAATTTGAATGCCGATCCGGGCTGGCGCTGCGCCTGGGTCGCGCGGTTGTAGATTGAGCTTACATAATCCTTGCCGCCGACCATCGCGCGCACCGCGCCATCGCGGTCGAGCGACACGAGCGCGCCTTGCGCGCCGCGCGGCGTGTTGGCGTTGATCGCTGCGTCCGCCGCCCGCTGCATGGCCGGATCGAGCGTCGTCCAGACCTCGATCGGGTCGCTGGTTTCGTCGATCAGGGTATCGAGCTGCGGCAACACCCAATCGGTGAAATAGCGGACGCTGTTCTGCTTGGGGGTCGGCACGATCTTGACCTCGGCGGGGTCGGCGGCGGCGGCCTGGGCGGGCGTGATGGCTTCCGCGCGGACCATCAGGTCGAGCACGACATTGGCCCGCTCCCGCGCCGCTTCCGCATCGGCGGTCGGCGAATAATTGGACGGCGCCTTGACGAGGCCCGCGATGATCGCCGCTTCGGAAACCGACAATTGTTCGGCGGAATGGCCGAAGAAGAGCCGGGACGCGGCGTCGATGCCGTAAGCGCCGCCGCCGAAATAGACGCGGTTGAGGTAGAGTTCGAGCACCTGTTCCTTGGAGAAACGCCTCTCGAGCGCGAGGGCCAAGATCGCCTCGCGCAGCTTGCGCGCATAGCTGCGCTTGCTGGTGAGGAAGACGTTGCGGGCGAGCTGCTGCGAAATGGTGGAAACGCCGCGCACCCCGCCGCCTTCGGTCAGGCTGACCTGGATGCCGCGCAGCGTCCCGACCGGGTCGACACCGGGATGATACCAGAAGCGCCGGTCCTCGACGGCCACCATCGCGTCGCGCATGACCGGCGGAATTTCGTCATAGGTCAGCCATTCGCCGAAACTTGGCCCCATCGACACCAGGATCGATCCGTCGGCCCCCCGCACCCGGATCATCTGTCCCAGATCGTCGCGGCGGACGAGTTGCTGGTAGGAGGGCAGTTGGCTCATCGCGACGCCCACCGCGACGACGAGGGCGATAAGGGCGATAAGGGCCGTGTAGAGCCCGACCTTGAAGGAGGTGACGAAAAACCGCTTCAGCGGCGAGGAAGCATGACTGGCCATCGGGCGACGAGGAATAAGGCGGGTTTGGCCCATGAACAAGAGACGTCGCGAGGGCGGGAGCCGATTGCCGCCAAGCGGAAGGGACGCCGCCGCCAAAAGATTGTTCTGAAGGGGAAATGGTGCGGTCGAGAAGACTCGAACTTCCACGGCCTTTCGGCCACAACGACCTCAACGTTGCGCGTCTACCAGTTCCGCCACGACCGCACATTTCTTTAGGTACCGCCGGTCACCCGGCGTCCGGTAGGCCGCGCCTCTAGCAAAGCTCTCGGGCCCGCGCAACGTGCTAATCGCGAAAAGCGGTGGCGCCTCAATAGAGGAACATCGGCATGCCTTCGACGCGCAACAGGCGGGCGCGGTAGACGCCGCTGTCGTAAAGCGCCGAGACATCGACCGATTTGGTTCCGGCGAGCAGGGTATCGATAGGCACATGCTGATAATTGCCGTCGATGAGCGCCACCATCCGTCCATATTCGCCGCGCTGGAGAAGCTGGACGGCAAGGCCGCCAAAGGCGAAGCCGACCATCCGGTCCATCGCATCGGGTTCTCCGGCGCGCATCAGATAGGCCAGCTCCTGCACGACGGTGCCGATTCCGGTGCGCTCCTCGATCTGTCGCGCCAGACGCTGGCCGACGCCGGCCTTGCCGCGCTTCGTCGCCGATTGCGCGATGTCGCTGCCGTCTGCGGCGGCATCGGTCGACAATCGGGCGCCTTCGGAAATCACGCAGACGGCGTAATTGGACGGGCGCGACGCGCGGTCCGCAGCGAGAAGGGGGAGCAGGATGTCGAGATCGGCCGGCACCTCGGCGATGATCGTCCGGTCGACCTGGGCGAGAAACCCCGCAAGAAGCGCGGTTTCGCCGCTGCGGCGCCCGAACAATTCGATGACGGCGATGCGCTCGTGGCTTTCGGTGGTGGTGCGCAGCGCATTGATCGCCTCGACGGAGCGGCTGACGGCGGTCGAGAAACCGATGCAATAATCGGTGCCGTGGACGTCATTGTCCATCGTCTTGGGCACGGAAATGACGGGGAAGCCCTGCGCCGACAGATGGGCCGAAAAACGCAGCGTGCCGTCGCCGCCCAAGGTGATCATCGCGTCGATGCCGAGGGCCTTCAGGACGCAGAGGACGTGATCGGTCCGGTCTCCCTCCTTCACCGTGCGCGGATCGGTGCGCGAAGTGTGAAGGATGGTGCCGCCCATCCGGTCGATGCCGCGCACGGCTTCCCGGTCCAGTCTGTAGGTAAAAGCAGCGATGCTGGCGGGATCGCCGGGATCGATGTTGAGAAAACCCTGCCAGCCCTTGCGGAAACCGGTCACGTCCCAGCCGAGATCGATGGCCGACAACACGATCGAGCGGATGCAGGGATTGAGGCCCGGAACATCGCCTCCGCCGGTCAGAATGCCGATCCGCATCAGGCTCCTCCCGCTTGCCGCTCTCCCGTCAGGAAATGGCCCCGAAGCGCAATTTCAGTTCGCGGGCGGATTGCGGCACATCGACTTCCGCACTGTTGAACGTCGCGCGCTGGCCCGGTTGGAGGCGGGGCACCGGCGCGGAAATGGCCCAATCATAAACCACCCGGCCCTGGGCATCGCGCAGCTCGGCCAGGATCTGCGGCACCTTTTGCGGTTCGTCGGTGGGGTTGACGACCCGGCCCGAAACCGTGAGCAGCTCATTGCCGCTTTCCATCATGCGCCGCTCCGGCTTTCCGGAATATTCGAGTTCGAGAGCGGTCGTTCCGGCGCGGGCGATCGGAATGGCACGATTGCCGCCCAGATAGACGAAGGCGGCGGCGGCAAGCGCGAGCAAGGCGATGACAATCGCGACCCACAGCCATTTGCGGGTGCGGTGCGGCGGCAGAGAAGGTTCCGTTGGATCGGGAGCAGCGTCGTAGGCGGGCTCTTCCGTCACGCTAGGGGGGGGCGTCACCGGCGCAGGCGACCTTGCTTCGAAAGCAGGGCGGGCAAGGTGCTCTTCGGGTTGAGACGGGGCAGCGGCATTCGTGCCGCTTTCAAACGCAGCGGCTTCCTCCTCCTCCTCCACCGGAGGCGGTTCCTGAAACCAGCCATGTTTGCACGAAGCGCAGCGAACCTGGCGGCCGGAGGGGCCGACGGCGCTGTCCGGAACGACATAACGGGTCTTGCACGCTGGGCAGGTAAGGATCATGTCGCGGCGCCGTCCCAATAGGATTGATCTTCTGCGTTGAATCTAAGCACGTTCATTGCGCGCCTTGCAAGCGTGACGGTACGGCTTTTCCGAATGTCGTCGCTTTACGGGCAGGGCTGGTCCATGCGAAGGCCTTCCATCGGGCTTCAAGGGGCGAGGACGGCGGTGGCTTCTGGCATCGTGCAATTCGAATATGTCGGCCTGCGCTACGGCATGGGCGCGGAAATCTTGCGCGACCTCAATTTCTCGCTCCGCGAGGGCGGTTTCTACTTCCTGACCGGCCCATCCGGCGCGGGCAAGACATCGCTGCTGAAGCTCCTCTACCTCGCCCAAAGTCCGAGCCGGGGCGCGATCCGCCTGTTCGGAGAGAATGTAAGCAGTCTCCGTCGTGCCGATTTGCCGGCACTGCGGCGCAAAATCGGGGTCGTCTTCCAGGACTTTCGCCTCGCTGGTCATTTGTCCGCATTCGACAATGTCGCTCTGCCGCTGCGCATCGCGGGCGTGAGCGAGAGTGAAATCGCGAGCAGCGTCGGAGAGATGCTCGACTGGGCGGGGCTTGCCGACCGGGCGAGCGCGCGGCCTGCCACCCTCTCGGGCGGCGAGCAGCAAAGGGTTGCTATCGCTCGCGCCGTCATCGGGCGGCCAAAGCTCCTCGTCGCCGACGAGCCGACGGGCAATGTCGATCCCGATATGGCGGCCCGCCTTCTCGGCTTGTTCGAGGCGCTCAACCGCATCGGGACGACGGTGGTGATCGCGACCCATGACATCCAGCTCATCGCGCGCATGCCCGCCGCCGAAATCATGCGGCTCGACAAAGGCCGGCTGGCCGACCCGACCGGCATGTTCCGCCATCCTCCGAAAAGGCCTGGGCTATGAGGGCGCTATCGCGCATCGGCGAGAGTGAAGGCCGGTTGCTGCCGCAGGGCGTGGCCAGCCCGACGCCGTGGATCATCGCCGTCATGACCTTCCTCGTCACGCTCGCGGCGGCGGCAAGCATTGCTTTGACAGGGACAGCCCGACATATCGGCGCAGGCACGGGCATCGCCGTCCAGATCGTCACCGCCGATGGGGCGAAAAGGGAAGCCGATGCGGCGGCGGCGGCGGCCGTGCTGCGCGCCGCTCCGCAGGTCGCCGATGTCCGGCGCATCCCCGACAGCGATGTCGCGGCCATGCTGGAGCCCTGGCTTGGCGAGTTTGGGCAAGCCGATATTCCCTTGCCCGCGATCATCGAGGCGGAGCGAAGGGGCGATGTCGATATTGCGCAGCTGCGCCGGACGCTGGCCGATAAGGCGCCGTCCGCGCGATTGTCCACCGATGCCGAATGGCTGGCGCCCCTGTCGCGCCTCATTGCGATGCTGAGCGGGCTGGGATTTGCTATCCTTGCCCTGATGACGGCGGCGACGGGCGCCGTCGTGGCGCTCGCGGCGCGGGCCGTGTTCGACACGCATCGTCCGATGATCGCGCTCCTTCACACGATGGGCGCGACGGACGCGCAGATCGCCCGGCTGGTGCAACGCCGCATCGCGCTCGACGCTTTGTGGGGATCGGTCATCGGCGGCGGCGGCGCGATCCTCTTCGTCCTCCTGATCGGCGATCGCGCCGCGGACTTGGGATCGGAACTGCTTGGCGGGACGGCACCCCCGGCCTGGGGCCTGTTGCCGCTGCTCTTCGTGCCGCTGGCGAGCGCGGGCCTCGCGATGCTGGTTGCCCGGATCACCGTTTTTCGGGCATTGAAGCGCGATCCATGATCAGCAGGCTGCTCTCCTTTCTGTTGCTTCTCTACCTGCTCGGCTATGCGGCTTTCGTCGTGCTGCTGCCGAAACCGGCGGACATGCAACGCACCGACGGAATCGTTGTCCTGACCGGCGGGCCGGGCCGGGTGGCCCGCGGCCTCGACCTGATGGCGAACAAAAAGGCGGACCGGATGCTGATTTCCGGTGTCGAACGCAGTGTACGGCCGCAGGAATTGGCGGCGGAATATGATGCGGACATCGCTCTTTTCGAATGTTGCATCGATCTTGGCCGGGAATCGATCGATACGCGCTCGAATGCGACCGAAACCGCGCGCTGGCTGAAGCGAAACGGGGTCAAGACGGTGCGTCTCGTCACCAATGATTGGCATATGCCGCGGGCGGGTCTCGAATTTTCGCTCGATATACCGGAAGACGTCGAAATTCTGTCCGACGCGGTGCCAGGCAAGGCGAGTTTCCGGCAATTGTTCAAGGAATATAACAAATATCTGCTGCGTTATGCGGCGGTGCTGGTCGGCATCTGATGGCGGTTCTCCGCTCGGCCCTGTTCGCCCTCATCTTCTATCCCGGCACGGCTTTGTACGTGGCGGCGACCTTTATCGGGGGCCTGTTCGGGCGGGAGGCCCTTATTCGCGCGGTCCTCGCCTGGGCGCGCTTTCATCGCTGGTGCGCCGCAACCTTGCTTGGCGTCCGCGCGCGTCCGGAGGGACATTGCCCGTCCGGGCCAGTGCTGATCGCGGCCAAGCATCAGTCGATGTTCGAAGCCATCGATTTTCTCCTCATGCTCGACCGTCCGGCGGTGGTCTTGAAGCGGGAGCTGGCCGACATTCCCGGCTGGGGCTGGGCGGCGCGGGCCTATGGCGTCATTCCCGTCGACCGGGCGGGCGGCGCCGCCGCCCTCCGCCGCATGCTGCGCGCGGCGGAGGCGGCGATCCGGGAAGGCCGTCCCATCCTCATTTTCCCCGAAGGCACCCGCGTCAAGCCTGGCGAACAGCCGCCGCTCGCCGCCGGATTTTCCGGTCTCTATAAAGCCTTGGGCCTTCCCGTCGTGCCCGTCGCGCTGGATGCGGGCCGCGTCTGGCCCAAGGGCAAGTTCGTCAAACAGGCCGGCGACATATGTTTCGTTTTTCACGATCCTGTTCCGCCCGGCCTGCCCCGCAAGGAGGTCGAAGCGCGCATTCACGCCGCGATCAACAGTTTGGAGCCGCCGGTGCCGCCAGCCGCTTAATGGCTGTAAAAGAAAAGGCGGCCCTCGCGGACCGCCTTCTCATCGTCACCATTAGGGCAAGCGCTTATTTTTCGACAGCCTTGTCCTTATTGTAGATCGCGGCTGCCTTGTTGAGGATCTCGAGGATCTTCTTCAAAGCCGTCGGTTCATCCACCTGCTCCATTGCCGCGAGCTCACGGGCGAGGCGGCTGGAAGCGGCTTCGAAAATCTGGCGCTCCGAATAGCTCTGCTCCGGCTGGTCGTCGGCACGGAACAGGTCGCGCGTCACTTCGGCGATCGACACGAGGTCGCCCGAATTGATCTTCGCTTCATATTCCTGGGCCCGGCGCGACCACATGGTACGCTTGACCTTCGGCTTGCCTTTCAGCGTGTCGAGGGCTTCCTTCATCGTCTTGTCGGACGACAATTTGCGCATGCCGACGCTTTCCGCCTTGTTGGTCGGAACGCGCAGGGTCATCTTTTCCTTTTCGAAACGGAGCACGTACAGCTCCAGCTTCATGCCCGCAATGTCGGTGCTTTGGAGCTCGACGACACGGCCAACGCCGTGCTTGGGGTAAACGACATAATCGCCAACGTCGAAATTCAACGCCTTGGTCGCCATGGACGCACCTTTCTATGATCGCCGTCAATCGAGCCAACCCGCGTCACCCCTGCCGCGGCTCGAACATCCCCATTTGTCGGCGAAACGTGTGATCACCAGAGGCAGGCGTCGTTACACCTACCGTTACGGACTATCATATAACAGAAAAGTGACTCGAATTCCAGTGCCGGACGCGGCTTCTCCCCGTCCGGAAAAGGGACGATCGGTCATTCGTCCCATGCTTGGAACGGTTCGGCGGAATGGCGGACTTTTCGCCTTGTCAGGTCCGTCTTGAGGCGCGTCGCGCGTCGAGACTCCAGGCGCCTGGACCGCTGAAGACGATGTAAAGGAAGATGAAGCAAAACAGAATTGCCGCATCACCGCCATTGTTGATCGGAAAAGCATCCTTGGGCGCATGCGCCATCCAGTAAGCGACCGCCATCTGACCGGAGGCGATGAAGGCGGCAAGGCGGGTGAACAGGCCAGCAAGCAACAGCAAGCCCAGAACGATTTCCAAGATGCCGGCGATACCCATCATGGACAGGAGCGGAACCGCATCGGGCCCGCCGGCGGGAAAGCCGAGCAATTTCCAGGTGCCATGTTCAAGAAACAATAAAGCCGACACGATCCGCAACAGGCTGAGAACCCTTGGCTGCCAGGCGGTCAGATTTGCATTCACGCCATCTTATCCTCCCCCTTTTCGAAAGACAGCGCCGGATGACGGGCTCAGTCGCCCTGGCCAGGCTCCGGCGAGAAATACTTCTCGTACTTGCCCTCTTCGCCCTTATGCGCATCGGCGTCGGCGGGCTGCTCGCGTTTGCGGGTGATGTTGGGCCATTCGGCGGAGAATTGGGCGTTGATTTCCAGCCACTTCTCCTGCCCCGCCTCGGTATCGGGGACGATCGCCTCGGCCGGGCATTCGGGTTCGCACACGCCGCAGTCGATGCATTCGTTGGGATTGATGACGAGCATATTGTCGCCTTCGTAGAAGCAATCGACCGGGCAGACCTCCACGCAATCCATATATTTGCAGCGGATGCAATTTTCGGTGACGACGTAGGTCATGGTCGATTTCTCCTAAGCCGCCCTGCTCTAATCGGGGCCGACTCCTTCCGTCAACGGCCCTCTTTCCGCCCCGCCGCCAATCTCCGCATAAAGCAGCCGCGCTTCGGCCGGCGGCCCGCGCCGCGCGGGCAGCGCTTCGATCCGGATGACGCGCACCGTGTCGCGCTGAGCGAAGGCGAGCACATCGCCGACGCGCACTCGGGCGTGGGCGCGATCGATCACCCGGCCGCCCAGGCGGATCCGCCCGTCTTCCGCCATCGTCTGGGCGAGCGCGCGTGTTTTCACGATGCGGGCGAACCAGAGGAATTTGTCGAGCCGCAAGCTGTCAGCCACGGCGCAGATTCGCCAACGCAGCAAAGGGACTGGCGGAATCGAGGGTTTTTTCGAATTCTTTCTCGCGCATCCGTCCGCGCCAAATCCATCCCACCGCGCTTGCCGCCGGGCGAAAGCCGATATCGCGCATCAGCTTCGCCACCGTCTGCGGCTGGAGGCCGAGCGAGGTTGCGAGAGCATCGTTGACGACATCGGCCTGCTTTCCGGCCCGCGCCTCATGGGCATGCGCGGCCAGCCGCTCGACCATGTCCACCCGCACCATCTGCGGTCCCAAGGCCCGGAAACCAAGGCGGGCGATGCGGGTGCGCTCCGGCTCCTTGGGTGCGGGCAGCACGGCGGCGGCTTCCGGCGGCAAAAGGGGCATCGCCGTGCCCTCTGCGGCTGCGCGCAATGCCGTGCGCCATCGCTTTGCCTCCGGCCTCAGCATGTCGGGGATGAACAGATCGAGCGATCCGATGCGGATGCGGAGGGCGCCAATGGCGCGCCGCTCCTCCTTGGTCAGCCGCGCGAGGGGACCGGCGACGGCATCGCGCGCGATGACGCCGCCTTTGTCGACCAGCATGGCGAGCACGGCGCGCAGCGCGGGCGAAGCGGCGCCGTCGCGCCCCGCCATGCCGGCCCGGCGGAGATGGCCGAGATGCCGCTCCACCCCCGCCGCAATCCAGGCCTTCAATCGCTCGACGACGGCCTCCCGGCCCTTTTGCGAGACGCGTTCCAGCCGCCGGTCGAGAAGGATGTTCGGCGACAGAAGATTTTTCCCCGGCGCGAGCCGCGCCACTTCGTGGCCGCGCCACAACAGGGCGACGGAGGCCCCCGCGTCGGTACGCAGGGCGAAATGCGGGTCCGTGTCGGCAACAAGCGCCGTGGCACGCTTCTCATATTCGCCGCCCAGCCGCCGCTCGGCAGTGGCGAGCAGCATCTTGCGGTCGCCCGCCCGCGCGGCGGGATCGACTTCGAAAGCGAAGCCCTGCATCCGGCCGATGGGGTGGCTGCCGACGCTCACTTCGCCTTCGGCATCGATCGTGACGGGGAATTCGCCGACGCCCTTGGCGCCGAGATCGCGCATTAGCACCGCCGTGCGCCGGTCGACGAAGCGCTGGGTGAGACGTTCGTGGAGCGCATCGGACAATCGCTCCTCCACATCGCGGGCGCGCGCCGCCATCTCTTCGGGATGAAGCAGCCAATCGGCGCGATGGGCGATATAGGCCCAGGTGCGCACGCCCGCGATCCGGTCGGCGAGCGTGTCGATATCGCCCTGAACATTGTCGAGCTGCGCAATCTGTGCCGCATACCAGGGCTGCGGGATGCGGCCATTGCCTTCGGTGAGGTGCAGATAGAGCCGGGCGACGAGGCGGGCATGATGCTCGGCACCGGTCTTGCGAAAATCGGGAAGGCCGCATGCCGCCCACAGCCGCCGCACGCGTTCGGGCGTGTCGGCGCGGGCGCGCACCTCGGCATCCTCGGCGAGCCGCCTCAGCACGGCGAGGTCGACCGCTTCGGGCGCGGGGCGGAGGACGGTTTCTGAGGGCCGCCTTTCGAGATCGCGGATCAGCGCGCCGATCGACCGGGTGTCCGGATCGCCTTCTCGCCAGAACAGGGTGTCGAGATCCGGAAAGCGGTGATCCTCAATCGCGGCGATCTCTTCGGGCGTGAATTCGGGGCTCGCCTCGCCTTCGAAAGTGAGGGTGCCGAACGTGCCGTCGCGTTGGTGCCGTCCCGCACGTCCAGCAATTTGCGCCATTTCCCCGACCGCCAGGCGTCGCCGCCGCCTGCCGTCAAATTTGGAGAGGCCGGCAAAGGCGACATGGGCGACATCCATGTTGAGACCCATGCCGATGGCATCGGTCGCAACCAGATAATCGACTTCGCCCGCCTGATACATGGCGACCTGCGCGTTGCGGGTGCGGGGCGAGAGTGCGCCCATCACCACCGCGGCGCCGCCCCGCATGCGGCGCAGCATCTCCGCGACGGCATAGACCTGCTCGCCCGAAAAGGCGACGATGGCCGAACGCGGTGGCAGGCGGGACAATTTGCAGGCGCCTGCGAAGCTCAACGTCGAAAAACGCGGCCGGGTGACGATCTCGGCGTCCGGCACGAGAGCACGGATCATCGGGCGAAGGGTTTCGGAGCCGAGGATCATCGTCTCCTCCCGCCCTCGGGCATGAAGCAGGCGATCGGTAAAGACGTGGCCCCGCTCTGGATCGGCGCCAAGCTGAGCCTCGTCCAGCGCGACGAAGGCGAAGTCCCGATCCATCGGCATCGATTCGGCGGTGCACAGAAACCAGCGCGCATCTTTCGGCAGGATCTTTTCCTCACCGGTGATGAGGGCGACCTGCCCCTCCCCCTTCAGCTTGACGACGCGGTCATAGACCTCGCGGGCCAAGAGGCGCAGCGGAAAGCCGATCATGCCACTCGAATGGGCGCACATCCGTTCGATGGCGAGGTGGGTCTTGCCGGTGTTGGTCGGGCCGAGGACGGCGACCACCGCCGCCCGGTCGTGGGTGTTCATCGGGATTAGATCGGGGTTCTCGCGCGAAAGCGCAATGTTTTAAGCCGGTTCCCACCCACGCAAACGGCTCACCGCCGCTCATGCCCGGCCCGCCGCAGCCTGATCGTCAAAGGCGGGGCTTTAATTTGACTTTAACCCTGTTTCTCCACACCCCTCCCGACCTGGCCGCATCGGCGTGCCGGGGGCGAAACCATCGTGGGGGCATGCTGCCTTGTATCGTTTCAACGATTTCGGCCAGATTTCGGGCGGCGGCACCGCGGTGCTGCGTGCCGCCCCGCCGGTCCGCCAGCCTGCCCTTGCGCGCGGTTTTGCCGATAGGCTGAACGACATCCGCGCCGGCGAGATGGACCTCGTCGTCGATCTGGGCGCCGATATCGGATCGAAGGACTGGCTGCGCGGCGCCGCGACCTGTTTCGGTCTGTGTCTTGCCGCATGGTCCTTCGCGCCCAGTTTCGAAGCCGGGACGGCCGCCGTTCCGGCGCCGCTCGACGACCGCCAATGGGAAGAGGCGCGCGCGCTTTCCTTCGCACCGCTCGCTTATGGCGGCGACACCGGGCGCCGCATGGCCGCCACCGGCGCCGTCGAGGCGCTCGCCGAAACGCCGGAACGGCCGCGCATCGATCTGATCGCCACGATGGGCCAGGGCGATACGCTGGCTGATGTGCTGCGCCGGTCCGGCGTGGCCAAGGCCGAAGCGGATCGTGTCGCGGCGTTGATCGGCGGCGTGATGCCGATCAACGACCTCAAGGCGGGGACCGCGCTCAACGTCACGCTTGGCCGCCGCGCCAGCCGCAACATGCCGCGTCCATTGGACGCGCTCGATTTTCGCGCCCGCTTCGATCTGAAGCTCGCCGTGAACCGGGTGAACGGGGCGCTCGCGCTCCAGCGCACCGACATTTCCGTCGACGACACGCCGCTTCGCATTCAGGGCATCGTCGGCTCCAGTCTCTATCGTTCCGCGCGCGCCTCCGGCGTTCCGGCCCAGGCCATCCAATCCTTCCTGCGCGCGATCGGCACGCATGCCGATGTCGGCAGCCTCGGCGCCGGCGACCGGTTCGACATCATCGTCGAGCATCGCCGCGCCGAAACCGGCGAGACGGAAACGGGGCAGCTGCTTTATGCCGGCCTCGATCGCGCCAATGGCAAGGATTTGCAGCTGATGCAGTGGACGCAAGGCGGCAAGGCGCAATGGTTCGAAGCATCGGGCGTCGGCAAGACCAGCGGCATGCTGCAACGGCCGGTGCCGGGCGCGGTCTCGTCCAATTTCGGCACCCGCCGCCATCCGATCCTCGGCTATACCCGCATGCACAAGGGGCTCGATTTCCGGGCTGGCCACGGCACGCCGATCCTCGCCGCCGCCGACGGCCGGGTCACCCGGTCCGGCTGGGCTGGCGGCTATGGGCGGCAGGTGCGGATCGACCATGGCGGCGGCCTCGCCACGTCCTACTCGCACATGAGCCGGATCGCCGCGAATCCCGGTGCGCATGTTCGCAAAGGCCAAGTGATCGGCTATGTCGGCTCGACCGGCCTGTCGACCGGCCCGCACCTCCATTACGAAATGTACCGGAACGGCCAGGCGGTGAACCCCGCGTCGGTCAAGTTCACCAGCCAGGCGCAATTGAGCGGGGCGGAGCTGGCTAGCTTTCGGGCGAAGCTGCGCGGACTGCTGAATGTACCCGCCGGCGCGGCGCAGATCGCCCGCAAGGCGCCCTGACCCTCCGTCCTTCCGGCAAAGGCCGGAATCTCAGATCGGAGAAGACATCTTTTCGACATGAGGCCCCGGCTTTCGCCGGGGTGACGACGGGGCTGGAAATTACCGCCCCTGATTGCGCCAGCGTTTGACGATGCGGCCGATGATGGCTTCCTCTTCGCCGGTCTGCTTCCACAATTCTGAAAAGAGCGGATCGGCCGAGGCGGGACGGCGATAGGGTTCGAGATCGTCGAAGGCGACGCGGATCGGGATCGCCACGCCTTCCCCGCAGACGATGCATTCGCGGTTGCGGAGCGCCGGAATGGCGTCGAGGAACCCGCGCGCGCCTTCGGGCATGGCGGACTTCACATAGGCCTGGTCGCGATCGTTGTTGAGCCGCATCGAGATGATCGTGCCGCATTGCGACAGCACCCCTTCGGCAAGGTCTGACGGCCGCTGCGTGATGAGGCCCAAGGACACGCCATATTTGCGGCCCTCCTTGGCGATCCGTTCCAGGATCTTGCGCACCGCCTGCCCGCCCGACGTCTTGTCGGCGGGAATGTAGCGGTGGGCCTCCTCGCAGACGAGAAGGACCGGACGCTGCGGTTCGTTGCGCGACCAGATGGCATAATCGAAGACGAGCCGGGCCAGCACCGCGACCACCACCGAGGTGATGTCGGACGGGACGCCCGACACGTCCACGATGGAGATCGGCTTGCCGCTCGCGGGCAGGCGGAAGATCTTGCCGATGAACGTATTCATGCTGTCGGCGACCAGCATGCCGGAGAACATGAACCCGTAGCGCGGATCCTGCTTCAGTTCGTCGATCTTGGTCTTGAGGCGCATGAACGGCGCGGTGTCCGTCGCCTTGTTGAGCAGCCCCATTTCGTTGCTGATCGCATTCGTCAGGTCGGACAGCAGGTAGGGGACCGGCGAATCCACTGTCAATTTGGTGATCCCTTCCGCCGCGCGGTTCTTGGCGCGGGCGGCGAGCAGGCATTTGGCGAGGATGTCGCGATCCTGCTGCAGATCGGCGCCGGACGAGGTGATGAACACCTCGCAATGCTCCTCGAAATTCATCAGCCAATAGGGCATGGCGAGATTGTCGACGTTGAACAATTCGCCGTTCGACTTGAACGCCGCCGAATATTCGCCGTGCGGATCGATCATCACGATATGGCCGTCCGGCGCCTGATCGCAGATGCGATGGAGGATGAGGGCGGCGGAGGTCGACTTGCCGGTGCCGGTCGAGCCCAGCAGCGCGAAATGCTTGCCGAGCAGGGAATCGGTGTAAAGCGCGCCGCGCACATCCTTGGTCGGATAGACGGTGCCGATTTCGATATGGGCGCGGTCTTCGGCGGCGAACATCTGCTTCAAGTCCGCGCCGGTCACCGGAAAGATCTTGTCGCCCGGGATCGGATAGCTGGTGATGCCGCGCCGGAAATGGACGAGGCGGCCAGTCTGCTCATCCTCGTCGCCTTCGCCCAGGAAGTCGATTTCGGCGGTCACCATGCCGCCATCCTCCATCCGCAAATTGCGGACGTTGGCGAGCAGCCATTTACCCCCGGATTGCAGCTTGATCTGGCTGCCGACCTGCCCCGACAAGGCGACGCTGGGATCGGGATCGCTCTGCAGCGCCTTCAGCCGCGCGCCTTCCATGCGGATGCGCGCGCCGCCCCCGCTAATCTCCACGATCTCGCCGATCGGATCGTGCAGCGCGGCGGCGGGCGCCGCGCCGCGGATCGGCGCCAGCACGGGGCCGAGATCGTCGGAATGCTGCGGAGAGGGCATTTGGGAAAGGTCGTTCATGGCAGATCCTGAATGGTGTCGGGCTGATGGTTAACGCGGAAGCGTAAATAAGCTCTTTCCAGCGCGCGGCTCCGGTAAGCGCTTATTTTTTGCGGAAGGCGGCGCTCGCCGCCCAGCCCAGCCCGAGCGACAGCAGCACCGACACGATGCCGTAGGCCAGCGACCAATCGTCCGCGAAATCGGCGACGGCGCGTTCGAAGCCCAATTTCTCGATGCGGATTTCCCGCGCCGCGCCGGCGACGACGCGGCCGTCGCGGATCAGGAAGGTTTCCGCGACATAGGTGCCGACCGGCACCCGCGCCGGGATGGAGATGCGGGCGCGGTAGAGCACATTCTCGCTAATCTCCACGCCGCGCGGATTTTCCGAATAAAGCTGTCCCCGCTCCTGCAGATCGAGCAATCCCGCTTCGAACCGGCGGCGCTGCTCCGGAGTCGTGCCGGATGCGGGCGAGAGCTGGAGATTTTGAAGGCCAAGTTCGTAAATCGCCGCGGTGCGTTCGTCGACGAGGGCGGACAAGGGCTTTGAGGAGGCGACGGCGTAGAAAGCGGGGGCGGACCGGAAGCGCTCGCTTTCGACATTCATCCAGATGCCGAGCACCTTCTGCTTTTCGCGCACGACGATGGGCTGGGTCGGCCCCTTCACGACGACCGCGATGTCGGTGCCACCGTCCGGCGCGCGGCCGCCGGGGTAAATGATGGCGCCGAACAGCAGCAGCTCGGCGCCGGTGAAGGAATAGCGGATTTCGATATCGCGCTGCGACACGTCCGGCACCAGCCGCGGCTTGGCTTGGGCCATCAGCAGGGGTGCCAGGAGGAGCGCGAGGGGGGCAAGCCGGCGCTTCACAGCAGCTGCACCGTGTAGATTTCCGATGGCCGCCAGCCGAGGCCGAGCGCCATGCGGAAGGCGACGGCGAGGCAGATAAGCGCAAGCGCCATGCGCAAAAATTCGGGCCGCGCCTTCTGCGCCATCCTCGCTCCGAATTGGGCGCCCACCACGCTGCCGAGCAGGAGGAGGGTCGCCAGGACGATATCGACCGATTTGGTGGTGGTCGCGTGGATGAGCGTCGTCGCTCCCGTCACGAACAATATCTGGAGCAGGGAGGTGCCGACCACGACCTGCGCCGACATGCCGAGCAGGTAGATCATCGCGGGGACCACGACGAACCCCCCGCCGACGCCGAGCAGCACGGTAAGCATGCCCGACACGAAGCCGAGCGCGAGCGGTGCGAGCGGAGAGATGTAGAGGCCCGAACGGTAGAAGCGCCAGCGCATCGGCAGCCCGGCGATCAATGGGTTGTGCCGCCGGAGCGGCTTCGCTCCGCCCTTTCGCTCGATCAGGCCGAGCGCGCCCGCCGCTTCGCGCGCCATCAGGAAACCGATGCTGCCCAGCAGCAGGACGTAAAGGATGGCGATGACGGTATCGATCTGCCCGCTCCCTTGCAGGAGGCGGAACAGGAAGCCGCCCGCCGTCGCGCCGATCACGCCGCCCGCGATAATGACGCCGCCCATTTGATAATCGACGCCCTTGCGCCGCCGGTGGGCAAGGACGCCGGACACGCTGGTGCCGGTGATCTGCGTCGTCGACGAGGCGACCGCGACCGCGGGGGGGATGCCGTAAAAAATCAGGATCGGCGTCGTCAGGAACCCGCCGCCCACGCCGATCAGACCGGTCAGGAACCCCACCGCCCCGCCAAGGCCGATGATCACCAGCGCATTGACCGAAAGACCGGCGATGGGAAGGTAGATATCCATGCTGACGGGGACGCTAGCGGCTAATCACGTGCCGTGAAAGGGCGGCGGGCATCCTATTTCAGCATCAGAAGCCTACCGCCAAGGAGAGGACTGGGCCGGAGTCTGGCGCCGCATTGCCCGCGATCCTTTGCCGCCAGTCGAGCGCGATCGTAACCGGCGCATCGGCGGGGCGGAGGGCGATGGTGGGGCCGATGTCGACGCGCGCCGCCCCCGGCTGGGCGGCGGCCCAGGCACCGGCACCCACCTTGACCGGAAGTGCATCGTCCAACTGGAACCGGACGGCCGCAATGCCATCGGCGAACATATCCCGGTTTCTCGCGCCGACGATCCCCGCCTGTCCATACAGATCGATCGCCGCCCGCCCCACCGCCGTGCTGATGCCGCCATAGGCCGTCAGCGAGAATGCGGAGCGTCCATCGGGTCCAAAGGCCTGGCGCCTTTCGACCAGAAGGCCGGCCGGGATCGTTCCGACGGGGCGCCAGTCCAGACCCGCCGCCACATCGCCCGCTTTCAATCGATCGGCGGGCGCGTAGAAACGCAGACTGGCCGAGAGCGTGCCGGAGCGGGCCAGCCGGTACCGGATCCGGCCGCCAATCTGGCTTCCGCCCAAGGCCGGGCTCGGGAAGGCCGAAACCCCGGCATCGCGCGCCAAGACCCAAAAATCGGCGGACCACCGTTTGATGGCGGTCCCGCCGGCCTTTGCCGGGACCGGCGAGGCCAACCAGCCTGCGCCAGGCGCAGCGGGCGTCGGCGGGAGGGAGTCGCGCGTTTTCCCAGGCGAGCCCGTTGATATCGAATGCTGCGGGGAGGCGTTTTCCAGGAGTTCTAACATGGGTGAGGGAGACCAGGCGGCGGATGTTCGGGGATTGATTGCACCCGCGCGCAGAACCTGCCTGGCGGGCTGAGCGACCGCTGCGATTTGAACGGATTTTTTGCCGGCCTTGTCTGGTGGAGCCGGAAGCGGATGGGGGGATGAAAAAGGAAGCAGGATGAGGCTCGCGCGTACCGCGCCCCATCCGCCGATCAGCACGACCAGGAAACGGAAGGCGGGCGGCAGCCTCACCGGCCGGACAATTCGGCCGGGAAGATGTGGGAGGTCTTGTGCCAGCGCGTCACGCCGCTCCGCAGCATGTGAACATAGAGCCGAGTGGCGTGTAGCGCGGCGTGTATGAGGATCAATGTGCTGACCAGCATGCGCGGCACGGCGCGCAATCCTTCGCGCCAGCCGTAGACGGACGCCGTGAAACAGAAGCGAAGCGTGAGGCGCCAGGCGAACAGGAGGGCATTCGCCCATGCCAGGCCGGCCAGGACCGGCAGGTCGAGAGGACTTTCCTCCGCCCGCCCAAAGGCTTGCAGCAGGAGCCAGGCAGCTGCGACGCCATAGCCGGTCAGGGTGACGAGTGCGACCAGGAGCGGCTGGCGGTCGCGCAAGCGCATCCATCGCTCGCCCACGCCGCCACGCCAGCCGAGGCGGTCCCACCCGGCGAGCGCGATACCGGCGATCCACCGGCTTTTCTGGGCGATGGCGGCGCGCCAATGAGCCGGAAAATGTTCGCCGGTCGCGACCAGCCTTCCCTCCGCATCGCGGCAGCGGAGAAAAAGAGCTCGCCCGGGGCGCCCGATCTTGAGGCCGAGTTCATAATCCTCGGTGAGACTTTCCGCATCGAACGGCCCCGGCGCGCCCGGACCCGCCAGGGCCGCGAGGCAGTCCCGCGCAAAGGCACAGCCGACGCCTGCCGAGGGCAAGGCCGCGCCGACATGCTGCCGGACTGCCTGATCCTTCAAGTGCGATTCGGCAAATTCATCGGCATAGTGGCCCGCGATCCAGCGCGACCGCGAATCGATCAACGGGACGACAGGCAGCTGGATCATGTCGTAACGGCCGATCAGTGCCCCGAACCAGGCGAAAGAATCGGGATGCACCACGTCTTCCGCGTCGTGCAGAACGACCGCCGCGAAGGGATAGCCCTGCCGCGCCTCATCCTCCCTCATCGCCCGCCAGATCGTGTTGAGGCAATCGGCCTTGGTCGTGCCGCCAGGGCGGGGGCCGACGACCAGCCGGACCCGGGGGTCGTCCACCGCCTCTACCGCGCCGATCGTTTCCGGATCGTTGGGATAGCAGCCCACATAAAGACGGTAATTTTCATAATGCAGTCGGGACAGAGTCGTCGTCAGCATCGCCCCGATGACGTCCGATTCGCGCCACGCGGGTATGAAAACGGCGAGCCGTGGCTGTGATGGTATGGCCGGGAACCTGCCGATCTTATCGGAGCCCCGATTTTCGAAACCTGTTTTTTTCCAAAATCTGGCGAGGCACGTCTTAAACCATATCAGGTCGACAAGAAGCTCGTTGAGACCGAGCATCAAGAAACCGCTGCCGGCAAAGAGAGCCAGTTCCCGCATCACAATCAAAGGGGCTGTTTCGCTTCCATGCACGCGCGAATATTTCCCTTTGCCCGGATGATGGATCCAAAGCCGGCTTCATTTGTTCAGTGGCGTCGGCGAAGGCGTTTTATCGCATTTTAATATTTGCCTGCAACAATCGCCAAGTTGCGCCGGCACAAAAACAGCTTTATGGCGTTCATTTCTCCCGCGACGCGAACGTGTGGAGAACGCAAGGAGGAACTAACATGCTTAAGAAACTGATCGCGGGAGCAGCGGCCGTTGCCCTGACCGCGACCCCGGTGATGGCTTCGGCCAGCCCGGCTTCCGCTCTTTCGCTGCGCTCGGGTATCGAGATGCAGGACGAAAACGGCCTTGGCGGCGGTTTTGGGCTCGTCGCGCTTGTGGGCGTCGCTCTTGCAGCGCTCCTCGTTGTCGCAGTCACCGACGATGACGATGATGAAGAGCTGCCGGCTTCTGCCTAAGCTCTGATGCTATACGGCCGCCGCGGTCCATCGGCCGCGGCGGTTTGCATTCTAGAAGCGTTCTTGGTTCACAAGGGCGCTTTTTCTTTGTCTCAATGAGGCGCTGCAGGGTTCAGGACGGCGGCATTTGCTTTTTGTCGACCCACATGAGTTCTTGCAGCGAAAGGGCGCGGCCATCGTCGGCGCGCACCGCCATGGGCGCGATCGGGCGCTGATTGGCCTTATCGACCAGTACGGGGTTGCTGGGCACGCCGGATACCCAGCGCTCGCCCCATTGCCGGAGGGCGATGAGGACGGGCAACAGTTCACGCCCCTTGTCGGTTAACGTATAGGTGACCTTGCGGCGGTCGGCGGGATCCGGCTCGCGCTGCAATATGCCGTGATCGACCAAGCGTCCCAGGCGATTGGACAGGATGTTCCGCGCAATGCCGAGCGTCGCCTGAAATTCCTCGAAATGATGCAGTCCGTTGAACACGCCGCGCAGAATCAGGAAGGACCAGCGCTCGCCGACGGCTTCGAGCGCGGCGGGAAGGGCGCATTCGACGAGGACCGCCTTTTGATAATCGCGTTCGATCACAACAGCATCCAATCCATTTTTTCTCGATGCCAAGATGGCACGTTCCAAGGGCAGTTTCCAGTTGCATTTAGAAACCTTCCGTTATAGGTTGCTCATCGCAACTTAAATGGGAGTTTTTATGCGCAGCTTCATCCTTTCCGTCGCTTTGGTCGCATCCGCCACACCGGCGGCGGCCCATTACGTCGCCGTTCCAGTGGCCAAGTCCGCCATGAAGGTGCCGCTCGGCGGTGTTATCTGGCAATGCGGCGACACTGGCTGCACGGCCGGGGCGACAACCAGCCGCCCCGAAACCGTCTGTGCTTCCTTCGCGCGCAAGATGGGCGCGGTAAGCGCCTTTGCCGCCGGGGGCCGCGATTTCGACGCCGCAGCGCTCGAAAAGTGCAACGCCCGGGCCAAATCCTGACATTTTCCAATTGCAACCCCGGTGGCCCGGACCCCATGTTGGTCCGGTGCTGAGGCAATATGAACTGCTCGACAAGATAAAGTCCTACGATCCGGACGCGGACGAGGCGCTGATCAACCGCGCCTACGTCTTTTCGATGAAGGCGCATGGCAGCCAGCTGCGCGCGTCCGGCGATCCTTATTTCAGCCATCCGATCGAGGTGGCGGGCATCTTGACCGACCTCCACCTCGACGACGAGACGATCGTCACCGCCATTCTTCACGACACGATCGAGGATACGGTCGCGACGCCGGAAGAGATCGAGAGGCTGTTCGGCAAGAATGTCGCCCGGCTGGTCGACGGCGTCACAAAACTCTCCAAGATCGAGGCGCAAAGCGAGAGCGAACGGGCCGCGGAGAATCTGCGCAAGTTCCTGCTCGCCATGTCCGGCGACATTCGCGTTCTCCTCGTGAAGCTTGCCGACCGGCTCCACAATATGCGCACCCTGCGCTTCATCGGGAACGAGGAGAAGCGCCGCCGCATCGCCAAGGAGACGATGGATATCTACGCCCCGCTCGCCGAGCGGATCGGCATGTACGAATTCATGAAGGAGATGCAGACCCTTGCCTTCCGCGAGCTCGAGCCGGACGCTTATGCGTCGATCGGCAAGCGGCTGGACCAGCTCAACCAAGGCGGGGGCGATGCCATCGAGCGGATCCAGGACGGCCTCACCGCCCATCTGGAAGCGCATGGCATAACGGCCGAAGTCCAGGGCCGGGAAAAGCATCCTTATTCCATCTGGCGGAAAATGGCGGAACGCCATGTCAGCTTCGAACAGCTGTCCGACATCATGGCGTTTCGCTGCATCGTGGACAATGTCGACGATTGCTATCGCACTTTGGGCCTGATCCATGGGCGTTGGCCGATGGTGCCCGGCCGGTTCAAGGATTATATTTCGACGCCGAAGCGGAACGGCTATCGCTCGCTCCACACCACGATCATCCACGATGAAAATATGCGGATCGAAATCCAGATCCGCACCCGCGAGATGCACGCACAGGCCGAATTCGGCCTCGCCGCCCATTGGGCCTATAAGGAAGGGAAGGCGGCGGCGACGGCCCAGCATCCCTGGATCACCGACCTCATCGAAATCTTGGAGCATGCGGCGAGCGCGGAGGAGCTGCTCGAACATACCCGCATGGCCATGTACCAGGATCGCATCTTCGCCTTCACGCCGAAGGGCGAGCTCATCCAGCTGCCCAAGGGCGCGACGCCGGTCGATTTCGCTTATGCCGTCCACACCGACCTTGGCGACCAGACGGTCGGCGCCAAGATCAATGGACGGGTGATGCCGCTCCGCACGCCGCTCGACAATGGCGATCAGGTCGAAATCCTCGTTTCCAAGGCGCAGCATCCGCAGCCTGGCTGGCTCGCCTTCGTGGTCACCGGCAAGGCGCGCGCCAAGGTTCGCCGCTTCGTGAAGTCCAAGGAGCGGGAAGAGACGGTGGCGCTCGGCCGCAAGATTTACGACGAAATCGTCGCGCGCCTGCCGATGCAGCTTGGCTGGGAGGCGTTGACCGAGGCGCTGAAGCGCCTGCACCTGCCGGACGACGAAGCGCTGATGGAGGGCATCGCGCTGAAGCGGATCAGCGATACGCAGGTCATGGAAGCGTTGATGCCAGGCTCCACCGGCAAGGATGGCGTCAAGCCGCCACCGCAGCGCCAGGCGATTTCGATCAAGGGCCTGACGCCGGGCGTCGCCTTCGACCTCGCATCATGCTGCCATCCCGTGCCCGGCGACCGCATCGTCGGCCTGCGGCGGGAGGGCGAGGGGATCGAGGTTCATACGATCGATTGCGAAAATCTCGCGACCGGCGTCGATGCGGATTGGGTGGACCTCGCCTGGGGCGACGAATCGGACGGCGGCACCGCGCGCCTGTCGGTCGTGCTCAAGAACGAGCCCGGCGCGCTTGCCGCGATCACCGGGATTTTCGGCGGCCATGGCGCCAATATCGTCAGCATGGACCTCACCAGCCGCGACGGCAGCTTCTATACCTTTCAAATGGACATCGAGGTGCACGATGTTCAGCATCTGATGCGTATCCTGGCCGCGCTGCGGGCCACCGATGTCGTTTCAACCGCCGAGAGATTGTGATGAGCGATCCGAATGGAATGACGTACGGCCAATATCTCGGCCTCGATCGATTGCTGACCGCGCAGCATCCCCTGTCGCAGCATCATGACGAATTGCTGTTCGTCATCATTCACCAGACCAAGGAATTGTGGCTGAAGCAAATCATCGCGGAATTGCATCTCGCGCTCGACATGATTCGCGCGGACGCCCTGGTTCCGGTTTACAAGAGCCTCAGCCGCATCTCGCGCATTCAATCGGTAATGACATTGAGCTGGGACGTGCTGGCGACGATGACGCCGTCCGATTATTCCAGCTTCCGCGATGTGCTCGGCACCAGCTCAGGCTTCCAGTCCGCCCAATTCCGGCAAGTCGAATATCTGCTCGGCTTCAAGGATGGCGGGCATCTTAAATATCAGGAAAAGGGTTCGCCGGAGCAAGAGGCGCTCCGCCAGGCGCTCGAAAGCCCGAGCCTCCGGGACGAGGCCAATCGCGCCCTCGCCCGCGCAGGTTTCGATCTGCCGGCGCATGTGACGGACCGCGACTGGGCGCAGCGCCATGTCCCCGACCCGGCGATCGAGGAGGCATGGCTGAGCGTCTATCGCGATCCCAGGCGCTGGTGGCCCCTTTATCAGCTCGCCGAAAAGCTGGTGGATCTCGACGATGCGATGGCGACCTGGCGGCACAAGCACGTCATCACTGTCGAACGCATCATCGGCTTCAAGCGGGGCACCGGCGGCACCGCAGGCGTCAAATATCTCCAGTCCACGCTCGAAAAGCGCGCCTTCCCGGAACTCTGGTCGCTGCGGACCAAATTATGAGGAAAGCGCCTTAAGCAATCTTCCGGATTTAAAGATCCGCTGCGGTCACCGGCCGCAACAGGATGCGGTGGTTCGACACGAAGGACACGTCCTTGCCGTCATTCGCGACCCCGGCATAATCGCCAACGCTCAGCTGATTGTCGCCGTCCATATCTTTCCACGCGAACAGGAACAGGCGGTCGCCATTCACCATCAGGTTGTAAATCGCCACGGTGCCGGCGGGCGTCACATCGTCCGCTTCATATTTGGTGGCGCAGCCGTCGAAAGGCGCGGCGCAGGCGATGATCTTTACGCCGCTTGATTCCTGTTTCTTGGTGAAAACGGCCGAACCGGAGATGATCCCTTCCGATTCATGCCTGTCGAGTATCTCTCCGGGAGGAGAATTGACGGCAATCGAAAGCATGGATGCATCGTCATTCTGGGCGTGCGCCGTCGCGGTCAGACCGGCGGCGGCCACGAGCAGCATCGTCTTGAAACGCATATCATTCCCCCTCGAAATTCCAGAGGCGGATATCAGTCATCCCGGCTTTCCGCCACCTTAACGGTTCAAGACCTGGTCCGCGACGAAAGGGTTGGTCTGGCGTTCATGGGCGAAAGTGCTCATCGGTCCATGGCCGGGCACGAATGCGGTGTCGCCACCGAGCGGCCAGAGCTTGGCCTGGATGGCGTCCAGCAGATCCTGATGATTGCCGCGCGGGAAGTCGGTGCGGCCGATCGACCCCTTGAACAGCACGTCGCCGACAATGGCGAGCCTTGAAGGCGCGTGGTGAAAGACGACATGGCCCGGCGTGTGGCCGGGGCAGTGATAGACGTCGAGCGTCAATGCGCCCACCGTCACCGTGTCGCCATCCACCAGCCAGCGGTCGGATTCGAACGGCACGCCGGGAACGCCGTAGCGCGCGCCATCTTCGGCCAGCCGGTCGATCCAGAATTTGTCGGCGAGGTGCGGCCCTTCGATCTTCACGCCCAATTCGCCAGCCAGCACCTTGGCCGATCCGCAATGATCGATATGGCCGTGGGTGACGAGCAGCTTTTCGATGGTGACGCCCTGGCTCTCGGCCGCCGCTTTCAGCCGGTCGAGATCGCCGCCGGGATCGGTGAAGGCGCCCTTCATCGTTTTCGTGCACCAGATGAGCGTGCAATTCTGCTGGAGCGGCGTCACCGGAATGATGGCGGCCTTCAAGGGGGCATCGGTCATGCCGGTCGAGATGGCCCGGCCCGGCGGCGGATGCAAGCGCGGCGGATCAGCACTCCACCACATTGACCGCAAGACCGCCCAAGGAGGTTTCCTTATAACGCTCGTTCATGTCGAGGCCGGTCTTGCGCATCGTCTCGATCACCTGGTCGAGGCTGACGCGGTGCGTGCCGTCGCCGATCAAGGCGAGACGGGAGGCTTCGAGCGCCTTTACCGCGCCCACCGCATTCCTTTCGATGCAGGGCACCTGGACGAGGCCGCCGACGGGATCGCAGGTGAGGCCGAGATTATGCTCCATGCCGATTTCGGCGGCATTTTCGATCTGCTGCGGCGTGCCGCCGAGGGCGGCGGTCAGGCCCGCGGCGGCCATCGAACAGGCGACGCCGACCTCGCCCTGGCAGCCGACTTCGGCGCCGGAGATAGAGGCATTTTCCTTGAACAGGGAACCGATGGCGGCAGCGGTCAGCAGGAAGACGTGGACGCCCTCTCGCGACGCGCCGGGCGTGAAGCGCTGATAATAACGCAGCACGGCCGGCACGATTCCCGCCGCGCCATTGGTCGGCGCGGTGACGACGCGGCCGCCCGCCGCATTCTCCTCATTCACCGCCAAGGCCCAGAGGTTCACCCAATCAAGGACGGTCAACGGATCGGACAGGGCGCGTTCGGCCTTGTCGGTGAGGAGGCGGTGGAGGCCGGGCGCGCGGCGCTTGACCTGCAGGCCCCCGGGCAGGATGCCCTCGCCGCGCATGCCGCGGTCGATGCAGGCGGCCATGGCATCGGCGATGGCGTCGAGCCGCGCGCCGATTTCATCCTTGTCCAGCGCCGCCCGTTCGTTCGCCATCGCAATGGCGGCGATGCTGAGACCCTCGCGCTCGGCGATGGCGAGCAATTCCGCGCTGGAATGATAATCGAACGGCAAGTCCCATCCGCCTTCGGGCGGCGCATTGCGGGCGATATCCGATTCTCCGACGATCGCGCCGCCGCCGATCGAATAATAGATGGCGCTCGCCAATTCGGCGCCTGCCGCGTCGAACGCGGCAAAGCGCATGCCGTTGGAATGATGGGGAAGGCGCTCCTTCTGCAGGAACAGGAGGTCGTGTGCTTCATCGAAATCGAGAGGCTGCGTGCCGCCCAGCGCCAGCGATCCACTCCCTCGAACGGCATGCACGATGCGTTCGCCCTCGTCCGGGCACAGGCTGTCGGGTTCCATGCCGGTGAGGCCGATCAGGATGGCGCGATCGGTCGCATGGCCTTTGCCGGTCAGTGCCAGCGATCCGTAAAGACGCGTTTCTACCCGCGCGGTCCGGGCGAGGAGATTCGCTTCGCGCAACGAGCCGGCGAAGCGGGCCGCGGCCTTCATCGGTCCCATCGTGTGCGAACTGGACGGTCCCACTCCGATCTTGAACAGATCGAAGACACTCGAAACCACAGGCATTCTCCTTCACTGGCAGCGTCCTGCCTTACTGAAGGGGCATGACGGGCTTGCCGGACAATGGCAAGACGGTGGGCGATGATCGATCCCGCCCGGCCCTTCCTCCTGTTCGACGATGCCCGCGCAGGGGGTGGCCCGGCCCTGTTATATGCGGATCCGTTCGCGATTATCGAGACGCGCGATCCGGGGGCGGTGCGCGGCTGTCTTGACCGGCTGCGGGATGCCCAGGCCGCGGGCCATCATGCCGCCGGTTTCCTGTCCTATGAGGCCGGTTACGCGCTGGAGCCGCGTTTGGCCCGGCTTGCCGCGCCGCCGCCAGAGGATGCGCCGCCTTTATTGTGGTTCGGGCTCTTCGATGCGCCGCGCGCCGTCAGGGCCGAAGACATCCTTCCCGCCGCTTCCGCCCGCGCCGGAGCGCCCCGGCCGCGCATCGAACCCGGCCTCTATGGGGAAGGCGTCCACCGCATCCAGGAACATATCCTGGCGGGCGACATCTATCAGGCCAATTACACGTTTCAGGCCGATGTTCCGTTAGAGGGCGATCCGCTTGCTCTTTATGCCGCGATCCGGGGCCGTGCCCGCGCGGGTCATGGCGGGATCGTGCATATTGGCAGCCATTGGCTCCTGTCTTTCTCGCCCGAACTTTTCTTCACGCTGGAGGATGGCCAAGTGACGGCGCGGCCGATGAAGGGAACGGCGCGGCGCCATGCCGACCCTTTGTCGGATGCAGAAGCGATGCGGATGCTGAGGAGCGATGAAAAGCAGCGCGCCGAAAATCTGATGATCGTCGATCTTCTCCGCAACGACTTGAGCCGGATATCCCGGCCGGGCAGCGTGAAGGTGCCCGATCTCTTCACCGTCGAAACCTATCCGACCGTCCATCAAATGACGTCGACCGTCACCGCGGCGGCAAAGGACGGCATCGGTGCATTCGACATCGTCGAGGCGATCTTTCCCTGCGGATCGATCACCGGCGCGCCCAAGATTCGGGCGATGGAAATCATCGCGGAGCAGGAACGGGAGCCGCGCGGCGTCTATACCGGATCAATCGGCTGGGCCGCCCCCGACGGCCGGGCATCGTTCAACGTCGCGATCCGGACCTTGACCCTCACGGCCGGGAGCCGCATGTCTTCCCTTGGTCTCGGTTCGGGGATCGTGGCGGACAGCCGCGCCGGCGACGAATGGCGCGAATGCCTGGCCAAAGGGGCGTTTGTAAGCGTGGGCGATGACTGACTTCGACCTGATCGAGACGATCCGCTTCGACCCCGAGGCGGGCGTGATCGATACCGAACGGCATCTGGCCCGGCTGAAGGCGAGCGCCACCGCCTTGGGGTTCAGCTTCGACCGGCACGCGGCGCGCAATGAATTGCAGGCGGCGACCTTCCGGCTTACCGAGCCGCATCGCATCCGATTGATGCTGTCCCGTTCGGGCATCATCGCCGTCGAAGGCGGACCGGTACCCGACACGCCGGCCGAGGCGCGCGTCGCGATTGCGCCCTTGCCGGTGCCGGCCGACGATTTCCGGCTGCGCCACAAAACCAGCGATCGCGCCTTTTACGACGATACTCGATCGAAGAGCGGAGCCTTCGAAGTCCTGTTCGTCGATCCGGACGATTTCCTGACCGAAGGCAGCTTCACGACCCTGTTCGTCGACCGCGACGGGGCGCTTTTGACTCCCCCTTTATCCCGCGGCCTGCTGCCCGGCATTCTTCGCCAGCGGCTGATCGAGGAGGGAGAAGCGGTGGAGGCCGACCTTCGTCCGGAGGATCTGGCCAATGGCTTCCTGATCGGCAACGCGTTGCGCGGACTGATCCCGGCCCGGCTGGTCTAAGCCGCGACGGGAAAGCGCAGCAGCCGGTCGGCGAGCGGCACCAAGGCCTCGGCGCGGCCGCCGACCGCCCGGACGATTTCGGGATGCGCGGGATCGAGCCCGCCGGTCAGCGATCCGAAAGCGGGCAGGATGAGCTTGCGCTCGGTCACGACGAAGCAACGCCGCGCGACTTGCCGCCCTTTCAGCGATATGCGCAATTTGGGATGAAAATGGCCGGACAGTTCCGGCCGCGTCTCGCCCGGCTGCGCCTCGTGCCGCAGCAGCAGGCCGTCCACTTCCGCCTCCTCCACGATGGCGCCGCCGCAATGGTCGGCAAAACCCGGATCGTGATTGCCGGTGATCCACGTCCAGCGCGTGGACGCGGTCAGCGCCGTCAGCAGCTCCCGCGCGCGGAGGGGAAGCCGGTCGCAGCCATATTTGTCATGGAAGCTGTCGCCCAGGCACCAGATTTCGCGGGCGCCGGTGCGATGCACGATCGCGGTCAGATCGGTCAGCGTCGCGATCGAATCGTAAGGCGGCAGCATCTGCCCGATCCGGGCGAACCAGCTCGCCTTTTCAAGATGCAAATCCGCGACGAGGAGCGCCCCACGATCCGGCCAGAACAGCGCGCCATCGGGCAACGCCATGAGGATGTGACCGACGAACGAAAAGGGAACCATGGTCCGGCTATAGCTGCACGGACGGCGGGCGCAAGGGCGATCAACGCGTCGGCGGGGCCGCGATTTCCGTTGTTCGTGCAAGGTCTTGGGCTTGCGCGTCGGCGGGGATCGTCACCCAGACGAGAAGCGAGCCCATGGCGAAGCCCTGCGCCACCAGCGCGAACGGATTGCTGAGCGTCTTCTTCAAACCACGCGTCGTCACGTCATTCCCCTGCCGCCTGAGCGGTCTTGCTTTCAAATTACTGCGATGATCCGGCGCCGCTAAAGCGCGCTGCGCCGATAAGCGCCTATCATCCGAATTTCACGCACTTTTTGCGCTAAAACACATAACGGCGGCTGAACGAAAAGATTGCGCGGCCCGAAAAATGCCGGGCCGCGCATATTCAATCAGGCGTCTTCGGTCTGCCGCGCCCGATCATCGGCCTCGATCAGCGTGTTTTCGCCGCCGTTGATCGCGATCTTGCGGGGCTTCATCGCCTCCGGAATCTCGCGGACCAGTTCGATCGAAAGCAGGCCGTCGGCCAGATCGGCACGCTCGACCCGCACGAAATCGGCGAGTTCGAAGCGGCGTTCGAAGGCGCGCGTGGCAATGCCCATATGCAGGAAATTACCTTCTTTGCGCATGTCGCCCTTGCGACCGGTCACAATCAGCAGATTCTGCCGCGCGGTCACATCGATCTCGCCAGCTTTGAAGCCCGCGACGGCCAGCGTGATGCGATAACTGTCGTCGCCCAGTTTCTCGATATCGAAGGGCGGATAATTGTCGCCCTGCTCGCCGCGCCCGGCTGTTTCGAGAAAATCGAACAACCGGTCGAAGCCGACGGTGGAGCGGCGGAACGGGGTCAAATCGAATTGGCTACGCATGATCATGTCCTCCATTGAGCAACAAATGCTGTGAAGCGGCTCCGTGCGGACGCCGCCTGTCCGGAAACCTGAAAGCCAGCGTTTCCGGCGCTGTTCATCTAGGCGCAAAGGTCGGGCTTTCAAGGAGGCTCCCTTGCTTCGGCCCAAGGCTTGGGGCAGAGAGCGGGACTTCAAAACCGGGGAGGGTTTAATATATGACTTTCATGCGTAATTTCCGCCGCATAGGCGGGCTTTTGACCTTGGCGATGCTGGCGGCACAACCTGCCGCGGCGCAGATGCGGATGCAGCCGCCGCCCGGCGCGGCGCCGCCGTCGGCCGCGCTCAACGACGAATTTGACGGCGATAGCCTGTCGCCGGACTGGAAGATCTTTCATGCCGAAAATGGCTGGCCGAACAAGATCAAGGCCATGGACGTCGGCAAGACGACCCAGGGTGCCCTGCACCTTGAACCTTATGATTCGGCGTGGGTGCGTGATCTCAACGCCCCTTTCCTCTACAAGATTCTGCAGGGCGATTTCGACGTCCGCGCCCGGGTCCGGGCAAAAGGGGCCAATGGCGACATTCCGGCGGGCACCTGGTCCCTGGGAGGCCTGATGGCGCGCGTGCCAAACGGCCTCACCGAAGCGACCTGGCAGCCCAATCGCGAAAATTGGCACTTCATCACCACCGGCGTCGGCTTCGAAGCCGGCAAGACGATGACGGAGACGAAGGGCACCTATAACAGCTATTCGTCGCTAAAATTGCGCCCCTATCAAAGCGGCTGGGTCGAACTGCGCCTCGTCCGCGTCGGCATGGCGATCTTCGCCCTCGTCCGTCCCGACGACAAAAGCCCTTGGGTGGTGCGCGACCGCTTCTACCGCATGGAAGGATCGCCCTTCATGCAGGTCGGGCTCATCGCCTACACGACCAGTCCGGATACCAAGCCGGGACCGGAAAATGCAGCGGTGACGAACCGCCAGGTTTCGAAGGAGCTGCCGGTCGACATGACGCTGGAAGTGGATTGGGTGCGCTTCGCCCCCGCCAAGCCCGCGCCGGTTCGCGATTGGTATGGGCAGGTGAACGGCACCAATCCGCTCACCAATCCCAATATTACCGACGCGGAAATCCTCGCGGCGATCGGCGACTAATCCAGCCGCATCGCCTCGGCGGCGAGGCTCTCGGCTTCGATGAGGAGCGCATCGTCCACCGTTCCGGTGGCGGTGCGCTCCCGGCCGACGATGACGAGGACGGGGACGGCCATCGGCGAGACCCGTTCCAGCTCCACATGCAGCATCGTATCGGCGGCCCGATCGAGCAGGCGGGCGAGGCGGCCGACATCGGTCATGCGCTGCTTGGCGTCTTCCCAGGCGGCGCGGAGGAGGAGATGGTCCGGCTCGTAACGGCGGAGAACGTCGTAGATGAGATCGGTCGAGAAGGTGACCTGCTTGCCCGATTTCTTCTTGCCGGGATGATGCCGCTCGACGAGCCCGCCGATCACCGCGACCTCGCGGAAGGCACGCTTCAAGAGGTTCGATCCCTGAACCCAATCGACAAATTCATGCTCCAGGATATCGGATGACAGGAGGGCGGCGGGGTCGGCGATCGGCTCCAGGCCGTAGCAGGCGAGCGCATAATCGTTGGACACGAAACCCAGCGGCTTCAGCCCCATCGTTTCCATCCGCCGGGTGATCAGCATGCCGAGCGACTGGTGCGCGTTCCAGCCTTCGAAGCTGTAGATGACCATATAATGCCGCCCCTCGTGCGGGAACGTCTCGACGAGCAATTGGTCGGGTGCCGGGAGGGTCGAGCGGCGTTCCTGGGCATGCAGCCAGTCCCGCACATCGTCCGGAAAACGCGGCCATTGAGCGCGGTCGTGGAGGAAGTGGCGGACGCGGTCGGCGAGGTTGGTGGTCATCGCCATGCGCGCGCCGACATAAGTTGGGATGCGCGCCGATTTGGCGGTCGCCCGAACGAAAAGGTCGGTGCCGTCGATCTTTTCCACCTCCAGCACCAGGCCGGAAAAGAAAAAGGTGTCGCCGGGGCTCAGGGTGGACGCGAAATAATCCTCCACCGTGCCGAGCTTGCGCCCGTTCCTGAATTTCACGTCGAGCAGGGGCGCGTCGACGATGATACCGGCATTCATCCGATGCTGCTGGATGAAGCGGGGATGGGAGACGCGCCAGAGCCCGTCCGGCCCCCTCGTCAGCCGCTTGAACTTGTCATAGGCGCGCAGGGCATAGCCGCCG
This sequence comes from Sphingosinicella flava, assembly GCF_016025255.1. Lineage (NCBI taxonomy): Bacteria > Pseudomonadati > Pseudomonadota > Alphaproteobacteria > Sphingomonadales > Sphingomicrobiaceae > Allosphingosinicella > Allosphingosinicella flava. Next base: position 1,877,161 of record NZ_CP065592.1, read on the forward strand.
CTCTCGATATAAGCGAGCACCTGGCCGAACAGGCCGGCGGTGAGGCCCGCATAAGGCGCGGCGGACCGCACTTCGGTCAGCATCTCCGCCTCATCGAACGGCGCGGCGCAGGCGAGGCCCATGATGTGCTGGGCAAGCACGTCGAGCGCGCCTGGCCGGAAGATTTCGGGATCGAGCTCGCCGCCGTCAATGGCGTCCAAGGCTGCCCGCGCCTCCAGATATTCGAAGCGGTTGCCGGGGACGAGGATCGCTTCGGACGGCTCGTCCATCCGGTGATTGGACCGGCCGATCCTTTGCGTTAGGCGCGAGGAGCCCTTGGGCGCGCCCATCTGGATGACGAGATCGACGTCGCCCCAGTCGACGCCGAGATCGAGGCTCGCCGTGCAGACGAGTGCGCGCAGCCGCCCGTCCGCCACCGCATTCTCCACCTTCCGCCGCGCCTCGACGGACAGCGATCCATGGTGGACGCCGATCGGCAGGGTCTGCTCGTTCACCGCCCAGAGATCCTGGAAGATGAGCTCGGCTAGGCTGCGCGTGTTGCAGAAGACGAGGCTGGTGCGGTGCGCCTCAATCTCTTTCATGACCTGCGCCGACGCCCAGCGCCCGGAGTGGCCGGACCAAGGGATGCGCTCGTCCGCCGGCAGCATGATCCGGATGTCGGCCTTCGCGCCGGGTTCTCCCCGCACCACGTCGACCGTCTCGATATCGGCATCGGGGGCGAGCCAGCCCTGATAGGCTTCGGGATCGGCCACGGTCGCGGACAAAGCGACGCGGCGGAGGCGGGGCGAGAGCTTTTGCAGCCGCGCCATGGCGAGCGAGAGGAGGTCGCCGCGCTTGCCGGATGCGAAGGCGTGGACCTCGTCGACGACCATGGTACGCAGGTTGCCGAAGAGGATCGCGCTGTCCTCGTGGCTCAGGAGCAGCGAAAGCGATTCCGGCGTAGTGAGCAGGATATGCGGCGGCTTCACCCGTTGCCGCGCCTTGCGGTCCGAGGGCGTGTCGCCGGTGCGGGCCTCGACGGTCACGGGAAGGCCCATCTCCTCGATCGGCGTCAGCAAATTGCGCCGCACGTCGACCGCGAGCGCCTTCAACGGCGAGACGTAGAGGGTGTGGAGACCCTGGAAATTTTCCGCCTCGGTAAGTTCGACGAGGGTCGGCAGGAAACCCGCCAGCGTCTTGCCCGCGCCCGTCGGCGCGACCAGCAGAGCGTTGCGGCCGGCGCGTGCGGCCTCCAGCATCTCCATCTGATGCCGCCGGGGCGCCCAGCCCTTGTCGGCGAACCAGGCGGCGATGGCAGGGGGCAGGGCCTCCCCGCCTTTCAAAGCCATTTAGATTTTCTCGTCGTCCAGCTTGGCATCTTCCGCCTTGTACAAATCGCGTGTCGCCTGCTCGGTCCGCTCGATGTCGCGGCGGCTCGCCTTGCGATTGCGGACAATGGCCCACAGGAGGACGGCTGCCAACAGGATCGGGCCGAGAATCGTGATGAGGCTCCAACTGAAACCACCTGAATCCATCGTGTCTCTCCTTGTCTTCGCGCACGCGGCATGGAGCCTGAAGCGCCCTTCGCTTATTATAGCTCCCGATGGCCCGTCTCGGTTCCTGGATAGAGCCTTTTCCCGAAGGCATTTATGTGAAGCCCGCCGACGCCTGGGTGGACCCGTCCCAGCCCAAGGCGCGGGCGATCGTCACCCACGGCCATGCCGATCATGCGCGCGGCGGGCATGGTCAGGTGTGGGCGACGCCGGAGACGCTCGCCATCATGGAATGCCGTTATGGGCCGCAGAACGGATCGCCGGTGGGCTATGGCGACGTAATCCGCATGAGCGAGGTCGACGTGAGCTTCGTGCCTGCGGGCCACGTCCTCGGCTCCGCGCAGATCATCCTCGACCATCGGGGCGAAAGGGTGGTCGTCTCCGGCGATTACAAGCGCCGCCCCGATCCCACCTGCGCGCCGTTCGAGCCGGTGCCCTGCGACATCTTCATTACCGAGGCGACGTTCGGCCTCCCCGTCTTCCGCCACCCGGATACGGGGAGCGAGATGGACCGGCTTTTAGAGCGGCTCCATGCCAATCCCGATCGCTGCGTGCTGGTCGGCGCCTATGCGCTCGGCAAGGCGCAGCGCGTGATCATGGAACTCAGGCGGCGGGGGCATCACGATCCCATCTATATTCACGGCGCGCTCCAGCGGCTGTGCGAGCTTTACCAGGAACAAGGCGTGGAACTTGGCGACATCCGTCCCGCGACCGGCATAGCGAAGGAGGAATTGAAGGGCCGGATCGTCCTCTGCCCGCCCGGCGCCCTGAACGACCGCTGGTCGCGGCGCCTGCCCGATCCGATCACCGCCATGGCATCGGGCTGGATGCGCGTCCGCCAGCGCGCCCGGCAGAGGAACGTCGAATTGCCCCTCATCATCTCCGACCACGCCGACTGGGACGAGCTCACCGCCACCCTGCGCGAAATCGCGCCGAAGGAAGTGTGGGTGACGCATGGCCGCGAGGAAGCGCTGATTCACTGGTGCGCCATGCACCAGATCAAGGCGCGCGAGCTCAATCTCGTCGGCTATGAGGATGAGGACGATTAAGGCAGGTCATTAATAGGGATTTGATCACCAATTGCTTGAATATGAAGCCAAGCCAATTGCCGAGCTTGTTCTGCATCGGGAATCTCAACAACGCCGCCCCTCATATATCTCAGCTCATTCCTCATATGAAGAGGAGATAAGATGCTTATCAAGTCTGATATATTAGGGTCTGGCAGTTTGTAGCCAAAGGATATGGCCATACTTAAAGATTTACTTAAATCGTGGCCAATTTTTTTTAAATCATTGTAGGTGACCACTTCTCTGTACACCAGCATGCTTTTCAAAGATAATTCAAAAGAATAGGACAAGTTTACAAAGAAGGCTGGCCAATGGAACATGTCATCATTCTTAAGTAAAGCTGAGGCTGCCTCATAAAAGCCTACTGCACCTGTTAGGAGCATCTTTGTCGATAAGGAATTGTGCCCTTTGCTTTGGTTCATTAGTGACCCGCCTGCGGCCCGCGCTCCAGCCCTGACAAAGCGAGCTGCTCGTCGATTTGGGCCATGAGGCGGTCGAGCCCGGCCTGATCCCTGGCCTCGGCACGGGCGACGAGCACATCCTGCGTGTTCGATGCACGGAGCAGCCACCAGCCGTCGGCCGTGTTGACGCGGGCGCCGTCCGTGTCGTTCACTTCCGCGCCCGATGCCGCGAGGCGGTCGAGCACTTCGCGGACGACCGGGAATTTGCGGCTATCGTCGACCTGGAAGCGCATTTCGGGCGTGTTGACCATGGCGGGCATGTCGGAGCGCAATTGGGTCAGCGACTTGCCGATGCGGCTCACCGCGCGGATCAGGCGGACGGCGGCGTAGAGCGCGTCGTCATAGCCGTAATAATCGTGGGCGAAGAAGATGTGGCCGCTCATCTCCCCCGCAAGCGGGGCGCCGGTTTCCTTCATCTTCGACTTGATGAGGCTGTGGCCGGTCTTCCACATGAGCGGATGGCCGCCCAGTTCGGCGACCCGGTCGTAGAGCGCCTGGCTCGCCTTCACGTCGGCGATGATCGTGCAGCCGGGCACGTCGGCGATCACCGGTTCGGCGAGGATGGACAGGAGCTGGTCGCCCCACACCACCCGCCCTTCGCCGTCCACCGCGCCGATCCGGTCGCCGTCGCCGTCGAAGGCGAGGCCGAAATCGAGGCTTTTTTCGGCGACCAGCACCTTCAGATCGGCGAGATTCTTTTCCTCGGTCGGATCGGGATGATGGTTGGGAAAACGGCTGTCGACATCGGTATAGAGCAAATGATGCTCGCCCGGCAGCTTCGCGGTCAGCTTCTCGACCACCGGCCCCGCCGCGCCATTGCCCGCGTCCCAGCCGATGCGGAACGCCCCCCCGTCGAAGCCTTCGAGCAGCCGGTCGACATAGCGGTCGACAATGTCGTGATCGGCGACGTCGCCCGGCGTTTCCGCCGCATCCCAATCCCCGTTCTCGGCCATTGTGCCCAGGCCCTGAATGTCGGCGCCGAAGAAGGGGCGGCCGAACAGAACCATCTTGAAGCCGTTATAATTGGCCGGATTGTGGCTGCCGGTGATCATGATGCCGCCGTCAACTTCGAGTACGGCCTCGGCATAATAAAGCATCGGCGTGGGACCGAGGCCGACGCGGACGACCGACACGCCGCCTTCGGTCAGGCCCTTCACCAGCGCCTTTTCCAGCACCGGCGAGCTTTCGCGGCCGTCATAGCCGGTCGCGACCCGGGTGCCGCCGCCGCGCCGGACCAACGTCGAGAAGCCGCGCCCGATCGCATAGGCGTCTGCCTCGCCCAGCGTTTCTCCCACGATCCCGCGAATGTCATATTCGCGCAGCGAGGTCGGGTGAAAGCGATGGGTCATAACGGCTCCATGATGAGGAAAGGCGGCATCAAGACGCGCGAGGCGTCCGCTTGTTCATTTCGGCGACGATCGTGTCGCGCGCGCGATCGAGGCGCGCGACCTGTTCGTCGTCCTCCCCCGCTTCGGCCAGCCGCTCGGCATAAGCGGCGCGAACCTCCGCAAGGGTCGCGGTTTCGCCGACGCCCAGAATGGCGCGGGCGACCGGCACGGCCATGGCGGCCCCCTCCAATTGGCGGCGGCGATATGCGGCCCACAGGATCGCGCCGCCCATCAGCAGCGCGCCGGTCAGCACCCGGCCGGTCGTCAGCAGCCGGAGGCCGAGGAGGAAGAGAACCGCCGCGATGGCGTCTTCATAGGTGACGCCCTTCAGCCGCCCGGTCCACCAGGCCCAGCCGCCGAGGCCAAGGAGGAGCAGGATGAGGACCGGCGGCACGGCTTAGCCCGCGGCGCGGGCGCGGGCGGGCGCCTCGTCCGCCTCCGGCAGGCCAAAGCCCGCGATCATCTCGCGCAATTCCTGCCGTGCCGCGATATGGGCGATGCCGACCTCGCCGATCTGGGCGAGGTCGAGCAGGGTGATGCCCTTGGGAAACAGTTCGCGATAGATGACGCGCTCGCCAAGGCCCGGAATGACGCGGAAGCCGACGCGGCGGGAGAGCTCGTCCAGCGCCTTGCCGACGCGGCGCATATTCTTCGCCTCGATATGCTGCATGCGGTTTCTGAGGACGACCCAGTCCACGCTGTTGCCGGTGACCTTCGCCCGCTGCGTCCGGCTGTTCCAGACGAGTTCGGCATAGAAGGATGGGCGCTTCACCTTGTAGGTTTCGGCATCGACCTCGCCGATCAGGTCGAGATCGACGAAGCTGTCGTTGATCGGGGTGACGAGCGTGTCCGCCTTCAGCATCGCGGCGCGGGCATAGGGATCGTCGCGGCCCGGCGTGTCGATGACGATCACATCCGCATCCTCGGCCAGCCGGGCGAGCTGGCCGTCGAAATCGTCGCTCTTCGCCGGATCGAACGTCTCGTGACGCGGCATCGGAAGCGGCACGCCGGTGCGCGCGATCGTCCTGGCGCGATTGTCGAGATAGCGGCCCAGCGTGCGCTGCCGGGTGTCGAGATCGAGCGCCGCCACCCGCCGCCCGGCCGCGGCGAGCGCGACCGCGCTGTGCACCGCCGTGGTCGACTTGCCGGTGCCGCCTTTTTCATTGGCGAAAACGATGATGTGCGGCGCGTCTGCCATGGATCCTCGAAACGTCCTCTTGATCTTGGGGGTGGCGGCACGCAAGACGCGCCCCATATCCCGCCCGAACTCACTTACCGAAGGCCTGGAATCCGTGCAAACACTCCGTGACCTCCCCGCCCTGCGCGCCGCGCTTGGCGCTCTTCGTACCGAAGGCGGCAAGATCGCTTTCGTGCCGACCATGGGCGCGCTTCATGCTGGGCACATGGCCTTGATCGCGGAAGCGCGGCGGCGGGCGCGCTTCGTGATCGCCTCCGTCTTCGTCAATCCGACCCAATTCGGTCCCAATGAGGATTTCAGCCGCTATCCGCGCCAGGAAGCGAGGGATGCCGCGCTGCTGGAAGAGAATGGCTGCACCCTTCTATGGGCGCCGAGCGTCGAGGTCATGTATCCGGGCGGGCCGGAGATGGCGACCAGGATCACCGTCAGCGGCGTCAGCGAAGGGCTGTGCGGGGCGAGCCGGCCCGGACATTTCGACGGCGTCGCGACCGTCGTCGCCAAATTGCTCAACCAGGTGCAGCCCGATTTCGCCCTGTTCGGCGAAAAGGATTATCAGCAGCTCGCCGTCATTCGCCGCATGGCCGCCGATCTCGACCTGGCCGTGGAGATTGCCGGGGTGCCGACCCAGCGCGATGCGGACGGCCTCGCCCTCTCCTCGCGAAACGCCTATCTGTCGCCGGAGGAGCGGGTCGCCGCCCGCGCTCTGCCCCGCGCCCTTGGCCGCGCCGCCGCCGCTCTTCAAGCGGGGGAAGAGGTGGACGCCGTTCTCGCGGCGGCGCGCGCGGCCCTCGCCGATGCCGGTTTCGCGTCCGTGGATTATGTCGAATTGCGCGACGCGGACACGCTCGTCCCGCTCGCCGCTTTGGACCGGCCCGCCCGCCTCCTCGCCGCGGCACGCATGGGTGCCACCCGCCTTATCGACAATCTGCCCGTTCTGCCTGCCGGCAAGGCGTAACCGGCGTCGTTAACCATTTCTTTCCACTCATTCGGCGATCCTGCTCTTAACAGCAGGGGACAGGACGATGAGCGGCATTCAGAATCACAAGGCTTTCGTGATCGAAAGCCAGTTGCAGGCGGCGGCGCGGGGCGAGGCGGAAGCCTTGTTCGACCTCGGCCTCGCTTATGCCAATGGCGGCGCGGCGCTGGCGGCCGATCCGGTCGAAGCGCATAAATGGTTCAATCTCGCCGCGCTCAACGGCGTCGAGGAAGCCAAATATTGCCGGGCCGACATCGCCGACACGATGACGGCGCGGGAAATCGCCGAGGCGCAGCGCCGCGCGCGCAGCTGGCTGGCCGCGGCGGCGATGCAGGGCCTGGTTGCGGCCTGATCCTTCTATCCGCGCTTGAACGGCGTCATTTCGGTCAGATCGGCTATGTCGTCGGCGACGGCGCGCCTTTCCTCCTCGAGATAGCGCGCGACGGCGTCGCGAAAGCCCGGATCGGCGATATAATGGGCCGACCATGTCGGCACCGGCCGATAGCCTCGCGCCAATTTATGCGCGCCTTGCGCGCCCGCCTCGACCCGTGACAGCCCCTGGGCGATGGCGAAATCGATCGCCTGATAATAACAGATTTCGAAATGGAGGTGCTGCACCTCCTCGGTCGCGCCCCAATAGCGCCCGTACAGCGTGTCGCCGCCGATGAAGTTGAGCGCGCCCGCAATGGGCCTGCCATCCCGTTCGGCGAAGACGAGGAGCAGCCGATCGGCCATGCTGGCGCCGATCTGCGAGAAGAAAGTGCGGGTGAGATAGGGCCTTCCCCACTTCCGCGCGCCGGTGTCCTGATAAAAGGCCCAGAAGGCGTCCCAATCGGCCTCTGTGATCTCCGCGCCGCCAGCCTGGCGGACGGTGAGGCCCTCAAGCGCCGCCGCCCGTTCTTTGCGAATTGCCTTGCGCTTGCGAGAAGCGAGAGTGGCGAGGAAATCGTCGAAATCGCCAAAGCCGTCATTGTGCCAATGAAATTGCCGGTCGACGCGGATCAGCCAGCCCGCCGCCTCGAACGCCGCAACCTCCCCTTCGTCGATGAAGGTGGCGTGGACGGAGGAAAGGCCGCTGCCCTTCGCCAAGGATTCGGCCCCGGCGATAAGGGCCGGGATCAGCGCGGGATTCTGCGTCAGCAATCGCCGGCCCGGAACCGGCGTGAACGGCACCGCGATCTGCAGCTTGGGATAATAATCGCCGCCCGCCCGCTCATAGGCGTCGGCCCAGGCGTGATCGAAGACATATTCGCCCTGGCTGTGGCTCTTGGCGTAAGCGGGCAAGGCGGCCGCGATGCGCCTGTCCGGACCATCGATGACAATCGGCGCCGGCTGCCAGCCCGTCCGCGCGCCGACACTGCCCGATTCTTCCAGTGCCGACAGGAAGGCGTGGCTGAGGAAAGGATTGTCCGCGCCCGCGACCGCGTCCCATTGGGCGGGATCGAGGGTGGAAACGCCATTCGCGATCCGTGCGACGATGCTCTTTTCATTCATGGCCGGACAGGCAGTTCGTAGATGATCTGGTCGGCGTGCGCCGCCGCAATCTCCAGCGCCGCCGGGCTGCGCACCGTCCATGTGAAGACCGGAAGCCCGCACCGCCGCGCCGCCGCCGCGAAACGCGAGGGGAGGTCGCGTATGTCATAGGCGAGAAAGTCGGGCTTGGCCCAGGCCAGCGACAGCGTCCTTTCGATCCGGCCGCGCAGCCCTTGCTTATGCTCTTCCGTGACGACGAGACCGCGGAGCGTCTCCGGCCGTTCCCGCGCGAACCAGCGGGCGACCCCGGGGTTGAACGACATGATTCCCGCCTTGCCCGGATATGTGTCCAATGCGCCAGCCACGGCACGGCAAAGCGGCCCAATCGTGCGGCGCGGCGCCTTTATTTCAATGAGGACGGGGACTTGCCCCCCGATCAAAGCGAGGATTTCGGCAAGTGTCGGGATGCCTTCGTCCGTGCCCTTGATCCTGACTGCGGCCAGGGTGGCGGCATCGCGGTCCAGCAACGCGCCTTTGTCATCCGTCAAACGGTCCAGCCGCGCATCGTGGAACACCATGGCCGCGTCATCGCCGCTGAGCTGGACGTCGAGCTCGATCCCATGTCCTGCCGCGATGGCGGCCAGGAACGCCGCGCGGCTATTCTCGATGCGGCCTTCCCCGTGCAGCCCGCGATGGGCAAAGGGATGCCGCCCGAGCGCCTTAGTCCTGGCGGATCGCGACGATCGCATCGATCTCGACGGCGGCACCCAATGGCAGGACGGGCACGCCGACAGCGCTGCGCGCATGGCGGCCAGCCTCGCCGAACACCCTTTCCATCAGCTCCGAAGCGCCGTTGGCGACCTTGGGCTGATCGGTGAAATGGCCCGCGCTGCTGACGAACACGCCGAGCTTCACGATCCGCTCCACCCGGTCGAGCGAGCCAAGCGCCTTCTGCATTTGCGCGAGCAGCATCACGCCGCAACGCATCGCCGCCTTCTGGCCGAAATCCACGTCGCGATCCTCGCCCAGGCGCCCGGTCATCAACTGGCCGTCGTCGAACGGCAGCTGCCCTGAAATGTGGAGAAGCCCGCCCGCTTCGACGGCGGGAACATAAGCCGCGACGGGCGCGGCGGCTTCGGGAAGGACAATGCCGAGGTCGGCGAGGCGGGATGAGATGCTGGTCATGGCTTGACTCGTAAGCACCCAAGGCGCCCTGGGGTCAAGCCAGTCCCGGATCATGCAGCCAAGAAGCAGGTTCTTCCCGCGCCCCGGCTGATCGTAAAGGCTCTTTGTTTCAAGACATCCGCGCCCAGGATAATTGCGGGTTCCGCGTCGAGCTGCGTGGCCTTGAAAACCGGCAGGTCGGCGATTCGCACCTCTAACGGCGGCACGGTCCAGCCCGGCAATCTCATTCCGCCCAAAGTGTAGAGATAGGTTTCGATGCCTGCTGCGCCCGCCGCTAGGCCACGGGTGCCATTCTCGCGCTTGCGGACCCGGGGATCTTGGGGCGTCAGGCCGAGAGCACGGGCCGCATGCCAGTTGAGAACCGTCTGTGCGGCACCCGTATCCACAATCATCGTCGCGCTCGCCTTGCCGGAGCTTCCGGCATCTCCGATCAGCTCTCCGTCGAGAAGCGCGAATCCGGCCATGCCGGGCATGCGGCCCGGCCGCGCATTGGGTGCGCATTCCTTCGCCGTGGCCGCTGGCTCTTCCATGCTGGACAGCACAAGTTTCTGGTTCGGCATGTCGAACAGCACGCCATAATGGCGGAGCACGTCATTGCCGATAATGCCATCGGCGCCGGGAGCAACGCGCTCCATGTCGACAATGACGGCATCGACATTCTCACGGCTCATCCCCGCCAAAGTCACGCGATTGACCTTGACCAAATTGTGGCTGGCGCTGCCGTTGGCGCCGTGGACTTCCTCCTGGCGCATGCCGCCGGACATCAGGCCAAGGCTTTCCGCGATGTTTCGGTCCACCACCGTTGCGCCCGCGGCGGTGTCGACGACGAAGCGCAACGGGACGTTGCCATTCAAAAGCACGTCCGCCATTGGGTGACGGCGCGGCATGGTAAGCGGAGTGGATTGGATCGCTGGTCCTTTTTGTTCGGCGGGCGCTGGCGAGAAAGCCACGACACTGATGGCTACCGCCAAAGTCATTTTTGTATGGCGGAAGTAACGCGCTTCCATTTGAAATCTCCCCTTCAAACGATCGGAACATGCGGGGTCATTGTGCCGGGGCAAAGCTGTCCAGAAGATTAATTACATGGGTAATCGTTCGAGGCGCATCAGGATCCAGGGCAGCGCCTCTTCCCAAGAATCAATTCGCGCATGGGCATGCGGCGCGGGCGGCACGTGCGTGGCAATGCGCGGTTCGGCGATCATGTGCAGCCGCCATACTTCAGGCGCATGTTTGGCGACCGATTCGTGATGGACCGGTAGGTCGTCCACGAACACGACGGGGCCCGGCGCCATGTCCGCGATCAGCTCCGCCACGGGCCGTCCCTTGCCGCCGCGATTGCAGAGGACGCGGTGGCGGATGCCGAAGCGGTCCAGCTGCTCGACCCGGTTCGCATGATATTGGTCGCCGATATTGGTGAGAATGACGATGTCCGCGACCGCGCCGATCGCCTGGAGCGCTTCGGCGGCGCCGGGCACGACATTCTGCCGGTGCATCTGCGCGTCGAAGAAGCCGTCGAGCAATGGCCAGACCGTTTCGGCGGGGACGGGGCGTCCGTTGGTATCGGTCACAGCCTCGACGAAGCCGGGCGTGTCGAGGCAGAAGGTGAGGCCGTGATCCTCGCGCAGCCAGTCGGCGAAATGGCCGACCATGTGGAGCAGCACTTCGTCGCAGTCGGAAATGAGGAGCGGGCGGCTCACCCCTCCAGGCTCCGCCGTGCGGCGACGAGATCGGCGGGCGTGACGCCCGTCGCCGCGGCGCAGGCGATGAGGTCGGGCTCATGCGCTTCGAGGAAGCCGAGCACCGCCGCGAGGACAGCGGGATTGGACAGGCGCAGGCGCAGATCGTCCGGCGTCAGGCCGGTCAGCGCGATCAGGCGCTGGGCGCGGCTGTCCTCAGCCAGGATCCAGGCGAGCGCCGACAGGGCATAAACGGTTGCGAAATCTTCACTACTGGCGTCCATGGTCGGCATAACGTAGAAAGTGCACTCCCTGTACGAGGTCATGTCGCGTGGGACAAAAAATCCTCGTTGTCGAGGACAACGAACTTAATCTGAAGCTCTTTTGCGACCTTCTGCGCGCGCATGACTATGCGCCGGAGCCGGTGCGCGACGGGCGCGACGCGGTCGGACGGGCGCGCGAATTCCGCCCCGACCTCATCGTCATGGATATCCAGATGCCCTATATCAGCGGCCTATCGATCATCGAGGAGTTGAAGGCCGACGCGGACCTGAAAGCCATTCCGATCATGGCGGTTACCGCTTATGCGGCGAAGGGAGACGAGGAGCGGATTCGCGACGCGGGTGCCGAAGGCTATGTGTCGAAGCCGATTTCGGTGGTGAAATTCGTGAAGGCGGTCGAAGCGCTGCTCGACGACTCGCCGGATCTCAAAATGCAGAACCCCGGCAATGCCGGGGTTCAAAGCGAATCGCGGTGAGCGGGAAGCCGCTTACTTGATCTTCGCTTCCTTGAATTCAACATGCTTGCGCGCGACTGGGTCGTATTTGCGGAAGGTCATCTTCTCGGTGATGTTGCGCGGATTCTTCTTCGTCACGTAGAAGAAGCCCGTGTCGGCCGAGCTGACGAGCTTGATCTTGACGGTTGCTGGCTTGGCCATGGCAGCCTCTTCTCACTTCAAAGGGTTTGAAAAATAAAAGCGGCGTCGCCGCCGCTCCAATCGGGGTGAGCCTTTGCCGATCCGCTCCGCTTCTGTCAAGGGGAGGCATCCGATCCCCCGGTCCGGGGTTCTTGCAGGTCGAGGAGAAAGGCATGGCTGACAACGCGCGAATCGGTTTCTGCTGCACCTTTCAGTCGCCGACGGGCGATGCGGCCCAAGAAAAGCGCATGAACATGCGGACCACGACGATCTCCTGGCTGAAGCGCCAATCGCCCGCCGACGCTTATGACCGGCTGGCGGACATCGTGGCGCACAATCTCGACGCGCTCGACGGCCAACTCCGCTTCGTCGCCGGGCTGCCGCCGCTCGAACATATGTTCCGGATCCTGAGCGGCATCTTCCCCGGCTTTTCCCATCCCGACATCGCGCCATTCTACGACAGGGATTTGATGGCGCTTATCGAAGGGCGCCTCAAAGCGGCCGGGGATTATGCGCGCACGAACGGCATCCGCCTGTCCATGCATCCCGGCCATCATACGATCCTCGCCACCAGCCGTCCCGATGCCCTTGCCAACGCGATTACCGACCTGATGGACCATGTCGCGATCATGGAGATGCTGGGCTATGGCGGCGGCTGGCATCCCTGGGGCGCCCATGTGAACATCCATGGCGGATCGGGGGCGCTGGGGGTCGAGGGCATCCGTCATGGCCTCTCCCAGCTTCCCGCGGCCGCGCGCGATCTCGTCACCCTCGAAAATGACGAGATGAGCTTCGGACTGGACGATCTTCTCCGCCTCGCCGAGGAGGTCGCCATCGTCGTCGATTTCCATCATCATTGGATCCGGTCGCAAGGGGAATATCTCGAGCCCGAAGACTCGCGGGTCGAGGGGGTCAAGGCGTCCTGGCGCGGCGTTCGTCCGGCCGCCCATATCTCCGTATCGAGAGAGGTGCTGGTACCGCATGTCGGGGCGGAGGAGCGGCCCGATTTTCTCGCGTTGAGCGCGGAAGGCCTGAAGGCCGCCAAGCTCAGGGGCCATAGCGACATGATGTGGAACCTGGCGGTCAACGATCTCGTCGCGCGCCACCTTGTCTGGTGCGACGTGGAAGTCGAAGCAAAGGCGAAGAATCTGGCAAGCGCCCAGCTTGCCGATCACGTCCGGAAAACCGCGAATGCCTAGAAGATGATGTCCAGCACACCAAAGACCAGCAACAGGCCGAGGACGACGATGGCGACAACCACGCACCCGATCGCACGCAACATGATCCGCACTCCATTGTGATGATCCTGTAACCCGGCGCCGCTGCTCCTGTTCCATTGCCGTTGGAACCCGGCGCAGCGTTCCGCTCGTTACGTTGCCGATGCGCGATTTTTCAAAGCTCCTCGACGCCCTCGTCTACACGCGTTCGCGCAATGCGAAGGTGAAGCTGATCGGCGATTATCTGAAGGAAACGCCCGATCCGGACCGGGGTTGGGCGCTGGCCGCGCTGACCGGAGAGATCGACATTCCCGGCGTGAAGCCTGCCGTCATCCGCGCCATCGCCGAGGAACGGGTCGATCCCGTGCTTCTTTCGATGAGCCGGGATTATGTCGGCGACATGGCCGAGACCGTGTCGCTGCTCTGGCCCAAGCGGATCGATCAGCCCGACGACATCGACGACGGCACGCTCCGCATCTCCTTGGTCGTCGAGCGGCTGATGAAGCTCGGCCGGGCCGAGGCGCCGGGCGCGCTCGCCGCGATGCTCGATCATCTCGACGCCAGCGGGCGATTCGCGCTCTTGAAGCTCGCGACCGGGGGCCTGCGCATCGGCGTGTCGGCCCGCCTCGCCAAGCTCGCTCTCGCCCAGGCCTTCGCGCTCGACGTCGATGCGGTGGAGGAAGTCTGGCACGGGATCGCGCCGCCTTACGATAGGCTCTTCGACTGGGCGGAGGGCAAGGGCGAGCGGCCCACTTTGGCCGACGTGCCGGTCTTCCGGCCCTTCATGCTCGCCCATCCGCTGGAGGATTTGCGCGTCTCGCTCGACGATTATGCCGCCGAATGGAAATGGGACGGCATTCGGGTCCAGATCGTTCGTGTCGCAGGCGAGACCAGGCTCTACAGCCGCGCGGGCGACGACATCACGCGGAGCTTTCCGGAAGTGGCCGACGCCTTCGATGCGGAGGGCGCGGTGGACGGCGAATTGCTGGTGAAGGGAGAGGCGCAGGGCGCAGAAGAGCATGGCGGCGCGGCGGCGAGCTTCAATGCCCTCCAGCAGCGTCTGGGCCGCAAGATCGTGTCGGCCAAGATGATCGCCGACTATCCCGCCTTCGTTCGTCTCTACGACCTGCTGATGGATGGCGCCGAAGATCTGCGGGCCTTGCCCTGGACGCAAAGGCGGGCGCGCCTGGAAGCGTTCGTGGCGCGGCTCGATCCGGGCCGGTTCGACCTTTCGACGGTGATCGAAGCGGAGAGTTTCGAAGCGCTCGAAACCTTGCGCGACGGCGCGCGGGACGCCGCGATCGAAGGCGTCATGCTAAAGCGCAGGGACGGGCCCTATATTCCCGGGCGCCGCGTCGGCCATTGGTATAAATGGAAGCGCGACCCGCTCACCGCCGATTGCGTCATGATGTACGCCCAGCGCGGCAGCGGGAAGCGTTCATCCTTCTATTCGGATTACACCTTTGGTTGCTGGACCGAAGAGGGGGAATTGCTGCCGGTCGGCAAGGCCTATTCGGGTTTCACGGATGAGGAATTGAAATGGCTCGACCGGTTCGTCCGCAACAATACCGTTCAGCGTTTCGGGCCGGTCCGCGAAGTGGAAAAGACCCTGGTTCTCGAAGTGGCGTTCGATTCCATCCACGACAGCCGCCGCCACAAATCCGGCCTCGCCATGCGCTTCCCGCGCATCGCGCGCATCCGCCGCGACAAGCCGGCGCATGAGGCCGACCGGATCGAAACGCTCCGGAGGATGGTGACCTGACGCAATTGAAACGGTTTCAAAACGACCCTTGTCAATTCAAGCGGAAAGTCGCTAGCATTCTTCCGTGATAAAGAACGACCGCCTAAAAATCATTACAATCAAAAATGCTAGTGCCCAGTGGCATTGTTCCTCGGTGCGGAACATATTTCTTAAGATCGTGGATTTGAAACTTCAGGGTTATAGCAGCGAATATCCGCCCACCGCTTTAGCCGTGGACACAACTGATTTCATTGCTTCCCATGTCCTCATTGCGCAGGAAGAAGAGGATGGTGATCTCTCCCTTCTCATGGGGTATAAATGGGTCACGTCTGATCTTTGTTCACATTATAAAATAGATTTTCCGCCACTTGCCGCCGCAAAATCGGCCTGCGCGAGCCGGCATGAAAAACGGTTGCGACAGCTTCTCAGCGATTATGAGCGGAAAGGAAAGCGTGTCGGCTATATTGGTAGCTGGACAAGCCGTCCGGACGTCCGGGCCGATCGTGACGCGGCGCGACATCTGGTCCAGATCGCCATCGGCATGCATGCGCGTTTTGCACAGGATCATGCCTTCGACGGTTGCATTGCTTTGGGCGTGCCCCGACTGAAAACCGAGCGGATCGAGGCGTCCGCAGGATATGAGCTTCTAACAGATGAAGAAGGCCCATTGCCGCCATTCCCTCTTGGCAATCTGGCTGGAGAGCCAGTCATATTGATGCATTTGCAAGAGCATTCGGCAACAGCCCAGTCTCTAGCCAACGAGCATGAAAGCCTTTGGCGCCAAAGGCTTTCCTTGGAACAGGAATAAGTGGCATGTCTTATGTACTTGAACATCCCGACGAAGCGCGACGCCTTGAGCAGCAAGCCCTGCTTTCCGCCTATGACATGCAGGGAGAAGTGAGGGACATCAATCTTTTACCTGGCGAGGCCTTGATCGACCTTGGATGCGGAAGCGGCCTTCTTTCGAGGGAATTGCAGCGCAAGTTTCCCCATGCCACGATTGAAGGATGTGATGGTTCAGAACAGCGTCTGGCCCAGGCCAAAGCGCTCTTGCCAGCGGAAAACGCGGTGCATTTTTTCTTGTCGCCGCTCGAAAACATCGCGACGGACGCCAATCGTTATGAATGGGCTGTTGCGCGTTACGTATTCGAGCATCTGAAGAATCCAGTCGCCTGTGCGCGAGAAGTTCTGCGAGTGCTGAAGCCGGGCGGAAAATTGCTGGCGGTGGATTTTGATGGGCTCATGTTCAACCTGTTTCCGATCAGCCCGGAACTGAACCAAATGCGGCAATCCCTTCTCAAAGCCTTGCCGGTCAATCTTTATATCGGGCGTGAATTGCCGTCGATTCTACACGAGGCAGGGTTCCAAAACATCAAATGGTCCGTGGAGGCGCATTCTTTCCAAGGCGCCGATTTGGATGCGGAGAAAGCGATTATTGAACAACGTATTCGTCTCGCTGCACCAGCTTTGGAAGAGGTGCTTGGCGTTGCCGGAGCCCAACATTTTGAAAAAGAATATTTGACGCACCTTGGTCAACCGGGCGCGACCTTATTTTACAATAAGTTCAAGGTCTTGGGCACTAAGGGGTGACAGGATTGCTAGGGGCTCGCCTTAATGCGCCCAGCTTCACAGTGTTGCTTACAGTAAGGAACAAATGGAGCTGTTGAGCCCAGCGATTGCAGCGGAGGGTCAAGACCTGCTTTATTGGCGCTTAAAGAGCTAAGACTTGTCCTGGCCGAGCTTTTCGATCTCGCCCATGCGCTTTTCGACTACACCGGCGCATTCGGTGATGACGGCTTCCATGTCACCCGTTTCCAAGGCCTTGGCCTCGCTCTCGACCAGAGCCGCCAAATCGGCCTGGGGCGCGCGGCCGTCGACGCGGCCGATGAAATAGGTGGTGATGAGGGTGATGTTGTTCTTCATCTCGGCCTCTTCGGCAGCGGCCGCGGCGGCGCTGAGCGCGGCCATGCAACGGACATCATGCCTCAAGGCCGCATCATCCAGGGCCGGCTGCGCAGCAATGAGCGCGAGCGAAGTCAGAATCATGATATCCCCCTATCCCCGGAAAAGATGGGCCCGGCGCCAGGCCGGGCCCACGCTTCTTATTGCAGCGGCTGAAGGTTGACGGCCGCGGTCTTGCCGCGACGGTCGACCTCCAGTTCGAACTCAAGCCGGTCGCCCTCGTTCAAGGACACCATGCCCGCGCGTTCGACCGCCGAGATGTGCACGAATGCGTCCGGCTGGCCATCGTCGCGGCTGATGAAACCGAAGCCCTTCATCGCATTGAAGAACTTGACCGTTCCGGACGCCTTTTCGCCGGTCAGCTGCCGCTGCGGACCGCCACGGTCGCCGCCGAAACCGCCGCGATCTTCGCGCGGTGCGCGTTCCGGCACCGGAAGCGGATCGCCTTCGATGCTAAGGTCGGTGGCCGACACCTTGCCGCCACGGTCGACGAGAGTGAAGGAAAGCGGCTGACCTTCGGCAAGGCCGGTGAGGCCCGCCTGCTCGACCGCCGAAATGTGGACGAAGACGTCTTCGCCGCCATCGTCACGGACGATGAAGCCAAAGCCCTTCTGGCCGTTAAAGAATTTTACGACGCCCTTGCCTTCGCCGACAACCTGGGGGGGCATGCCGCCGCCGCGCGGGCCGCCGAAGCCGCCACCGCCGCCGCTGCGAAAACCGCCGCCGCCACCGCCAAATCCGCCGCCACGGTCGCCATATCCGCCACCGCCGCCGAAGCCGCCACGGTCACCGCCGAAGCCGCCGCTGCCGCGATCGTTGTAGCCGCCGTAATTTTCGTCACCAAAGCTGTCACGCTTGTCTTTGCTGCCGCGTCCGCCGCGACGACCCCTGTCAAAACCCATGCAGTCAAAACTTTCTTGCGCCCTAGATCCATTTGAAACCCTTGCGCGGGGGGCTCGTCACGCAATCGGTCCGGCGCGCTGTGAAGACGCACCCGCGACTCCCATAACCCAAATTATCCACAGCCGCGAGTCGGTTTCGCTCACGTGTGGGAATCCACTCTAGCCTCGCCGCTCATGTTCGTGCATCTGGGCGAAAATTCATTCCAGGGAGCCTCGCATCATGGACTCGATCCCCGCCCTTCTCGCCGATCCGGCCGCTTGGGCCGCGCTCGCCACGTTGATCGTGATGGAAGTGGTGCTCGGCATCGACAATCTCATCTTCATCTCGATCCTGTCCAACAAGCTGCCCGAAGCGGAGCGGCAGAAGGCGCGCCGCCTCGGCATCGGCCTCGCGCTCGTCATGCGCCTCGTCCTCCTGTCCGGCATTGCCTGGCTGGTCGGCCTCACCGCCCCCGTCTTCGACCTCGGCATCACCGGTGCCCCAGGCGCGCATGGCGAGCCGACGTTCGAAACGCAATTTTCATGGCGCGATCTCATTCTGATCGCGGGCGGCCTGTTCCTGGTCTGGAAAGCGACCAAGGAAATTCATCACAATGTCGATCCCCATCCCAATGCGGACGTGTTCGACACCGCCAAGTCGACCTTGAGCTTCGGCGCGGCGATCGCCCAGATCCTGGTTCTCGATCTCGTCTTCTCGATCGATTCGATCCTGACCGCGGTCGGCATGACCGAACATCTGCCGATCATGGTCGTCGCGGTGATCACCGCGGTCGTCGTCATGCTGCTCGCCTCAAATCCGCTGGCCAACTTCATCAACAAGAATCCGACGGTAGTGATGCTGGCCCTGGGCTTCCTGTTGATGATCGGCGCGGTGCTGATCGCCGACGGTTTCGGCGTCCATGTGCCCAAGGGTTATATCTACACCGCCATGGCTTTCTCGGCTGGTGTGGAGATTCTCAACATCGTCGCCCGGCGCCGCAAGGCGCGCGGCGCGGCGGCGGAAACGCCTGCCGGTCATTGAGGAGTCAGGCACTTGCGCCTATGCGGGGCGCATGACCGTTCATTTCCATGAAGAAGATCTGCCGGCGGGCCTATTCGCCCCCGGCGCGTCCGTCGCCGTTGATACCGAGACGATGGGCCTGCAGCCCGGCCGCGACCGGCTCTGCGTCGTCCAGATTTCCGACGGCGGGGGCGACGAGCATCTCGTCCGCTTCCGCGCGGGCAGCGATTTCGCCGCGCCGAACCTGAAGGCCGTGCTGTCCGACATGAGCCGGCTGAAGCTCTATCACTTCGCGCGCTTCGATCTCGCGTCCATCTACGCTTATCTCGGCGTCATGGCCGCGCCGGTCTATTGCACCAAGACCGCTTCGCGCCTGATCCGCACCTATACCGACCGTCACGGCCTTAAGGAGATCGTGCGCGAATTGCTCGGCGAGGAGATTTCCAAGCAGCAGCAATCCTCGGACTGGGGCGCGCCGGAACTGTCCGACGCGCAGAAAGAGTATGCCGCGTCTGACGTGCGCTATCTTCATAAGCTGAAGGAGAAGCTGGACGAACGCTTGGTCCGCGAAGGCCGCGCCGGTCTCGCCCAGGCCTGCTTCGACTTCCTGCCGCACCGGGCCTTGCTCGACCTTGCCGGGTGGCCGGAGGTGGACATCTTCGCCCATGTCTGAGGCGGCAACCCGCGAACGGACGGTGAAGCGCCACTGGGCGGTGCCCGGCAGTGCGCACGATCGTTTCGTGGGCATCTTGAAGATCGCGCTGCCGACCCTGATCGGCATGCTCGTCGCCTATCTCGCCCTCGCGCCACTGACCCGGGGCGAGGAATTCAGCTTCCTTCTCGATAAGAATGAAGTCGCCGTCGCGGAGGAGCGGATGCGCGTCCTTTCCGCCCAATATCGCGGGCAGGACAGCAAGGGCCGTCCTTTCGTCATCGGTGCGGATTCGGCCATTCAGGCGACTTCGGCCGATCCGATCGTCGACATCAACGGCATGGCCGCGCGCATGCTTCTGGAAAACGGCCCGGCGACGCTCACCGCGTCCAAGGCCCGCTACAATCTTGAGGAGGAAACGGTCGCGGTGAACGGCCCGGTCCGCTTCGCCGCCGCGGACGGCTACCGGCTCGAAACCCGCGACGTCCAGGTCGATCTCGACACCCGCACGATGCACGGGGACAATGGCGTGTCGGGCGAAATGCCGCTTGGATCGTTCAGCGCCGACACGATGAGCGCGGACCTCGGCAGCCGCACCGTCACCCTGGCCGGCCGCGCGCGCTTGCATATCGAACAGGGGGCCGCCAGATGAACGCCATGAAAAGCCTTCGGATCGCCGCCCTCCTCCCCTTCCTCGCCCTCGTCGCCGGGACCGCGCAGGGGCAGGGCGGCGCGTCCGCGCTCGGCAATCACGACACCAACGCGCCGGTCGATGTCGCCGCCGACCGGATCGAGGTGCAGGACCGCGCCGACCGCGCGATCTTTTCCGGCAACGTCCTCGTCCGCCAGGCCGATCTGACCCTTTCCGCCGCCCGCCTCACCGTCGCTTATTCGAGCGCGGGCGGCATTCAGATCGAACGGCTGGACGCGAGCGGCGGCGTTACCTTGCGCAGCCCGTCCGAAACCGCGCGTGGCCAGTTCGCCATTTACGACCTCAATGCCCGCATCATCACCCTGATCGGCAACGTCACGCTGACCCGCGGCCAATCCAACGTGAATGGCGGCCGGCTGGTCATTGATTTGAACAGCGGCCGCGCCGTGATGGACGGCAGCGCCGCCGCAAGGCCAGGCACGTCGACGCAAGGCGGACGCGTGACCGGCACTTTCACCGTGCCGCAGCGGAAAGACTGATAAGGCGTTGTGGCCGGATCGTCACGGCCGTGGCGCGATATGCATGCAGGAATCTTGCCAGTTGAGGCGTCGCGCCCATTCTCCTAGATTCCGCTGAACGGACAAGCATGATGAACGACGTCACACCCATCGAACGGCCTGAGCCGGAAACCGCGGTCGGCGCGCTGGAGGGTGGCCTTTCGGTTCTTTCCATCGCCAAGGCCTATGACAAGAAAGTGGTGCTGAAGGACGTGTCGCTGGGCGTGGACCGCGGCGAAGTGGTCGGCTTGCTCGGCCCCAATGGCGCGGGCAAGACGACCTGTTTCTATTCCGTCATGGGCCTGGTGAAGCCCGACAGCGGCCGCATCCTTCTCGACGGGCGCGACATTACCGGCCTCCCCATGTATCGCCGCGCGATACTCGGCCTCGGCTATCTGCCCCAGGAAACGTCGATCTTCCGGGGCATGACGGTGTCGCAGAACATCATGGCGGTGCTGGAGGTCGCGGAACCGGATAAGGTCACGCGGGCCGCGCGCCTGGAACAATTGCTCGACGAATTCGGCTTGCAGCGCCTGCGCGATGCTTCCGCCATGGCCTTGTCGGGCGGCGAACGGCGCCGCTGCGAGATTGCCCGCGCGCTCGCGGCCGAACCCTCGATCATGCTGCTCGATGAGCCGTTCGCGGGCATCGATCCCATCTCCATCTCCGACATCCGAGACCTTGTCGGCGAACTCAAGAAACGCGACATTGGCGTGCTCATCACCGACCATAATGTCCGAGAAACGCTCGACATCGTCGACCGCGCCTGCATCATCTATGGCGGCAAGGTGCTGTTCGCCGGCAGCCCGGACGAACTGGTTCGCAACGAAGAGGTCCGCCGCCTCTATCTGGGCGAAAGTTTCGAGCTGTAGCGATGGCGCTCGGTCCCCGCCTGGACCTGCGTCAAAGCCAGTCGCTGGTGATGACGCCGCAGCTCCAGCAGGCGATCCGGCTGCTGGCGCTCTCCAACCTCGAGATCGAAACGTTCATCGCCGAGGAGCTGGAGCGCAATCCGCTTCTCGAATCCGGAGGACAAGAGGTCCGCGACCGCGTCGAGGCGCCGGTCCGCGACGAATATGAAGAAGTGCCGGAACCCGACAGCATCGACCATCTCGGCGCGGGCGATGGTGCCGGCGCGCTCGACATCGACGTGTCGAACGAAAATCTCCACCAGGACAGCGCCGCCGACGCAATGGGCGGAACGGACGGCGGCCTCGGCCTGACCGGCACCAGCCTTGGCGGCTCTGTGGACGCTCCGGATTTCGACAGTTTCGCGAGCGATGAAGCGTCACTCCACGACCATCTCCTCTCTCAAGCGGGCGCGGCTTTGTCCGGCGCCGATTTGATGATCGCAGCCGCAATCATCGAGCAGATCGACGAAACCGGCTACCTGACCGTCTCGCTTCTCGACATTGCCGACCGCCTCGGTGTGCCGAAGGCGGAGGTGGAGCGGGTGCTGGCGGCCGTGCAGACCTTCGATCCCGCCGGGGTTGCCGCGCGCAGCCTGTCGGAGTGTCTCGCGCTGCAGGCCAAGGATGCGGACCGCTACGATCCCGCCATGGCGCGGCTGATCGACAATCTCAACTATCTCGCCAAGGGCAATTTAAGCGCCCTGAAACGCATTTGCGGCGTCGACGACGAGGATCTGACCGACATGATTCGGGAATTGCGCGCCTATGATCCCAAACCGGGTTGCCGGTTCGAGGGCGGCAGCCGCGTCGAGGCGGTCGTGCCGGACGTCCTCGTTTCGCGCAGGGGCGCGGGTTGGTCGGTCGAGCTCAACGGCGCCACCCTGCCCCGCCTCCTCGTCAATCGCACTTATTATGCCGAACTCTCCGGCGGCGCGCAGGACAAGAAGTCGAAGGCATGGCTGTCGGAATGCCTGGCGAGCGCCAACTGGCTGATGAAGGCGCTCGACCAGCGCGCCCGCACCATCACGCGCGTCGCGACGGAGATCGTGAAGCAGCAGGAAAATTTCTTCCTTCGCGGCGTCGCCCATCTCCGTCCGCTCACCCTGCGCACCATCGCCGAAGCGGTCGGCATGCACGAATCGACGATCAGCCGGGTCACGTCGAACAAATATCTGTCCTGCGAGCGCGGATTGTTCGAACTCAAATATTTCTTCACCAGCGGCATCCAGAGCGCCGACGGCGGCGACGCCGTTTCGGCCGAGGCGGTGAAAAGCCATATCAAGACCCTGATCGCGGGCGAAGGCGGCAAAATCCTGTCCGACGACCAGCTTGTCGACCTCCTCAAGGCGAGAGGCTTTGATATTGCGCGCCGTACCGTCGCCAAATATCGCGAAGCGCTCGGCATCGGTTCGTCGGTGCAGCGGCGGCGCCAACGCGCTCTTGAGGGCGAGAGATAAGTGGAGTCTAAGCGCTACGCGCAAGGGAGGGGAAGATGATGTTGTCCATGTTGGCCGCGTTGATGGGCGCGGGTATTCCGGCGGGCCTGCCGCCAAGCTGCGGCGCCTTGCCGGGGATCGAGCAGCTGCTCGACCGGCCTGATTTCAACTATCTGCTGATCGGCGAATATCATGGCACGGCCGAGATGCCGGCGGTGGCGGCCGATGCCCTGTGCGCGGGCGCGAAGGCCGGGCGTCCGCTCATCCTGGGGCTCGAATTCCCGCCCGCCAACCAACCCTATCTGGACGCCTATCTGTCTTCCGACGGCGGGGAGGCCGCGCGCACCGCCCTTCTTGTCGCTCCCGCCTGGCATGCGGCGGAGGATGCGCGCGTAACTCATGCCGTGCTGGCGCTCATCGACAGGGCGCGCCTCCTGGCGAGCCGCGGATATAAAGTGTCGGCGGTGGCCTTCGACAAGATCCCCCAGCCGCTCATTTCCAAGGAGAGGGAGGCTGGCATGGCGGAGCTTCTCACCGCCGCGCAAAGGAAGGTTCCGGGAAGCCTGGTCGTGGCCCTGACCGGCACGGGCCATGCCGATAAGGAGGGATGGACCTCCCAAAATCCGCCTTTCCTCGCGGCGGGCGGCATACTTCCGCCGCGTGAAACCGTCTCCCTCGCTTTTGCCCGTCCCGGCGGTCAATATTGGGGATGCCAGTCGCCGGGCGGCGAGGCCAATGGCTGCAAGGCTTATGATATGGCGGTGCGCGAAGCCGTGCGTCCACGCGGGATCGTGCTCGATCCGGCGTTGCGCGGCGGATTTGACGGCCTGTATTCGACCGGCGGGCAATATACCGCCTCCTTGCCCGCATTGAGCAAGTGAGGCGGCTGAGGAGCTCAGGGCCGATCCGCTTTCTTATACGTCGAGATTGGCGACGTTCAGCGCGTTTTCCTGGATGAAGTCGCGGCGCGGCTCCACCACGTCGCCCATCAGGCGGGTGAAGATTTCGTCGGCGACATCGGCCTGGGCGACTTCGACCTGCAGGAGCGAGCGGTTGGACGGGTCGAGCGTGGTTTCCCACAACTGATCGGCGTTCATCTCGCCAAGGCCCTTGTAGCGCTGGATCGACAGGCCCTTGCGGCCCGCCGCGAGGATCGCGTCGAGCAGCTCGGACGGCCGCGTGACGTGCGTGCCTTTGGCGGGCGCCGCCGCTTCCTCACCCTCTTCGCCCTCGCTCGCGCTCGCGGCGCGGACCGAGATGAGGCGCGAAGCCTTGGCGTAGGTCTCGGCCTGTTCCGAAGCCAGGCCGTGCAGCTTGCGCGCTTCGGCCGAAACGAGGAATTTGTGGTCGATCACATGATGGTCGGTGACGCCGCGCCACAGGCGGTTGAGCGCATAATTGCCCTCTTCCGTGGCACCGCCCGTCCATTTGCCTTCCGCGTCGCCGCCGTCGAGCCACGCCGCGGCCCGCTGGATCGCGGCCTCGCGGTCGCGGTCCTTCAGCTCTGGATCGAGCGCGCCGGCGAGGGCCAAAGCCTCGATGATCGCCGGGTCGTAGCGGCGCGGCACGTAGCGCATCAGGGTGCGCATGCGGCGGGCGTGATCGGCGAGCGTGCGCAGATCCTGGCCAGAGCGCTGACCTTCCGCCGTTCCCAGCACCATCGCTTCGGTGCCCGCCTCGACGAGATAATCGTCGAGCTTGGCGTCGTCCTTCAGATACACTTCCGACCGTCCGCGCGCGACTTTGTAGAGCGGGGGCTGGGCGATGTAGAGATGCCCGCGCTCGATAATCTCCGGCATCTGCCGGTAGAAGAAGGTGAGCAAGAGCGTCCGGATATGCGCGCCGTCCACGTCGGCGTCGGTCATGATGACGATCTTGTGGTAGCGCAGTTTCTCGATGTTGAAATCGTCGCGGCCGATGCCGGTGCCCATCGCCTGGATGAGCGTGCCGACCTCCTTGGACGACAGCATGCGGTCGAAGCGCGCGCGTTCGACGTTCAGGATCTTGCCCTTCAAGGGCAGGATCGCCTGCACCTCGCGGTTGCGGCCCTGCTTGGCCGATCCGCCTGCCGAGTCGCCCTCGACCAGGAACAGCTCGCACTTGGCGGGATCCTTTTCCTGGCAGTCGGCGAGCTTGCCGGGGAGCGAGGCGATGCCCATCACGCTCTTGCGGCTCGCCTCGCGCGCCTTGCGGGCGGCTTCGCGGGCGGCGGCGGCATCGATGATCTTCTGGATGATCGTGCGGGCGTGGGCGGGATTTTCCTCCAGCCATTCGGCGAGCTTGTCGGCCATCAGGCTTTCGAGCGGCTGGCGTACTTCCGATGAAACCAGCTTGTCTTTGGTCTGCGACCCGAATTTGGGATCGGGCAGCTTCACCGACACGATGGCGGTCAGGCCTTCGCGCATGTCCTCGCCGGTGAGGCTCACCTTCTCCTTCTTCATCATGCCGCTCTTGTCGGCATAAGCGTTGAGGGTGCGGGTCAACGCGGCGCGGAAGGCCGCGAGATGGGTGCCGCCGTCGCGCTGCGGGATGTTGTTGGTGAAGCAGAGAACCTGCTCGTAATAGCTGTCATTCCATTCGAGCGCGACGTCGATGCCGATATCGTCGCGCTGGCCGGTGACGGAAATCGGCTCGGGGATGAGCGCCGTCTTGGTGCGGTCGAGATAGCGGACGAAGGCCGCGATCCCACCTTCGTAGAAGAGCTCAACCTCCTTCACATCCTCGTGCCGCGCGTCGGTGAGGAGCAGGCGGACGCCGGAATTGAGGAAGGCGAGTTCGCGGTAACGATGTTCGAGCTTGTCGAAATCGAATTCGACGATCTTGAACGTGGCGGGCGAGGGCAGGAACTTGACCTGGGTGCCCTTCTTTCCTTCCGGCGCGGGGCCGACGACCTTCAAGGGCGCTTCGGCATCGCCGTGGCGGAAGCGCATCCAATGTTCCTCGCCATCGCGCCAGATGGTGAGCTCCAGCCATTCCGACAGCGCGTTCACCACCGAAACGCCGACTCCGTGGAGGCCGCCGGACACCTTATAGGCATTGTCGTCGGACGTGTTCTCGAACTTACCGCCGGCATGAAGCTGGGTCATGATGACCTCGGCCGCCGACACACCTTCCTCGGCATGGATGCCGGTCGGGATGCCGCGGCCATTGTCCTCGACCGTCACCGATCCGTCGGCGTTCAATTGGATCTTCACCAGGTCGCAATGGCCGGCCAGCGCCTCGTCGATCGAATTGTCGGAAACCTCGAACACCATGTGGTGAAGGCCCGATCCGTCGTCCGTGTCGCCAATATACATGCCCGGCCGTTTGCGGACCGCGTCGAGGCCTTTCAGAACCTTGATCGAGTCCGCGCCGTAGCTGTTTTCAGAAGGAGAAGTTGCCATGACGAGGATATAGCGAGGCGCAGGGGGGAACCCAAGGAAAAACGGCCGATTCGCAACGGCCAATACCAGGGCGGAAGTTGACCGGATTTAGCCCTTCGCACGCCGCTCCCATCAACTTTGACAATTTCCACCGGTTTCGAAGCGGCAAGGCGCTGGGCATGGCGGGGAGCATGGCAAAAGGTGGCCGTGTAGGAAAATGGAAAGTGGCCGCCCGTCCTCGCTTTGCGCGTCAACACATGCTGCGTCATTTCGGCGAAAGCCGGAATCTCTCTGCTCTTGAGCTCTGAAGGAAGGGAGATTCCGGCTTTCGCCGGAATGACGGTTAGGGGGGAACGGGGCGGCTAAAGCAGTTGAAGCGTGTCAGCGGGTGCGGTGATCAGCTCTCCCGTATCGCGCCGTTTTCCACCGTCAGCCACGTCGCCCCGGCGCCGACGCTATCGAACAGCGCCCGCTCCGTTCCCGTCATCCACACTTGTCCGCCCGCGCTTTCGAGCCGGTCGAACAGGGCCGCGCGGCGGGAGGGGTCGAGGTGGGCGGTCACTTCGTCGAGGAGGAGGATCGGCCGCCGGTCCGCATGGTCGGCGACGAGATCGGCATGGGCGAGGACGATGGCGAGGAGGAGCGCCTTCTGCTCGCCGGTCGAGCAGGCCTCCGCCGCCTGCCCCTTGGCGAGATGGGTGACGAGGAGGTCCGTGCGGTGCGGCCCGGCAAGGGTTCGTCCGGCCGCCGCGTCGCGCCCGCGTCCGGCCTTGAGTTCGGCCCGGAGCGCCCCCTCCGCATCGTCGGCGGGGCGCCAGCCGCCCAAGGCGAGCCCGGCGCGCGCGAACGGCCCTTCGGCTTGCGCGGCCAGCCTTTCCCCGAGCCAGGCAAGCGCCCGTTCCCGCGCCTCGGCGATGCGCGCGCCATGTTCGGCCATCCCGGCTTCCAGCGCCCCGAGCCAGGCGGGATCGGCCGTTTCGGGTTCGGCCAGCAGCTTGTTCCGCGCCCGCATCGCCGCCTCGTAGCGGGCGGCATGGGTGGCGTGAGACGGCTCGAGCGCCAGCACCAGCCGGTCGAAGAAGCGCCGCCGCCCCGACGCGCCTTCGGTGAACAGCCGGTCCATCGCGGGCGTGAGCCAGAGGACGGAGAGCCATTCACCGAGCGCGGCCGCGGAGGCGGTAGCGCCGTTGATGCGGACCTGGCGGCGTTCGGGGGCGGTGGCGAGGGTGCCCGTGCCGATTTCGACACCCCCCTTTCCGTCAGGGGAGGGGCTGGGGGTGGGGCTGGTCGACATCGTAGGGCTCGCCTCTGCGAGGCTCGCACCCACACCTTGATCCCCTCCCTTGAAAGGGAGGGGAGAAGAAAGACGCGCCGCCACGCTAAAGCCTCCGGCACCCTTCTGCCGCGCCATTTCCGAAAGGCTGGCACCGCGCAGTCCACGTCCGGGGGTGAGGAGCGATACGGCCTCAAGGATATTGGTCTTCCCCGCGCCATTCTCGCCGGTCAGCACGACCAGACCCGGGCCCGGCGACAGGACGGCATCGGCATAAGAGCGGAAATCGGTGAGGGACAGGCGGGAGAGGTGCACTCCCGCCTCTTACGCGCCTGCCGGATGCTCGAGCAATGCCTGCCGTCACTCCCGCGAAGGCGGGTGTCCGGGAGGGGCCGCTGCCTGCCCGGGCAGCGACTGGATTCCCGCCTGCGCGGGAATGACGGTGGGGCTTACACCCGCATCGGCATCAGCACGTAGAGCGCCGGAGCCTTGTCATTCTCGCGCAGCAGGGTCGGCGCGGCGGCGTCGGCGAGGTGGACCTCCACCGTGTCGCCCTCGATCTGGCCGAGGATGTCGAGCAGGTAGCGGGCGTTGAACCCGATCTCGAACCCCGCGGCATTGTAATCGCCCGGCACCTCTTCGGCGGCGGTGCCATTTTCCGGGCTGGTGACGGACAGGGTGATCTTGTCCCGGTCGAGCGCGAGCTTCACCGCGCGGGTTTTTTCGCTGGCGATGGTGGCGACGCGGTCGACGCCTTCCATGAAGCTCTTGGGGTCGATCTTCAGCAACTTGTCGTTCGCGGTCGGGATGACGCGGCTGTAATCCGGGAAGGTGCCGTCGATGAGCTTGGAGGTCAGCACGGCATTGCCGAGGCCGAAACGGATCTTCGATTCCGACAGCGAAATCTGCACGGTGCCGTCGACCTCGTCGAGGAGCTTGCGAAGTTCGGCCACGCATTTGCGCGGAATGATGACGTCCGGCATGCCCGCCGCGCCTTCCGGACGGGGCACGGTGACGCGGGCAAGGCGGTGGCCGTCGGTCGCCGCCGCCTTCAAGACCGGCTGCGCTTCGTCCGACACGTGGATGAAGATGCCGTTCAGGTAATAGCGCGTCTCTTCGGTCGAAATGGCGAAGCGGGTCTTGTCGACGATCTGCCGCAGGGTGGCGGCCGGAAGCTCGAAGGCGCAGGGGAGATCGCCTTCGGCGATGACCGGGAAATCGTCGCGCGGCAAGGTGGCGAGGTTGAAGCGGGCGCGCCCGGCGACGACCTGCATCTTGCCCTCGCTCGCGGTCAGCTCGACCTGGGCGCCTTCCGGCAGCTTGCGGGCGATGTCGAACAGGGTGTGCGCCGACACGGTGGTCGCGCCCGCTTGCTGGACATTGGCCTCGACCGTCTCGTTGATCTGCAGATCAAGGTCGGTCGCCATCAGGCGGATGCCGCCGCCTTCGGACGCTTCGATCAGCACGTTCGACAGAATGGGGATGGTGTTCCTGCGCTCCACCACGGACTGCACGTGGCCGAGGCTTTTGAGGAGCGTGGCCCGTTCGATCGTCGCTTTCATTGATAACCCCTATTCCGCATGAAACGCCGGTCCGCCGGGTTATAGCCAGAACTGGGACTATCGCTAGAGGCTAGCGCGCAAAAAACTGGGGCCGGGACGTCAGGCGTCCCGGCCCCAAACGCTTTGCCCGTGGCGATCCGGGAAGGATCAGAAGCGCATGCCGATCGATGCGACCACCTGGTGACGGTCGAGGTCGATCGGGCCGCCGACATCTTCCGATTCAAAGTCGTCGAGGTCGAAATCGTCGTCGAAGTCGATGTTGGTATAGTTGGAATAACGATATTCCAGCTTGCCGTAGAGATTGGTGCCGAATTTCTGCTCGACGCCAGCGCCGAGGCGATAGCCATCGACATTGGTGTCGAATTCAAAGGAATCGCTGTCGGTTTCGTATCCGGCCTCGATGCTGGTATTGGTATAGCCGCCCTTGACGTAGAGCAGAGTGGACGGCGTCACGGGAAAGCCGATGCGCCCGCCGACATAGATGTCGCGGCCCGCCTCGACCCGGCTGGTAAAGCCGAGGCCGTCCGGCGTGGTTTCATCGGCCTCCTGATTGGCGGACGAATCCATATATTCGGCCTCGACACCGGCGACCACGCCGCCCAGGTCGAAATCGTAGCCGACGCCGATGCCGTAAGCGACGCCGTCGATCGATTCATCGCCCTCGTCGTCGCTGGTGTCCACGCCGTCGCCGTCGTCGTTACCGGATTTGAGGCTGTCGTAGCCGACGATCCCCTCGACGCGCGGTCCTGTAAAAGCCGCGCCGTTCTGGGCAAAAGCGGGCGTCGCGGCCGTGCCGGCAAGAAGAGCGGCAAGAACGATAGTACGCATGATCACAAACTCCATTGGTCATTTTGCCTTGATGCAACGGGCGGTCCAGCGCCTAACGCCATGAAAAGTTTCATGAACGTAGGATAAACGAGATTATTTGTGGCATGATCGCCACTTATTCTTCATGATGGCGCGCGCATGCGCCGCTTGTTGTTTCTCCTGATTTTACCGTGTCTTGCCGCTGCGGCGCCCAACGGGCGGCAGGCGATCGGCCAGTTTCACGGCTGGGGCGCCTTTCGCGACGATCGGCCGAGGCGTTGCTTCGCGGCGGCGGAGCCCGCCGGGCGGCAGGGCTCGGGCGGCGCGGCCTATGTCGCCTTCTGGCCCGATGCGGGCAATCGCGCCCGCTTCAGCCTCTCCCTGCGCGCCGATCCGCGCCCGGGCTCGGCGATCCTGTTGGCTGTCGGCGACCGGCGCTTTCAATTCGTCGCGCGGGGACGGGACGCGGTCCCCGCCGATCCCCGCGCGAGTGCGGCCATCGTCGCCGCGATGCGCACCGCGAGCGCGATGACGGTCGTTTCAAGGTCGGTGCGCGGCGCCCGCCTGCGCGACGATTATGCGCTCGCCGGCTTCCCGTCCGCGGTCGACGCCGCCGCGCTCGCCTGCGCGCGCTGGTAAAATCGCCGCATTTCCCCTACATGGGCGCCATATGACAGCAGCAATGGCCATTCCGGGGCATATCGACCCCGTTCCCGTTCCGCGCCCGGAAGTGGCGAGCGACGACGCGCGCATGGACCTGTTGGGCCTGTCGCGCGACGCGATCCGCGCCGCGCTCCTCGACGCCGGGCTCGACGAACGGCAGGCGAAGCTGCGCGCCAAGCAGCTCTGGCACCAGATCTACAATCGCGGCGCGACGGATTTCGACGCGATGAGCGACATCGCCAAGCCGCAGCGCGCCTGGCTCGCCGAACGCTTCAAGGTCGGCCGTCCGAATACCGTGGTTCAGCAGGTGTCGACCGACGGCACCCGCAAATGGCTGCTGAAGACCGACGACGGCCATGATTTCGAGATGGTGTTCATTCCCGACGCCGATCGCGGCACGCTCTGCGTGTCGAGCCAGGTCGGCTGCACATTGAATTGCCGTTTCTGCCACACCGGCACGATGCGCCTCGTCCGCAACCTGACGCCCGGCGAGATTGTCGGCCAGGTGATGCTCGCCCGCGACGCGCTCGGCGAATGGCCGAGCCAGCCGGAAGGGCGCATGCTCAGCAACATCGTGATGATGGGGATGGGTGAGCCGCTCTACAATTTCGACAATGTCCGCGATGCATTGAAGATCGTCATGGACGGCGACGGCCTCGGCCTCTCGCGCCGCCGCATCACGCTGTCCACCTCCGGCGTCGTGCCGATGATGGAGAAAGCGGGCGCCGAGATCGGCGTCAACCTCGCCGTCTCGCTGCATGCGGTAACCAAGGAAGTGCGCGACGAGATCGTGCCCTTGAACCGCAAATATGGCATCGAGGAGCTGCTCCAGGCCTGCGCCGATTATCCGGGCGCCAACAATGCCCGCCGCATCACGTTCGAATATGTGATGCTGAAGGACAAGAATGACAGCGACGAGGATGCCCGCGAACTCGTCCGCCTGATCAAGAAGTATAAATTGCCGGCGAAGGTGAACCTCATTCCATTCAATCCGTGGCCGGGCGCGCCCTATGAATGTTCGTCGGACGAGCGCGTCCAGCGTTTTTCCGACATCGTGTTCGAAGGCGGGATCAGCGCCCCGATCCGCCGCCCGCGCGGCCGCGACATCATGGCGGCCTGCGGGCAATTGAAATCGGCGGCGGAAAAGAAGAGCCGGGCCGAACTCGACAAGCTGGCGGAGGAGAAATTGGCGGCGTTGGGCTGAACGATCGCCGAATTTGTTAAATCGCGCTTCCGCTCCCCCGGCGCCCGTATTAGGTCTTGGAGAGAAACGCGAATTTGGGACTACCATGACACGCACCGCTTCCCCCCAGGTCGCCGATACGCCGGGTGGCATGCGGGAGAGAATCCGGCTGTTCGATTGGGCATCGACGCCGCTCGGACCGCGCGAAGCCTGGCCCGAACCGCTGCGCTTCGCCGTCAATTTGTGCGAACATTCCAGCATGCCGACCGCGGTCTATTGGGGACGCGAGCTCCGGCTGATCTATAATGACGCCTGGCTTCCCATGGCCGGAGACCGTCATCCTTGGGCCCTAGGGCGGCCGGCCAGAGAGGTCTGGGCCGAGATTTGGGCCGAAGTCGGTCCGCAATTCGACCAGGTCTGCGACACGGGCGAAGGCCTTTCCGCCACCGAAGCCCTGATCCCGCTGGTCCGCAACGGCGCCGTGCGCGAAACCTATTGGACGTACAGCTTGACCCCGCTGATCGGGGACAATGACCGGGTTCTCGGTGTGCTCAGCCAGGGCAATGACGTGACCCGCACCGTGATCGCCGAAAAGAGATTGTCCTATCAGGTGACCCTCGCCGATGCGCTGCGGGAGAGCATGGATCCCGGAGAAGTGAAATCGATCGCCGCCCGCATGCTCGGCACCGCGCTCGGCGTGGCGCGCAGCGGCTATGCCGAGGTCAATGACGATCGGCAGGCCTTCCTCGTCAACGGCGACTGGACGCGCGATGCGTCCATCCAGAGCTTCGCGGGCCAGGGGCTGCCGGTCGACGCCTTCGGAACGGAAGCGCGGGCCTGGCTCGACGCAGGCAACATATTGACGGTCAACGATCTTTCCGCCCAGCCGCATGGCGGCATGCCTTTCGCCGTCGCGCTCCGGAAAATCGGCGTCGCGTCGGCCATCGTCGTGCCGCTCGTCCGGCAAGGCGTCATGCATGCCGCACTTTATGTTCAGGACATCGTGCCCCGCCTCTGGAAGGGATCCGACGTCGCGATCGCCCGCGATACGGCGGAACGGACTTGGGATGCGGTGGAACGGGCGAGGTCCGAACAATCCTTGCGCGAAAACGAAGATCATTACCGGCACGCCATCGAACTTAGTCCCTATGCGTTCTGGACCGCTCTTCCCGATGGCGGCCCGATCAACCGCATGTCGGGGCGCTGGGTGGAGTGGACGGGAACGTCGGGGCTCAACGATGACTGGGCTCTTGCCATGCATCCGGACGATCGCGAGCCTACTTTTGCGGCGCGGGATGAATCGCTCCGCACGTCCAGGCCGTTCGATATGGAGCATCGGGTGCGCATGCGGGACAAGGGCTATCGCTGGGTACGTTCGCGCGCCTATCCGCGTTACGGAGCCGATGGGAAGCCTTGCCTGTGGTACGGGGTCATGGAGGATGTCGATGCCCGCCACCGGGCGGAAGAGCATCAAAGCCTGCTCATCAACGAGCTCAACCACCGGGTGAAGAACACGCTGGCGACGGTTCAGGCCATCGCGTCCCAGACCCTGAAGGGCGATCTGCCGCTTCCCGAAGCGCGCAGCCGGTTCGAGGCGCGGCTCCTGGCGCTGTCCCGCGCGCACAATCTGCTGACCGAGCAGAATTGGGAAGGCGCGCCCATCTGGCGGGTGGTCGCGGATTCGCTCGCCCATCTGTCGAGCGAGAAAGGCCGTTTCCGTCTGGACGGCGAGCCGTTGTGGCTCACGCCCCGCGCTGCGCTTGCCCTGGCGCTCGCCTGCCACGAATTGTCGACCAATGCGGTGAAATATGGCGCATTGTCCACGGAGCAGGGCCATGTCGACGTCCGGTGGCGGATCGAAGGGGACATGATCCGCATCGAATGGCGCGAACGGGACGGGCCGCCGGTCTCGCGCCCGGCCGCGCGCGGCTTCGGGTCGCGCCTCATCGAGCGCGGCCTGGCGGGCGACCTCAACGGCAGGGCGCAATTGGAATTTAACCCGGATGGCCTCATATGCACGATCGAAGCGCCGCTGAGCGCCGTGCTCGCCCGGGAAGGGGAAAGGAATGGCCGATAAGCTCAGGATCCTCATCGTCGAAGATGAGATGCTGGTGGCGATGAATATCGAGGACATGCTGGTCGAAAGCGGGCACGAGATCGCGGCGATCGCGAGCCGCCTCGACGCCGGACTCCAGCTGGCCCGGGAAGAGGCGATCGACTTCGCGATGCTCGACGTCAACCTCGCGGGCGACTTGTCCTTCCCGATCGCCGACATCCTGGAATCGCGCGGCATCCCCTATATTTTCGCGACCGGTTACGGCCGCAAGGGCGTGCGCGACGAATATGGATCGGTGCCGGTCCTTCAAAAGCCGTTCCGCGCCCGCGACCTGCAGGAGGCGATCCGCGACCTGACGGCGCAATGACGGAAACGGGCGCGCCGCTTTGCTTTTTGTGCAGACGCCCGCTCGGGCAACGGGTGGAGTGGCATCATCCGGTGCCCAAGAGCCGGGGCGGGCGCGAAACGGCGGCGGTCCACCCGATCTGCCACCGCGTCATCCACGCCACGCTCGACAACAAGGCGCTGGAACGCAGCTATGCCACCCCCGAAGCGCTCCGCGCCCATCCCGATATCGCCGCCTTCATCCGCTGGGTCGCGAACAAGGATCCGGATTTCCACGCGCCGACGCGGCGCAGGAAAGTCTAGGCTTCCAGCTCGACGTCCCAATAGAGATAGTCGCGCCAGCTTTGATGCAGATAATTGGGCGGGAAGCGACGGCCGTGATCCTGCAATTGCCAGCTCGTCGGCCGCACCGGCGTGCGATAGAGGTGCATGTGCGCTTCCGCCGGCGTGCGCCCGCCCTTGCGCAAATTGCACGGCGCGCAGGCGGCGACGACATTTTCCCAGGTCGTGCGCCCCCCATAAGCGCGCGGCACGACATGGTCGAAGGTGAGATCCCGGGACGTCCCGCAATATTGGCAGGAGAAGCGGTCGCGCAGGAACAGGTTGAACCGCGTAAAAGCGGGAAATTCGGACGGCTTCACATATTGGCGGAGCGCGATCACCGAGGGGATCTTCATCGCCCGGGTCGGGCTGTGCACTTCCCGCTCGTAGGACGAAACGATATCGACCCGTTCGAGGAACACCGCCTTGACCGCGGTCTGCCACGGCCACAGGCTCAAGGGATAATAACTGAGCGGCGTATAATCGGCGTTCAGCACCAAAGCTGGGCAGGCTTCGGGATGTCGGATGAGATCGGGATGGTACATGGCCGGACAACAAGCTCCCGTTTCGCAAGGAAGAACGATCTCCCGAAACGCCGGCCCCCGGACCTGTCGCACTCAGATAGCGGGAGAATGGGCCTTGGGCAGCCTTCCTCTCCTGTTCGCCACCTTCTTCGCCACGAAAGGTGACGGGCGCATGACACACCAGCGGCGATTCGCGGTCAAGGGGTGATTTCACGCATGCCGATACCCGTCACCACCCGCTTCGCGCCGAGCCCGACCGGGCGGCTGCACCTCGGCCACGCTTATTCATGCGTCCTGGCGCATGATTATGCCCGGCAGCGCGGCGGCCGCTTCCTGCTCCGCATCGAGGATATCGATCCCGGCCGGGCGCGGCCCGAATATGTCGCGGGCATCATCGAAGATTTGCGCTGGCTGGGCCTATCCTGGGACGGTGAGGTCACCTTCCAATCCCGCCGCCTGCCGGTTTATGCCGAAGCGCTGGAGCGGTTGAAGGCGATGGGGCTCCTCTATCCCTGCTTCTGCACCCGTTCGGAGATCGCCGCCGAGATCGCGGCCAGCGCCGCCGCGCCGCACGGTCCGGACGGGCCGCTTTATCCGGGCACCTGCCGAAACCTATCGCCGGAAACGCGGCAGCGCCGGTGCGCCGCGGGGCCCCATGCGTGGCGTCTTGACGTCACATCCGCTCTCGCGCGCACCGGCCCGCTTTACTGGGAAGATGGCGACACCGAGGTTCCGGCCGAGCCGGAGGCGTTCGGGGATGTCGTCCTCGCCCGCAAGGATGCGCCGACCTCTTATCACCTCGCGGTCACGATCGACGACGCGGCGCAGGGCGTCACCGATGTCGTGCGCGGCCGCGATCTTTATGCCGCGACCGATATCCATCGCCTGCTCCAGGCCTTGCTCGGATTGCCGACGCCGCATTATCGCCACCACGATCTGCTGACCGACGGGGAAGGCCGCCGTCTCGCCAAGCGCAGCGGCGCGCCGACGCTTGCCGGGTTGCGCGATGCGGGCGCTGATCCCGGCGCGCTCGTCGCGGACCTGCGCGCCGGGCGGTTGCCTGCTGGATATTGCACTGCTTGATTGTGCTCCGGCGAAGGCCGGAGCCCAGCGGCACCGCCTGTATGAACGGGCTCCGGCCTTCGCCGGAGCACAACCCTTCTTCTCAACCTTTCAATCTGGCTTTAGAGAAAGGCCATGGACACCTTCCTTCTCATCCTCATCATCCTCGTCGCGCTCGCGACATTGGCCGTGCTGGTGCGCGGCGTCATCGGCATGGCGCAGGGCAAGGATCTGACCGGGCAGCGCAGCCAGGGCCTGATGCGCAAGCGCGTCATGTACCAGGCGGTGGCGATCATCCTCGTCATCCTGTTCCTGATGATGGCGCGGGGCTGAGCGGCCGCTTGGTCAAGCTCAACAGGATCTACACGCGCACCGGCGACGCCGGGGACACCGGCCTCGCCGACGGCTCCCGCATTTCGAAGGCGAGCCCGCTGGTGGCGGCGATCGGCGCGGTCGACGAAGCGAACAGCGCCATCGGAGTCGCGATCGAGGCGGTGGCCGACGGGCCGATGCGCGACAGCCTGCGCCTCATCCAGAACGAATTGTTCGACCTCGGCGCCGATCTCGCCACGCCCGGCCCGGATTTTGCGCCGTCCGGGATGACGTTGCGCATCACCCCTTCCCAGGTCGAGCGGCTGGAACGCGAGATCGACGCGATGAACGAAGGTCTTGAGCCCTTGCGCAGTTTCATCCTGCCGGGCGGAAGCGGCGGCGCGGCGGCGCTTCACCTCGCCCGCGCCATCGTCCGCCGGGCGGAACGCGACGGGATCGCCGCCGGGGACGTCAATCCCGCCGCGCTCACCTATCTCAACCGCCTGTCCGATCATCTGTTCGTGATGGCCCGCGCCGCGGCGACGGGGTCGGGCGGCGAGATCCTCTGGCGCCCCGGGGCCACCCGCTGAACGAACGCTTCGCTTCCGAAACGGGTCCGGAACATTCGGGCTGCCCGCGCGTCTTTCGTGCGACTAGGAATGGCTGAAGGACGGCCATGGCGACCCATCCGCGCACGCATTTCGAAAACGACCGGCTGAGCGGCGATTTCGGCGCCACCCGCGCCCTCTCCAGCGCCATTGCCGCGCCCTTGTCGGATGCCGACGCGACGATCCAGCCGATGCCGGACGCGTCGCCCGCCAAATGGCATCTCGCCCACACGACCTGGTTCTTCGAAACCTTCGTGCTGCGCGACCATGTGCCTGGCTATCGCGTGTTCGACGCGCGGTGGCCGTTTCTGTTCAACAGCTATTATAATGGCGAGGGCGACCGCCATGCCCGCCCGCGCCGGGGCATGCTGAGCCGCCCGGCGCTGGACGAAGTGCTGGCCTATCGCGACCATGTCGATGCCGCGCTCGCCGGTGCGCTCCCTGATCTCCCTTCCGAGGCCCTGATACTCGTTGAGCTCGGCATCCATCACGAGCAGCAGCATCAGGAATTGATGCTGATGGACATGAAGGCGGCCTTCGCTGAAAATCCGCTGGCGCCGGCGATGTGGCCGGCATCTCCACAGTGTTCCGGCGAAGGCCGGAACCCAGTCTCACAAGACGGCGCCGCTGGGCTCCGGCCTTCGCCGGAGCACATCAACTGGATCGAGGGGCGGAGCGGCCTCGCCCATATCGGCCATGACGGGCGCGGCTTCGCCTTCGATTGCGAAGGGCCGCGCCATCCGCTCTTGCTCGCGCACCACGCTCTCGCCGACCGGCTGGTGACGAATGGCGAGTGGCAGGATTTCATGGCCGACGGGGGCTATGCGCGCTCCGAATATTGGCTGTCCGACGGCTGGGCATGGGTCCAGGCGGAAGGGGCAGCCGCGCCGCTTTACTGGCGGGAGGGGGCAGGGGGCTGGCAGCGCTTCGGCCTCGACGGGCTGCAGCCCGTCGATCCCGCCGAGCCGGTCTGCCACATTTCTTATTACGAGGCGGACGCTTATGCGCGCTGGGCGGGCGCCCGCCTGCCGACCGAAGGGGAATGGGAAGCGGCGGCCGCGACCCTCGATCCGGGCGCTGGCAATCAGCTCGACGCCGCAGGGCCCGTCCGGCCGCTGGCCGCCACGGGCTCCGGCTTGCGCCAGATGTTCGGCGACGTCTGGGAATGGACGATGAGCGCCTATCTCCCCTATCCGGGCTTCAAGCCCGCCGAAGGCACGGTCGGCGAATATAACGGCAAGTTCATGTGCGGGCAGTTCGTGCTGAAAGGCGCGAGCTGCGCCACGCCGCGCGGCCACAGCCGGGCCAGCTACCGCAATTTCTTCTATCCCCACCAGCGCTGGATGTTTTCCGGCCTGCGCCTCGCGAAAAGCCTATGATGGACGCGGCCCGCGCCTCGGTCGACGCCGATCCGGCATTCCGCGCCGACGTGCTGGCGGGCCTTGCGGCGCCGGTCAGAGCGGTGCCCGCGCGCTGGCTCTATGACCGCGCCGGATCGGAATGGTTCGAAAGGATCACCGGGCTTCCCGAATATTATCCGACACGGACGGAAGTCGCTTTGCTGAAGCGCCATTGCCCGGACATCGCGGCGGTGACGGGCACGGGCGGCGCGGTGATCGAATTCGGCTCCGGTTCCTCGACCAAGACGCCGATCCTGCTGAACTGCGTCCACCCGGCGGCGTATGTGCCGATCGACATTTCGGGCGACTTCCTCCGCGATGCGGCGGCGAGCTTGCAGGAAGCGTTTCCGGCGCTCCCCATCCATCCCGTGGAAGCCGATTTCATGAAGCCGATCCAGCTTCCGCGGGACGTCGCGACCCTTCCCAAGCTCGGCTTCTTTCCCGGCTCCACCATCGGCAACATGGTGCCGCGCACCGCCGTCGACCTGCTCCGCGCGATGAAGGACACGCTTGGCGACGGCGCCTTCCTGCTGATCGGCATGGACCGGATCAAGGACGTATCGATCCTCATTCCGGCCTATGACGATGCGCAAGGCGTGACGGCCGCGTTCAACCTCAACCTTCTCCACCGCATCAATCGCGAGCTCAAAGGCACGATTCCGGTCGGCGCCTTCCGCCACCGCGCGCTGTGGAACGACGGCAAGGCGCGGATCGAGATGCATCTCGAAGCGCTGGAGGATGTCGACTTCACCGTCGAAGGCCGGCCCTTTGCGATGACGAAGGGCGAGACGATCCACACGGAGAACAGCCACAAATATGGCCCCCGCGACGCGCGCCTGCTCCTCCACGCCGCCGGATGGGGCGTGCGCGCCGAATATACGGACGAAAAGGACCAATTCGCCCTCCTCCTCGCCGAAGCCGAACCGCCCCGCTTCGCGCCGTGATCCGCAGGAGCGGAAACATTTTCCTACTCGGCATCGATCTGTCATCAGCGGGGGATGACCGCTCATTCCCGTCGCGAAGCCGCCGTTGACAGCGCAAGATTGCATGTCGTGAAAACGCGCCACGCCCTCAATTTCATCAACTTCGCCTCGAAGCGGGCGGGCGCCATTGCCCCTTCACCGGCGGATGGCTACATGCGTAACGAACCTTAGGGGCGGAGAAACCATGCTGTTCGCGATCTACGATATCATCAACCTGCTGCTGACCGTCCTCACCTGGATCATCATCATCCAGGCGATCCTCAGCTGGCTCGTCGCCTTCAACGTGGTGAACACCGGCAACGGCTTCGTCGCCCAGTTCCTGACCGCGCTCGACCGGATCACCGAGCCGCTCTACCGGCCGGTGCGGCGCCTGCTGCCCGACTTCGGCGGCATCGATTTCTCGCCGCTCGTCGTGCTGCTGATCATCGCCGCGATCCGCATCCTGCTGCGCGGCCTCCTCTTCGACATCGCCTACTGATCCGATGGGCGCGGCGGTCATCGACGGCAAGGCGTTCGCCGATACCCTGCGGGGCAAGGTCGGCGCGGCCGTTGCGGCCTTCCGCGAACAGACCGGCCGCGCGCCGGGCCTCGCCGTCGTGCTGGTCGGCGAGGATCCGGCAAGCCAGGTCTATGTCCGCTCGAAGCACAAGGCGACAGTCGCCGCCGGCATGGAGAGTTTCGAGCATCGCCTGCCCGCCACTGCCGCGCAGGACGCCCTGATCGCACTCGTCGAGCGCCTCAATGCCGACGAGGCGGTGGACGGCATCCTCGTTCAACTCCCGCTGCCCAGGCATATGGACGAAAAAGCGGTGATCGCCGCCATCGATCCGGCCAAGGATGTGGACGGCTTCCATGTCATCAATTCCGGCAAGCTCGCCGTTGGCGAAGAGGCGCTCGTGCCCTGCACGCCCCTCGGCTGCCTGATGCTGCTGAAGGACCGCCTCGGCGACCTCTCCGGCCTCGAGGCGGTGGTGATCGGCCGGTCGAACATCGTCGGCAAGCCGATGGCGCAATTGCTCCTCCAGGAAAGCTGCACCGTCACGATCGCCCACAGCCGCACCCGTGACCTGTCCTCCGTCGTGCGGCGGGGCGACATCGTCGTCGCCGCCGTCGGGCGCCCGGAAATGGTGAAGGGCGACTGGCTGAAACCCGGCGCCACGGTGATCGACGTCGGCATCAACCGCGTGCCGGGCGAAGAGGGCAAGAGCCGCCTCGTCGGCGACGTCGATTATGCGGGCGCGGCGGCGGTCGCGGGCGCGATCACGCCGGTGCCGGGCGGCGTCGGTCCGATGACCATCGCCGTCCTCCTCCGCAACACGCTCGTCGCCGCGTCCCGCCGCGCCGGCCTAGGGGCGCCGGAGGGATTGTGATCGACCTCTTCGTCTCGGCCTTCGTCACCTTTTTCGTGATCATCGATCCGCCGGGCTGCGCGCCGATCTTCGCCAGCCTGACGAACGGAACGGCGCCCGCGCATCGCCGCGCCATGGCGATCCGGTCGGTGTCCATCGCGGCGGGCATCCTTCTGTTCTTCGGGCTGCTCGGCGAAAAATTGCTCGGTGCGCTCGGCATCAGCCTCGCCGCCTTTCGCATTGCGGGCGGGATCATGCTGTTCCTGATCGCACTCGAAATGGTGTTCGAAAAGCGCACCCAGCGCCGCGAAAGCCGCGCCCAGGAAATCAGCGCCACGCCGGAAGCGGAGGATATTTCCGTCTTCCCGATGGCGATCCCGATGATCGCCGGACCCGGTTCCATTGCTTCGATCATGCTGCTCATGGCGCGCTCGGACGGCCCGCAGGAATCGGCTATCGTGCTGGGCGCCCTGGCGGCGATTCTGGTGCTGACGCTCGTCGCGCTGCTGCTCGCCGGGCCGCTGATGCGGCTCGTCGGCCAGAAGGTCGAGGCGATGATCACCCGCATCCTTGGCGTCATCCTCGCCGCGCTCGCCGCCCAGTTCGTGATCGACGGCATTTCGGTCAGCTTCCAGGTTTGACCACCCGCCACATCTTGTAAGGATTGTCCTTCGGCAGCGGAACGGGCTGCAGCCACCCCGGCACCTCGCCCGCCGCGAGCTGGGCGTAGAATCCCTTCGGCGCCTGGTTCTTGTAGATGGTCGATTCGGAAAGGTTGGGGCAGATCAGCACATAATCGATGCCGCGCCGGGCGACGGTGGCCCGGGCATTCGCCGCGCTTCCGCGAAAGGCGCGCTGGACGTCGAGAATGGCCTCCGCATTGCGGTGATAGGGGCCCGCGACCGCATCGTGATGGGTCATCGTGATGAGGCGGGGCCCAAGGTCGACGAAGGTCAGCACATAGCCCCTCGGCTGCCGCGCGATGGGTCTTAGCGCGGCGATGGAGGGACAACGGGTGTTGGCGGCACCAACGGCGCGGCGCATGGGCCCCGGCTTTTCGGCGAAGCGGGATGCGATCCATTGCGGCCCCACGCCGGTGATCAGGGCGAACAGCAGGGCGACGCCGGCCAGCCGGACCGCCACGCTTGCGCGGCGGCGGAGGAGCGGCACCAGGATCCAGGCCAAGGCCGCCGCGCCGGGCACGGCGAGCAGCTGGGCCGCCGCCGCCGCGCGGGTCTGCCAGAGCAGCAGCGCCGCGGCGACGAGGGCGAGTGCGGCCAGCGCCGCCCAGCGTGTCAGGCGCCGCCCATCCCGCCGCGTCCGCCACAGCATCATCGCGTAGCCGATGAGGCCCATCAGGGGCAGGGTCGTCATCATGACGATGGTCTGAAGGTTGTGGGTGTAGACCGGCCGCGCCTCCTTCACATTGTCGAGCCACAGGCGCTGCAGTTCCGGCGGCACGCCCTCCAACCGGCCCAGGCAGTCCGGCCAGGCGAGCGCGAAGCCCGCGGCGAGCGCGGCCCCGCCAAGCGCGGCAAGGCCGAGCCTTTGCAGGGCCCCGCCGCGCACGAACAGCCCGAGCAGGACGGACAGGGCGCCCGCCGCGCTCATCGCCGACAGCCAGACCGGCGAAAGCGCGTCGCAGACCGGCAACCGGTTGGCATGGGACGCGAACAGCAGATAGCCGAGCGCCGTCCCCGTCGCGAGGCTGGCGCCATAAGCGGCGAGCCGCCGCGCCTCGCCGCCGTCGCGCACCCACATCAGGCCGATCGCGGCGCCGGCGAGGGCGAGGTAGAGCAGCATTTCAAGGCCGACCGCGAGCGACAGGGCGGTGGCGATGCCGACCGTCAGCCCGCCCCGCGCCCGCCGATCGTCGGCCAGGCCGAGCATGACGAGGCTGAGAAAGGCGAGCTGCCAGCCATGGTGATCGACGCGCAAGGGCATCCACATGCCGCGCACGGAAGCGGCGCAGAACAGGATGGCGATGCCGAGCGCGAAGGCGGGTGGCGACAACAGGCGCCGCGCCAGGATGGCGATGGCAGTCATCGTGACGGCCATCGGCAAGAACGGGGCAAGCGACAGCGCCGCTTTTTCCGCCATCGCCCCGCCGAAAAAGGGCTTCAGCAGCAGGATGAGGCCGGCGATCGGCAGGTCGGGTATGCGCGACCAGTGGATATTGGCGCCGTAAGGCGGGTCCATCCGATATTGGCGCAGGTCGAACCAGCCCTGCCCGGCGAGCCAGGCGCGCACCTGCATGATCCGCATGTGATCGTCGGTGTCGACCGGCGCGAATCCCTGGATGAGCGCCCAGCGCTGATAGAGGAGCCAGGCCGCCACCAAGATGAAGGCAAGAGCCGTCAGCCAGCGCCAGTGCCGCCCCGCCCAGCCTTCGATCCCATCCGCCATCGCAGCCCCTTTGCTCTTCCCAAGTGCCTATAGGGCCATTAGTCGCTGAAGGGTAAAGGGCAATGCGCGACGGAAGAATGGATATCACCCGAAAAGACAGCGAAGCTCAGGCATTGCTGATGCAGTTCATCCGGTTCGGTATGACCGGCGGGTTCGTAACCCTGCTCGGCATCGGCGTTTATCTGCTCGCCGCGATGCAATTCGATGTGCTGCCCTTCGTTGCTAATGTGCTGGCCTATGCGGTGGCGGTGACGACCGGCTACGTCCTCCACAGCCGCTTCAGCTTCAGGGGGCATGGGCGCCGCGACAATGCGGTGCGGACGACCGGCCGCTTCTTCATCGTGTCGATG
Organism: Sphingosinicella flava; assembly: GCF_016025255.1. NCBI lineage: Bacteria > Pseudomonadati > Pseudomonadota > Alphaproteobacteria > Sphingomonadales > Sphingomicrobiaceae > Allosphingosinicella > Allosphingosinicella flava. Next base: position 1,920,629 of record NZ_CP065592.1, read on the forward strand.
GTGAGCCTGGCCTTGAACAGCCTGTTCGTCTGGGTGCTGACCGGACCCTTGGGCGGACCCGATTGGTGGCCGACCATCCCGATGCTGTTCGTGACGCCGCTCGTTACCTTTTCCTTGAACCGTCATTGGGTCTTCGCCTGATGGAACGCGTCATTTACGACCGCATGGCGGAGCTCGACGAGGTGCATTGGTGGTATCGCGCCCGCCGCCGCGTCCTCGCCAGCCTGATCGCGCGGCGGATAGGGCCACCGAAGGAAGCGCGCATCCTGGAGGTGGGCTGCGGCACCGGGCACAATGTGCTGATGCTCCGCCAGTTCGGGACCGTGGACGCGGTGGAGATCGATGCCGATGCGCGCGCCGTCGCCGAAAAGAGGCTCGGCCAGGCGGTCGGCAGCGCGCCGCTTCCCACGCTCGAGGGGGTTGCCGAGGGGGCCTACGATCTTGTCGCCTTGCTCGATGTGCTGGAGCATGTCGAAGACGACCGTGCCGCGTTGCGGTCGCTGGCGAAGCGGTTGAAGCCGGGGGGCAAGTTGCTCCTTACCGTGCCCGCCCACCCCTGGATGTGGAGCGCGCACGACGTCGCGAACCACCACCATCGGCGCTACACGAAAGGCGCGCTCAAGGCCGCGATCCAGGAGGCGGGGTTGAAGATCGAGATGATGAGCTGGTTCAATTCGATCCTTTTCCCGCTCGCCGCCGTCGCGCGGGTGAAGGACCGGCTGACCGGCAAGGAAGGGAGCGACGACGCCTTGCCGCCCGCGCCCATCAACCGCTTCTTCGACGCCGTGTTCGGGCTGGAGGCCTATGCGGTCGGGCGGCTGCCCTTCCCGCCCGGCGTGTCGATCGTGGCGGTGGTTTCGGCGACATAGCCGAGCGACTGGCGCCCGCCCGCCCGGCCCGCCACGTCGGCGACGATATAGAGCGGGCGGCGCTTCGTCTCGATATAGAGACGGCCGAGATATTCGCCGATCATGCCGAGCACGAACATCTGCACCGCGCCCAGCACGACGACGACCAGCATCATCGACGTCCAGCCCTGGATCGCGTTTCCGGCCAGCCAGCCATAAGCGATATAGAGGACGAGCAGGAAGGACACTGCCACCAAGGCGAGGCCGAAATGGCTGGCCCAGCGCAAGGGCGCGGTCGAGAAGCCGGTGATCGCGTCGAAGGCGAAGGCGAGCATCTTGGACAGGGGATATTTGCTGTGCCCGGCATGCCGTTCCCGCCGGTCATAGAGGAAGGGCACCTGCCGGAAGCCGATCCACGCCACCATGCCCCGAATGAAGCGCGCCTGTTCGGGCATGCTGAGCAAGGCGTCGAGCGCGCGGCGGCTCATCAGGCGGAAGTCGCCCGTGTCGAGAGGAATTTCGACATCGGTGAGCCGGGCGAGGAGACGGTAGAAAAGGGAGGCGGTCGCCTTCTTGAACGCCGTCTCTCCAGCCCGGGCGCGGCGGACGGCATAGACGACGTCGGCCTCCTGGCTCTCCATGGCGGCGAGCATATCGCCCAACAGCTCCGGCGGATCCTGCAGATCGGCGTCGATGATGAGAATCTTCTCGCCCGAACACAGATCGAGGCCTGCGGTCAGGGCGAGCTGGTGACCATGATTGCGCGACAGGTTGACGGCGAGCAGGCGGGGGTCGCCTGCCGCAAGCCGCTGCATGACCGGCCAGCTGCCGTCGCGCGAGCCATCGTTCACGAGGACGAGTTCGTAATCCTCCCCCACCACCGCCGTCCGTGCAGCCATTGTGACGCGACGATGAAGCTCGGGCAGGCAAGCCTCCTCGTTGAAGCAGGGGATGACGATCGATAGCTGCGGTCCGGTCATTGGCCTTCCTTGGGAGACGCCCCTGGCGGCGTGCGGTCCGCGACCCGATACAACACGCTCGACCCATTGCGCCAGATTGGCTGGAGTCCTCGCGTCAGTGCCGGGTCATAGGGCGGCGGATTGATCAGCCAGACATAATCAAAGGCTCGGCGCGGGAATTGGGCGAGAGCTTCATTCATCGTCCGCCATTGTTCGAACCGGCAGCGCCGACTGACAACTTGTTGGGATGGATCGCGCCGGAAGCCAACACCATCGGGATACGTGGCCTGCAGGAGCTGCGCGCCGGGCATGGACCATTGGTCGTTGGAAAAAGCATTCCGTCGAACCAAGGCGATACCGGGCAGATGTTCAAGGCGGCTCATCGCCCAAGGTTTGACGCAAGTGGTTCCGACGAAGGAAACGAGGCGGGCATCGTGCGGTAAGTGATCGAGAGCCGCGAGATTGCGGTCATACTCCTTGTCGAAAAGAGCGAAGCTGATTGTCGACCCAATGGTGCGAGCGCCGAAAAACGAGAGGCCCATGACGGCGAGCAGAGTTGCAAGGCGGCGTGAAGCCCCTTGGCGGAAACGAACCGCAAGGGTGGCAACTGCCATCACATAGGGAACCAGCCGCATATCTGCATAATTGGATCCGAATACGATGCGGGGCAGCAGTATATAGACCAGGCTCAGGAAAATCGCCGAGGCTAGGAGGTTGCGTGAATAAGTGAGCCGCCGATGGAAAACAGCAATTACCAGCAGCAGGGCCACGACCACAAGCGCGCCGACGTCGAAATAATACCAGCGATCGCGTAGCGCCATCTCCACCCAGCGCCATTTGAGCGTCCAATTGAACCAATCCGCCGTTTGGCCGGTTACATGCTCCCCGCTTCGCCAGAGCAACATCAGGAGAATCGGAGGCGCCAGTGATAAGCAGTGAAGCCCGGCTGTCCATCCGGCACGGAAAAAGCCGCGCCGCATATCCCACTGCCGCACCAATTCGGCCGAAAACGCCATAACGCCCAAGGTGCCCCATCCGAAGGTATGGGTGACCCAGATGACGATGGACAACGGAACGAAGAGGGCTGCCCGCAATTTCAGGCGACCAAGCCGCGCCAGTCTCAGCCATAAGGCGAAGGCAAGTAGGCCGAGGCCCATGGACAAGGCGAAGTTCACGAAGCCGAAGGCAAAGGGGAAGTTGAAAGCGAAAGGAAGAGCGAAAAAGGCCGTGGGCGGTATTTCCCCATGAACCTCATGCGCCACCCACAGCAATCCGACGGCTGTAAGTACCGGAATGGACAGAATGATCGATTTGGAAGCCAACTCGTTGCCGAATATATGGCTGAGGGGCACGATAAGCAGGTCGACGCCGAGGTTACCGATCAAGCTCCAATCAAAAGTGTAGTAACGAGCGAGAGTCGCCGAGTGAGGCAATTCCATCTGCACATGATAGCGGCCCATATGCCCCGGCAGATCGGTCAAAGGCGGAATTTCCGGAAGCAGCAGAGGCAGCCCGCTCAAGAGAATGAGTGCAGCGATTAGCCATGGGTGTTTCCAAAACGGGCGTTCTGGACCCGAACGTGGAAAGGAAGCCTGTGCGATCATCCAGGATGCATATCATTCGAGGAGCGGAAATGAGCAACAGCAGATGCTAACAGGCCAAGCATGACGTTTGCCGTAAAATTTGCAAGCCGTGGTCAAGGTTTTGTAAACCATGCCCATTTAGGAGCGGGCATTGGATTGAGGGCGATATAACAGCGTGTTTAAGGGGAGAGTATGTCGGAATTGGTAGTAGAAAAGGAGGAAAGAGCGTCCCCGGCTTTTTGGGTCGTTGCAATATTTTTGACCCTTCTCGTCTTCATTCATCACGATCTCCACAACGTCTTCAAGGAGTTCAGCCTATCTGTTGGGCGCGATGTTATCCTGGGGCGCGATTTCGCCAATGTGTTTACCGCAGGCCGTCTTCTTATCGAAGATAAGCTTGCAATCATTTATGATATTGAGAGCTATCGAGCCTACCAAACTGGGTTGTTCGAAGGGGCAATCCGCGAACATAATTATTCCTACTCGCCAGTGTCGTTCCTTTATGTTTGGCTGTTCGGGTTAATCCCCTATATCCTATCGTATATCCTTTGGACTGGGGCGACTGGTGCAGCCTTCATATGGGCGGCGCGTCCTTACATGAAGACAGCGGGATTGCCGGCATGGGTAACGCTTTTGCTTCCCGCGTCGATCATCAATATCTGGGCCGGACATTATGGATTTCTGTTCGGAGCACTTTGGCTAGGTGCCTGGCGAATGCTTGACAGCCGCCCGCGAACCGCCGGCATGCTCGTCGGCTTCATGATCGTTAAACCGCATCTGGCAATTCTGATGCCCTTTGTCCTTGCAAGGCGGCGTGCTTGGATTCCGTTCGTGTATGCGGGTCTGACCGTGGCAGCGGCCATTGCCATATCGATTGTCTGTTTCGGAATCGAACCTTGGGTCATTTACGTGACCAGAACCTCTTCTTTTCAGGCCTCATTGGTGGACGATATCAAGGCCTTCTTCGTCACGATGATGCCGACAGTCGCACCGATCCTGTTCCTGATGGAGCTTCCCGCGCCGTTGATCTGGACCATTCAAGCCATAGTATCGGCGGGAGCGTTCGCCGCAATTCTGCGCTTCTTGCCGAAGGATACAGAACGGGCAGGCTTCGCAACGGCATGCGCCACCTTCCTCGTACTGCCCTATGCCTTCATCTACGACATGACGATCATGAATGTCGCTGCCGCACTCATGCTGACTCAAATGCATCAAGACGACCGGCCTTGGCAGAGGGCGGCCGGTTACTTGGGATTCGTTTTGCCGCTCATCACGATCTTCCTTGGGCGGTGCGATATACCCCTAGCGCCAATAATCATCGCGATGCAATTTGTCGCTTTGCTGGTAAAAACGGCCCCTTTTACCTTGCCTCACGCCGTGCCAGCAGTCGCAGGCGCAGGGCGTTGAGCTTGATGAAGCCTTCGGCGTCGCGCTGGTCGTAGGCGCCTTGGTCGTCTTCGAAGGTGACGACCTTTTCCGAATAGAGGCTGTTCGGGGATTTGCGGCCGACAATGTGCGCGCCGCCCTTGTAGAGTTTCAGGCGGACGGTGCCCGACACCTTTTGCTGGCTGTGGTCGATCGCGGCCTGCAACATCTCGCGTTCCGGCGAGAACCAGAAGCCGTTGTAGATGAGCTCGGCATAACGCGGCATAAGCTCGTCCTTCAGATGTGCGGCGCCGCGGTCGAGGGTGATCCCCTCGATCGCGCGATGGGCGGCGTGGAGGATGGTGCCGCCCGGCGTCTCGTACATGCCGCGCGACTTCATGCCGACGAAACGGTTCTCGACGAGATCGAGGCGGCCGATGGCGTGGGTGCGGCCAAGGTCGTTCAGCTTCGCAAGCAGGGCGGCGGGCGACAGGCCTTCGCCGTCGACGGCCACGGCATCGCCGCGCTCGAAGTCGATCGTGATATAATCGGCCTGGTCCGGCGCGGCTTCGAGATGGTCCGTGCGCGAATAGACATAGTCCGGCACCTCCTGCCACGGATCCTCGAGCACCTTGCCTTCCGACGAGGTGTGGAGAAGGTTGGCGTCGGTCGAGAAGGGCGCTTCGCCGCGCTTGTCCCGGGGCACCGGAATCTGGTGCGCTTCGGCATATTCGATGAGCTTGGTGCGGGACGTCAAATCCCATTCCCGCCACGGGGCGATCACCTTAATGTCGGGGGCGAGCGCGTAATAGCCGAGCTCGAAACGGACTTGATCGTTGCCCTTGCCGGTCGCGCCGTGGCTGACCGCATCGGCGCCGACCTGACGGGCTATCTCGATCTGGCGCTTGGCGATGAGGGGGCGGGCGATGGAGGTGCCGAGGAGATAGAGGCCCTCGTAAAGCGCGTTGGCGCGCATCATCGGGAAGACGTAGTCGCGGACAAATTCCTCCCTGAGGTCGTCGATGAAGATGTGCTCGGGGCGAACGCCCATCAGCTCGGCCTTCCGGCGGGCGGGCTCCAGCTCCTCGCCCTGTCCGAGGTCGGCGGTGAAGGTCACGACCTCGCAACCGTAGGTTTCCTTCAGCCATTTCAGAATAACGCTCGTGTCGAGGCCACCCGAAAAGGCCAAGACCACCTTGCTCACATTCTGCGCCATCGCCCGCCTTTCAAAGAGTCGCGGCGCAATGCCAAGGGCGGGGCCGGTGTTCAAGCATTTAACGTGGATCAGGCGCGGAGCGCCCGTTCGGCCTCGGCGATATAGTCGCGGGTGAGAGGCAAAGCGTCGCGGCGGCGGATATATTGAAGCTGGTAATTGACCAGCCCGCCGTGGCGGAAGGCGACGATGGCTCCGGCGAGATAGAATTGCCACATCCGAAAGAAACGGTCGTCGTAGAGCGCCACGATCTCCTCCCGCCGCTCGGTGACGCGGCGATACCAATGCGCGAGCGTCAGGGCATAATGGAGGCGCAGGGTTTCGACGTCGGCGACGATCATCTTCTCCCGTTCGCTCGCCGCGACGATTTCGGACAAAGCGGGGTTGTAGCCGCCGGGGAAGATATATTTCGCCGTCCAGGCATCGGTGACGCCCGGTCCCCCCATCCGCCCGATCGTGTGAAGCAGCATCACGCCGTCTTCGGCCAGAAGCTCCCGGCATTTCCTGAAGAAGGTCCGGTAATGCGGCGGGCCGACATGTTCGAACATGCCGACCGATACGATGCGGTCGAAACGGCCGGTGACAGCGCGATAGTCGACCAGTTCGAATTGTACGCGATCCCCGGCCCCGGCTTCCTCGGCACGCCGGCGGGCGACCTTCAACTGTTCTTCCGAGAGGGTGATGCCAAGCACGTCCACATCGGCCACCCGGTTGAGATAGAGCGCCATGCCGCCCCAGCCGCAGCCGATGTCGAGCACTTTCTGCCCCGGCTTCAGGTGGAGCTTCGCGGCGATATGCGCCTTCTTGTCGGCCTGCGCGGTATCGAGGTCGTTCGCCGGATCGGTGAAATAGGCGCAGCTATATTGGCGGTCGGCGTCGAGGAAGAGATCGTAGAGCCGATCGGACAGGTCGTAATGATGCGCGACATTGCGTTTCGAACGGCGTTGCCAGTTGAGGTGGTGGAGGCGTGACAAAAACCCGCCTGCACGTTCGCGCAGGCCGCTCTGCCCACTGCCTCGGTCCCACGGGCCGTTGCTTCGAACGAGATCCAGAAGGTCGAGGATTTCGCCCCTCTCCATCACCAGCCGGCCGTTCATATAGGCTTCGCCCGCGCCGAGACGGGGATCGCGGACGATGTCGAAGGGCACGCGAGCGTCGGTGAAACGGATGGCGACGGGCGCACGTGACGGGTCTGCGCTGCCGTAACGGCGGGTCGATCCATCCGCGCCGGTGACCGTCAGCTCGCCTTGTCGGACGATCCGGTCGAGCATCCTGTCCATCAACCGCATCGGACCCATCATGACCTCCCCTTGCGAAAGGATGCGCATGCTGCGCGGCGTGCAGAATAGATCATTGCGAAGGCAGCGAAAATACGGGTTTAGCGCCTGAACCAGTGAAGCCGTGCGAAATAAGCGGCGATGACGAGGCCAATGGCGGTGCAGAAGGCAACCACCCCCCAGAAGGCCCATGGCTCTTGCGCATAGGGAATGCCCCGCACGTTCATGCCAAGGAGACCGGTAACGAAGGTCAAAGGCAGGAAGATGAGCGCAACGATGGCGATGATGAGCGAACGCGTGTCGAGCTGCTCGGCGCGCAGGTCGGTCAATTGTTCATGGAGGAGAGCGGCACGCTCGCGCACCGCCTCCAACTCCTCCGCCATGCGGGCGAAGCGATCCGCGGCGTCGCGGATGTGGAGCTGATCTTCTTCCGCCAACCAGTCGAAGCCCATCGCGGCGAGGCTCACAAGCGCGTCGCGATCGGGCGCGACGAAGCGGCGATAGGCAATGGCCTCGACCCGGATTCCGGCGATTCGCGCGCGCAAGCGGTAAATGCTCCGCGTCTCCAGCTCCGTCTCGCAATCGTCGAGCTGGTCGCCGAGATCGGCCACCTGGGGATCGAGTTCCCGGCTGATCGTGCGGGCGAAGGCGGCGACGAGGTCTCCCGGATCGAGGATGCTGCCCGCCTCCATTTCTTTCACCACCGTGGCGGTCGCGGCCATCGGCCGGCGGCAGACCGATGTGATCTTGCCGTGGCGGACCCAGAACCGAATCGAGACGAGCCGGTCGGTGCTTTCAACGCCTGCCTCGGCGAGGCCGCGCAGGTTGACGAGAGCGCCATCGCTGATCCGGTCGCAGCGCGGCCGGGTTTCGGTGGCGACGAGAGCGCTCGCCGCGACGTCGGGCATATCCTCCTCGCCCGCCAGCAATTGCACTTCCTCGTCGACGCCGTTCTCGGCGTGCAGCCAGACGAAGCCGGGGCCACGATAAGCGGCGGCTTCCTCGCGGCCAATCCGGCGGGCCGGGCCGTCGCCGGCGAGAAAAGCGACGCAACGCATCGTTCTAACCAATGCCCGCGATGAAGGCGCGGACTGCGGGGCCGACATCGTCCCGCTCCAGCGCCAAGGCGATATTGGCCGTGACAAATCCGGCCTTGTCGCCGCAATCGTAGCGCTTGGCGGCGACGGTGACGCCGTGGAAGGGCTGGGTGCCGATGAGGGCGGCCATCGCGTCGGTCAGCTGGATCTCGCCGCCCGCGCCCTTCACCGGATTGTCGAGCACCTTCATCACTTCCGGCTGAAGGATGTAGCGGCCGATGACGCCCAAGGTGGACGGCGCCTCTTCCGGCTTCGGCTTTTCGACCAGGCCGGTGATTTCGGTGGCATTGCCGTCACGCGCTCCGGGCGTGATGATGCCGTAGCTCGCGGTGCGCTCGCGGGCGACGTCCTCGACGCAGATGATGTTGCCGCCGAAGCGGTTATAGGCCTCCATCATCTCGGCAAGGCAGCCGGGTTGCCCCCACATCAGATCGTCGGGAAGGATGACGGCGAAGGGCTCGTCGCCGACAATGTCGCGGGCGCACCAGACGGCGTGGCCGAGGCCCAAAGGCTCTTGCTGGCGCACCGACACGACGCCGCCATAAGGAACGCGGGTGGGCGACAGCGCGTCGAGCGACTTGCCGCGTGCGGCCATCGTCGTTTCGAGCTCGAAGGCGATGTCGAAATGATCCTCGAGCGCGCCCTTGCCGCGGCCGGTGACGAAGATCATCTGCTCGATCCCGGCCTCGCGCGCTTCGTCCACCGCATATTGGATGAGCGGGCGGTCGACGATGGGCAGCATTTCCTTGGCGAAGGCCTTGGTGGCGGGAAGGAAGCGGGTGCCGAGGCCGGCGACCGGAAAGACTGCCTTGCGAACGGGTTTCATCAGGACTCCAGGACTGTAATGTCAGGTGGGCGGTAGATCGAACCGGTCGGTTTCACGCTCCTCCGAGCGGGTGAGCGCTTCTTCCGTCCGTTGCGGGCGTGCAATGGTCGGCTGCTCGAGAAGTTCCGAGGGCGAGGGCGGTTCGGCCGCGCCGAGCGGGGCGGGCGGCAGGCTTTCGCCCGGCGCCGGGCGCAGCGCCTCGCGCTGACCGCAAGCGGCGAGGAGGAGCGGAAGGATCAGGATCGCGGCTCTCATGCGCTGTCTCCCAAAGCGGCGCGGGCATCGGCGATGCGGGCGCGGACCCCCGACGGCGCGGTGCCACCGAAGCTGGTGCGGCTCCCGACCGAGGCCTCGACGCTCAGCACGTCGAACACGGATGCGTCGATGCGCGGATCGATCGCCTGCAGCAGGGCAAGGTCGAGCTCCCAGAGAAAGCAGCCTTTTTCCTCGGCGGCGCGAACCGCCTTGCCGGTAATCTCATGCGCTTCGCGGAACGGCACGTTCGCGGCGCGGACCAGCCAGTCGGCAAGGTCGGTCGCGGTCGAAAAGCCCGCCGCCGCCGCCGCGCGCATCCGATCGGGGCGGAAGGCCGCGGTTTCGACCATCCCGGTCATCGCCGCGATGGACAGGGCGAGCAGGTCATGCGCTTCGAAGACCGGCGGCTTGTCGTCCTGCATGTCCTTCGAATAAGCGAGCGGAAGGCCCTTCATCGTCATCATGAGGCTGGTGAGGCAGCCCGTGATGCGGCCCGAATGGCCGCGCACCAGTTCGGCGGCGTCGGGATTGCGCTTTTGCGGCATGATCGACGAGCCGGTCGAATAAGCGTCGGGGAGGGCGACGAAGCCGAAGGGCTGGCTCGCCCAGATGATGAATTCTTCGGCAAGGCGGGAGAGATGGAGCGCGCACCCCGCCGCGGCCATCAGATAATCGAGCGCGAAATCGCGGTCGGACACGGCGTCGAGGCTGTTCGCCATCGGCCGGTCGAAGCCGAGCGCCGCGGCGGTGGCTTGCCGGTCGAGCGGGAAGCTGGTTCCGGCGAGCGCGGCGGCGCCGAGCGGGCTTTCGTTCATCCGCGCCCGCGCGTCGGCAAAGCGGGAGCGGTCGCGCCGGATCATTTCGACATAGGCCATCAAATGATGGCCGAGCGTCACCGGCTGCGCCACCTGAAGATGGGTGAAGCCGGGCATGACGGTGTCGGCATGCTCCTCCGCGCGCGCGAGGAGGGCGCGCTGGAAGGCGAGGAGCCCGGCGTCCACCGCGTCGATGGCGTCGCGCACCCACAGGCGGAAATCGGTGGCGACCTGGTCGTTGCGGGAGCGGGCGGTGTGGAGGCGCCCGGCGGGGGGGCCGATCAGTTCCTTGAGGCGGCTTTCCACATGCATGTGGATATCCTCGAGCGCCAAGTCCTCGGCTACGCCGTTCGCTTCATATTCGGCGGCGATGCGGTCGAGGCCGTCGCGGATCGCATGCACATCGTCCATGCCGACGATCTTCTGCGCGCCGAGCATGGCGACATGGGCCTTGGAGGCAGCGATGTCCTGCCGCCACAAGCGCTTGTCGAAGGGGATGGAGGCATTTATCTCACGCATCACAGCGGAGGGCCCTTCGGCGAAGCGCCCGCCCCACATTGCATTGGAGTTGCCCGTGCGGCTTTCGATTACTTTCCTCCTTGGCTTTGGCGCCCTTGCGCTCAGCGCGTGCGATACGGAAAAGGCGCCGGAGCCGCAAGGCAATGCGGCGGAAACGGCGCCATCTCAGGCGGCTGGGATCGATCGATCGCATAAGGGGAAGGCGGCGCCGGACGCGGCGTTCCAGGATCCGGACGGCGAGCCCGTGACTCTCGCCGCCTTCAAGGGCAAGCCGGTGCTGGTCAATCTATGGGCGACCTGGTGCGCGCCGTGCATCGCGGAGCTGCCGACGCTCGACGTGCTGGCCGCGGCGGGTACGGTGCCGGTGGTGCTCGTCAGCCAGGACATGGGCGGGCGCGAAGCGGTCGACGCCTTTCTTGCCAAGCGGGCGCTCAAGGCTTTGGACTCGCATCTCGATCCCGACGCGGCGTTGATGACGGCGCTCGGCGCCTCGACCCTGCCGACCACCATTCTCTATGATGCCGAAGGCAAGGAAGTGTGGCGGATGGTCGGCGAGAAGGATTGGTCCGGCGCGGAAGCGGCAAGCCTGATCGCCGAGGCGCGCTAGGCCGTTTCGCGTCAGGGCTGCGCTCGATCAGGCGGGGCTAACGCCGCTCGATGCCGTAATCGATCCTGATCCGGACCCAGCTGCCCACCAGCGGCTTGCCGCCCAGGCGCGGAGGCAGCACCTTGAACTCCCAGGCTGCGGCCAGGACGGCGCGCGTGATCTGCGATCCTCGTGGATATTCGTCGAGCCCGACGCAATCCTCGACCCGATAATCCGGCGCGGTGCGGCACGCGATCAGGCCCCAACCCGGCCCGTCGGCCGTCGACAAATAGCCGCGCAACTGGTCGGGACGAGGCCTACGATACCAGGCCGCCGCATAAAGCGGCTCGCCATTGGGCGCCGTCCCCACCCGTTCGCTGTCGCGGAGAAGGGGGGAGCCGCCTTTGTCCGGCGGGCCATAGACCTGACGGCGCGCCGGCGCCGGCTGGATGGCATTCCGGGGAATATCGGGAGATGGCAACCGCTCGTTCGGTGTCAGAGGGATGATAGGCGGAGCGACCGGTGCGGGCTTTGCTTCGATGGGGGACGTTGGCTCGGCAGTCTGCACGGGCACAGGCTTATCTTCCGTCTGCTGCGGGACAGGCCGCTTATCCGCCTGTTGCACGCGTTCAGGACTGCTCGGCTCGGAGGCTTTCAGGGCTTCTGAGGCGCCGAGGTCGATGACCGTCATGCTCTCCTTTTCCCGGCCGGGCTGCTTGTCCGCGCCGAGCGAGAGCAAAAGGAGGAGCAGGAGCGCTTCGACCAGAAGGGCCAAGCCGATGGCGAGCGTGCGGCGTCCTGCTCCAAGGCGGAGCCGCTCGAGAAAGAGAGGGATGGGAACGAGGCTAGGCTGAAAACTCAATCGCGCAGCAATTCGTTGATGCCGGTCTTGGCACGGGTCTGGGCGTCGACGCGCTTGACGATGACCGCGCAATAGAGAGACGGGCCGCCGTTCGGATCGGGGAGCGCGCCGGGCACCACCACGGCGTAAGGCGGCACCTCGCCCCGGAAGATTTCGCCGCTCGCGCGGTCGACGATCTTGGTGGAAGCGCCGAGATAGACGCCCATCGACAAGACCGCGCCTTCGCGGACGATGACCCCTTCGGCCACCTCCGCGCGGGCGCCGATGAAGCAGCCATCCTCGATCACCACCGGATTGGCCTGGAGCGGTTCGAGGACGCCGCCGATCCCCGCGCCGCCGGAGAGGTGGACGTTCTTGCCGATCTGCGCGCAGCTGCCGACTGTCGCCCAAGTGTCGACCATCGTGCCTTCGCCGACATAGGCGCCGATATTGACGAAGCTCGGCATCAGGATCGCACCTTTGCCGATGAACGCGCCGCGGCGGACGGCGGCGCCCGGAACCGCACGGAAACCGGCGGCGCGGAAGGCGGCTTCGTCCCAACCGGAGAATTTGGACGGCACCTTGTCGAAGGCCGGAGCGCCCGCCGCGCCGCCATCGACCAGGGCGTTGTCGTTGAGACGGAAGGAGAGGAGAACGGCCTTTTTCAGCCATTGGTTGACCGTCCAGCCGCCCCCGCCGTCCGGCTCGGCGACGCGGGCCGTGCCGCTGTCGAGTAGGGCGAGCGCCTCGTTCACCGCGTCGCGCACCGCCCCGGTGGTGGTGAGCGAAATGCCCTCGCGCGCGTCCCAGGCCTGTTCGATCGTCCCTTGCAGCGCGCTCGTCATCGTCTCTTGTCCCCCAGGATTTCGGTTAGCCAGACGCCGATATCCGCGATCCGGTAATCGATAAAGGCCGGATCGGCATCGTGCCCGCCGCTTTCCGAGCCATTGTCGATCCACACCGTCGTCATGCCGAGCGCCTTGGCCGGTTTCAAATTGCGGGCCATGTCCTCGACGAACAAGGCGCGGGAAGGATCGATAGCGTGCGCTTCGCACAGCGCGGCATAGGAAGCGGGATGAGGCTTTGGCACATAGTCCATGGCATGGATGTCGTGCATCCCGTCCCAAAGATTGGCGAGGCCCAATCTTTCGAGAACGCGGGCGGCATAGTCGGCCGACGCATTGGTGAAGATATATTTGCGCCCCGGCAGCCGGTCGATCGCCCTGACCAGCGCCGGATCGGCGGAAATCCGGGCGAGGTCGATGTCGTGGACATAGTCGAGGAAGTCGTGCGGATCGACGCCGTGGGTCGCCATCAGTCCCGCGAGAGTCGTGCCGTGTTCGAGGAAATGCCGCTTCTGTACCCGCCGCGCCTCGGCCGAATCGCAGCTCAGGAGGCGTTCGATATATTCGCCCATGCGAATATCGATCAGCGAGAACAGGTTGGCTGAGGCCGGATAGAGGCTGTTGTCGAGATCGAAAATCCAGGTGTCGATATGGGCAAGATCGGCGTGCATCGCCCTTTCTTAAGAGAGGGCCCCGGAAGACGAAAGCGCGGAAACGGAAGGGGCGTTAAACCGGACCTTTACTTCTGACGAGGTAAGGCAGCTTCATCCTTCATGTTCAATTCATCGGCGATTGGCAAATAAGTCTTTCTTTTAGAGCGGGTTACAGCATGAGCAATCGCGGCAGAAGATTGGCATACGCCCTTTCGGTGGCGGCTTTGTCGGCGGCGCTCGCCGCTTGCGGCGGCGGGAATAGCGGCAGCGCGCGCCCCGCGCCTCTTCCCGCGCCGCCCCTGGTCAATCCGCCGCCTCCGCCGCCTCCGCCGCCCCCACCCCCTCCGCCCCCTCCAGCGTCGGTCAATTACGACACGTCGGAATATCGCCGTTCGAACGGCGCGAGTTCCGCGGGCGCCCTTGCGGCTTATAATGCGGGTGGGCGCGGCCAGGGCGTGAAGGTCGCCGTCGTCGACAGCGGCATCAACCCGAACCTGCCCGAATTCGCCGGACGCATCGACAGCGCGAGCCGCGACATGGTCGCCAGCCGCGGCGTCAGCGACACGGAAGGACATGGCACGGCGGTGTCCGGAGTCATCGCCTCCAATCGCAACGACAGCGGCATCATGGGCGTCGCCTTCGAATCGACGATCCTTTCGCTCAACACCTCCAACCCGAACGATTGTTCGGCGGACGATGGCTGCAAGCATTACGATAACGACATCGCGCGGGCGATCGATGTTGCCCGCCAGAACGGCGCGCGAGTCATCAACATCTCGCTGGGCGGCGAGGGCGCGGGAAGCAGCGTGCTGTCTGCCGTCAGCCGCGCCACGGCGGCCGGGATCGTGGTGGTGATGTCGGCGGGCAATGAAAGCACGGCCAATCCAAGCGGCTTCGCTCTACAATCCGCCGCCTACGGCAACGGGCTGCTCATTATAGCAGGCGCGCACGATGCGACGGGACAGCTTTCCACTTTTTCAAACAAGGCGGGCACGGGCGCGCAGCATTATTTGACGGCACTCGGCAGCCGCGTCTTGGCTCCCGATGAAAATGGCGGTCTCTATTATTGGAACGGCACTTCCTTTTCGGCACCGGTCATCAGCGGTGCAGCCGCGCTCCTCGCCAGCGCCTTTCCGAACCTGACCGGCGCGCAGATCGTCCAGCTTTTGCTGAAGACGGCTGACGATGCCGGAGCCGCCGGGCAGGATGCGGTCTACGGCCGGGGCATTCTCAACATCGCGCGCGCTTTCCAGCCCCAGGGCACGACCACGGTGGCGGGCAGCGCCGTCCCCGTGTCGACGACATCAAACGGGCAGACGTCGGGCGCGATGGGCGACGCCAGCCAGGCCATGAAGGGCGTGATAATTCTCGACGGCTATTCGCGCGCTTATGCTGTGAACCTCGCGCGGACCTTGTCTCGCATTCCGGCCGAGCGCCCGCTTTCAAGCGCCTTTTCAGGCAATACCCGGACGCGCGCGGTGTCGGCTGGTCCGGTTTCCGTATCTCTGACCGTCGAGCGGGATTTTACCGGCAAGGCGCAGGTCGGTCTCGCGCAAACGGGGCTCACTTATGCAGACAGCCGTGAGGCAAAGGCGGTGGCCGGTATGGCGATCGCCCAGGTGACGCCAAGGACGGCGGCGGCCTTCGGCTTTTCGGAAAGCGGGCGTGCCTTGCAGCGGCGGCTGTCCGGCGCGGAGCAGAATGCCTTCCTTGTCGCCCACGATCCGATGACACGCACCGGCTTTTACGGCCAGGGCGCCAACAGTTTCGGCGTCCGGCAGAATGTCGCCGGTTTCGGTGTCACGGCGACGAACGAAGCCGGGCAGGTCTATCAATCCGGCCCCTCCTTCGGTCTTCCGGATTCGAAATACCGGATGACCGCCGTCACCGTGGACCGGCGGATCGGGCCGGCCAGCGTTTCCGCCGGCCTGTCTCAGCTGCAGGAAAGCGACACGGTGCTCGGCGGCCGGTTCGGCGCGGCCTTCGGCGCGAACGGGGCGAAGACGCATTTCCTCGACATCGGCACGGCCTATCCGGTCGGCGCGGGCTGGAACGCCGCCGTCAATTACCGGCGCGGCTGGACGCGGATGAATGTGTCCGGCGCGCTTGCCGACAGCGGCGCGCTGGTGAGCGACGCTTTCTCGTTCGATCTGGCGCGGCGGAGCAATTGGGCGCGCGGCGACAGCCTCGCCTTCCGGATCATGCAGCCGCTGCGGGTGCGCGTCGGCGGGTTCGGGATGAATGTGCCCGTTTCCTACGACTACAAGACCGGCGCGGTCGGCTACGAACGGCAGTTCTTCAATCTCGCGCCGACCGGACGGGAACTGGATTTCGAAGCGGCTTACGGCTTGCCGACCTTTGGCGGGCACCTCAGCGCCAATGCCTTCTACCGGATGCAGCCGGGGCACATCCAGGCGGCGAGCGCCGATGTCGGCGCGGCGATCCGCTTTACCCTGGGGATGTGATCAGACGGTAAAGCTCTCGCCGCAGCCGCAGCTGCCCTTGGCGTTGGGATTGTCGAAGACGAAGCCCGCGGCGAAATCGTCTTCCTTCCAGTCCATGCGGCTGCCGATCAGATAAAGGATCGAGGCGCCGTCCACGAACAGGGTGCCGCCCGGCGTGTCGATCCGCTCGTCGAAGGGATCGGCCGTGGTCACGTAGTCGACCGAATAAGCGAGGCCCGAGCAGCCGCGGCGCGGGGTGGAGAGCTTGACGCCGACGGCGCCTTCGGGCGCGCGGGCCATCAGGTCGGCGATGCGCTGCTCGGCGGCGGGCGTCAGCGTCAGGGCTGCGGGGCAAGTGCGGGTGACGGTGGTCATGAGATCTCCGATAAGCCCTCCCCCTCGATGGGAGGGACTTTAAGGGGAAGGGGCGCCAGAGTGCCTTGCACCATTACAGCATCCCCAATTCGAGTTTCGCTTCATCCGACATCTTCTGCGGATCCCAGGGCGGATCCCAGACGAGCTCGACTTCGGCATGGCCGATGCCGGGGACGGAGCCGACGCGGAGTTCCACTTCGCCGGGCATGGATTCCGCGACCGGGCAGTGCGGCGTCGTCAGCGTCATCAGCACCTTGGCGTGATTGTCCGCGCCGATCTGGACGTCATAAATGAGGCCGAGATCGTAGATGTTCACCGGGATTTCCGGATCGTAGATTTCCTTCAGCGCGTCGATCACCGCTTCATAGAGATCCCCGCCGGGGTCGGTCGGCAGCTCCTCCTGCGGCTTCTGCGCGAGGAAGCCGGCGAGATAATCGCGCTTGCGCTCGAAGCCTTCGCGCGGCGCATCGTCGACGCGCGCCTTGGGCGGCTTCGCGGCTTCCGTCACCTCTTCGACTTCAATCTTCCGTTCCTGGTTCATCCGAAAATTCTCGCTACGCGTTCGATGCCCTGCACCAGCGCCTCGACATCTTGCGGGCCGTTATAGACGCCGAAGCTGGCGCGGGCGGTGGCGGGCACACCGAGTTGATCCATCAAAGGCTGGGCGCAATGATGCCCGGCGCGGATCGCCACCTGGGCCTCGTCCAATATGGTGCCGATATCGTGGGGATGAACCCCCTCCATCACGAAGCTGACGATGCCGGCACTGTCCTCCGGCCCGAGCAGACGGACGCTGTTGATGCGGGACAGCGCCTCGCGGGCCTGGGCGACGAGGGCCGCTTCATGAGCGTGAATGGCTTCAAGGCCGATGCCGTCGACATAGTCGATCGCGGCTTCCAGCCCCAGCGCGCCCACGATGTGCGGCGTGCCTGCCTCAAACCGCATTGGCGGCGGGGCATAAGTCGTCTTTTCGAAGGTCACGCGGTCGATCATCGCGCCACCGCCTAGCATCGGGGGCATCGCCTCAAGCAGTTCGCTGCGCGCCCAGAGGACACCGATGCCGGTCGGGCCATAAAGCTTGTGACCGGAAAAGACGTAGAAGTCGCAGTCGAGGTTCTGAACATCGACCGGCAGGCGCGGCACGGCCTGGCAACCGTCGAGGAGCAATTTGGCGCCGACCTTGTGCGCGATCCGCGCCGCGCGCCTGGCGTCGAGGATCGAGCCGAGGACGTTCGAGACATGGGCGAAAGCGATGATCTTGTGCCGCTCCGTCAACATGGCCTCGGCGGCGTCGAGATCGATGCGGCCGTCCGCAGTGAGCGGCGCGACGTCGATCTCGGCGCCGGTTTTCTCGGCGATCATCTGCCAGGGGACGATGTTGGAATGATGCTCCAGCACGGAAAGGAGGATGCGGTCGCCGGGCTTCAGCGTGATGCCGCCCCAGCTTTGCGCGACGAGGTTGATGCCCTCCGTCGCACCGCGCACGAAGACGATTTCGGAGGGGCTCTTCGCGTTGATGAAGCGGGCGACCCGTTCGCGGGCTTTTTCATAGGCGACCGTCATGTCGGCCGAGCGCGTGTAGACGCCGCGATGCACGGAGGCATAGGTCTGCGCATAGGCGCGGTCGATCGCTTCGATCACCGGCTTCGGCTTCTGCGCGCTGACGGCGGTGTCGAGATAGTGCCAGCCTTCCGGAATCGCCGGGAAGTCGGTGACCACGTCGAGGGGACATTCCGCTACAGAAAGACGTTCGTCCGGAGCGAAGTCGAGGGGCGTTGGCACGTTCATCAGCGCGGCCCTTCCTTCCCCTCCCCCTTGATGGGGGAGGCCGGGTGGGGGTGATCTACGTCGGAGGGCTGAGTATTTCCGGAAACATCACCCCCACCCAACCCTCCCCCATCAAGGGGGAGGGCTTTTAGGGAAAGCCATTTCATCGCGTCGGCGTGGAAGGCATCGCGCACCTTTTCCTCGCCGATCCGGTCGATGGCGTCGGCGACGAAGGCCTGGGTGAGGAGGGCTTTGGCTTCCTCAAGCGGCACGCCGCGGCTGGCGAGGTAGAAGAGGGCGTTGCGGTCCAGCTCGCCGACCGTCGCGCCATGGGCGCATTTGACGTCATCGGCGAAGATTTCGAGTTCCGGCTTGGCGTTGATCGTCGCCGAACGCTGGAGGAGGAGGCCGCGCAGGGATTGCTCGCCATCCGTCTTCTGTGCCCCGCGCGCCACTTCGACGCGGGCCGCGACCGAGCAGGTGGCCTGGTCGTCCGCGACCGAGCGCCAGACCTGGCGGCTCATGCCGTGCGGCGCACTGTGGCGGAGGACGAGGTTGGCGTCGTGACGCTGTTTGCCGCGCGCGAGCAGGGCGCCGCCCGCTTCTGCGAAACCTTCCTCGCCCTGTAGGTCGATGTGGCCGTCGAGGCGCGTGTCCGCGCCACCCGCCGCGAGCGTGACGGAGACGAGGCTGGCGCCTTCCCCAAGCGTGGCACGGTCGGTGAGGCTGACGAAGCCGCTTTCGCCGATCAGACGGCGGCTCAGCATCAGGCGGGCGCTCTTCGCGAGGCGGATGCCGGTGAGGCGGTTGGTCCAGCCGCTGCCGACATAGGTTTCGACGATGCTCGCCTGAGCATCCGCGTCGAGCGCGATTTCGGCGGGGAGATGGTCGGCGGCGCCGGTCGAGACGTGGATGACCTGGATGATCCCGGCCGGGGCGTGATCCCGGCCGAGGCGCAATGACCAGCCTTGCTGTCCAGTGAGGCGGGCGAGGGGATGATCGTCGGCACGCGCTTCGACCGGACCGATGGTGAGCGGGCCGAGGGTGCTGCGGCTTTCGTCCAGCCTGCCGTCGATAAAGACGAGGCGCGGGCCTTCACCGTCACAGGCGATCCATGGAAGATCGCCGGGTGTCGCGCCGCCCGGCCTCCTAGCGGCAATATCGGGTAGCGCTGACAGGTCGCTCCAGCGCCAGCCTTCGAGCCGATTCGAGGGGAGATCGAGCAGCATCAGAGCGCCTCCGCCCAAATGCGCTTCGAGGGGAAGTTGATGAAAATGATGCTGTGGCGATGTTTTCCGGCCTTGCCTGCAGCCGGGGCGTGGAGGGCGCTCCGGAACAGCAGGTTCGACAAGGTCTGCATGGTTGAAGGCCAAGCACGAACAGGGGTCTGTAGGAAAGTCGTAAGTGTCGAGTGCCCCATAGCCCCTCCCCTTGATGGGGAGGGGTTGGGGAGGGGTGATGGTTGGCGTAAGGCAGTGACCTTCCCCAGCATCACCCCCACCCAACCCTCCCCCATCAAGGGGGAGGGCTTTAATGCATCAAGGGACAAGGTGAGCTTCACGCCGCGATTGCTCCATAGCCTTCGCGTTCCAGCTCCAGCGCGAGTTCGGGGCCGCCCGATTTGACGATGCGGCCGCCCGCGAGGACGTGGACGAAATCGGGCGCGACGATGTCGAGCAGGCGTTGATAGTGGGTGATGAGGAGCACGGCCTTGTCGGCCTTGCGCATGATGCGGTTGATGCCTTCGCCGACGACACGCAGCGCGTCGATGTCGAGGCCGCTGTCGGTTTCGTCCAATACGGCGAATGTGGGGTCGAGTATGCCCATCTGGACCATCTCGTTCCGTTTCTTCTCGCCGCCCGAAAAGCCGACATTCACCGGGCGCTTCAGCATATCCATGCTGAGGTCCAGCGCCCCCGCTTGCTCGCGCGAGAGGCGGAGGAAATCGCCTGCGCTGATCTCCTCCTCGCCCCGCGCGCGGCGCTGGGCATTGAGCGCGGTGCGCAGGAACTGGACGTTCGACACGCCGGGGATCTCGACCGGATATTGGAAGCCGAGGAACAGGCCGGCGGCGGCGCGCGCGTCGGGATCGAGGGCGAGCAGGTTTATCCATCCATCGTCATTGCGAGCGGAGCGAAGCAATCCATCTTCGGCGCCATGGATTGCCGCGTCGCTCCGCTCCTCGCAATGACGAGGGCGGAAGAGAACGGAGCCTTCCGTCACCTCATAACCGGGCCGGCCGCCGAGCACATAGCCGAGCGTCGACTTGCCCGCGCCATTGGGGCCCATGATCGCGTGGACCTCGCCCGCCTTCACCTCGAGGCTGAGGCCGTTCAGGATCTGCTTGCCGTCAACTTCGGCGTGGAGGTTTTCAATTTTGAGCATCATTCCAATTCCACGATGATCCGACGCTGAATCGAACCTTCTTCAAAAACTCCAGATCGGCTACCGGCCACCCGAGTGCATTGCCCAAAACAAAGGGTGTACCGCAAAGGGGGCAATAGGCTTCCGAATCGTCATTTAAAGGCACTTCGCTGAACCCGTCCGCGTCAGCACGAGGATCATCGATTTCCAGGGTGCACCATTCGTCAATCTGAGCCGGTGGAAACACATTATGGCAATTGTAGCAGCCACAAAGGGTGCTCCGTAGTATCTCAGAAGCTGTATTTCGGGCATACCAATAATCCTGTCCTCGAGGCACATCCTCGAACTTCACCCGACACTCCCCTCCAAACTGATCCCCAGCAGCTTCTGCGCTTCCACCGCGAATTCCATCGGGAGCTGCTGGAGGACTTCCTTGGCGAAGCCGTTGACGATGAGGGCGACGGCGTCTTCCTGGTTCAGGCCGCGCTGCATGGCGTAGAAGAGCTGATCGTCGCTTATCTTGGAGGTGGTCGCCTCATGCTCGATCTGCGCCGAGGGATTCTTCACCTCGATATAGGGGACGGTGTGGGCGCCGCATTGGTCGCCGAGCAGCAGGCTGTCGCATTGCGTGAAGTTGCGGACGTTCTCGGCGCCCGCATTCACTCGGACGAGGCCGCGATAGGTGTTGTTGGACTTCCCCGCGCTGATCCCCTTCGACACGATGGTCGAGCGGCTGTTCCTGCCGATGTGGATCATCTTGGTGCCGGTATCGGCCTGCTGCATGTTGTTCGTCAGCGCGACCGAGTAGAATTCGCCGACGCTGCCCTCGCCCTTCAAAATGCAGGACGGATATTTCCAGGTGATGGCGGAGCCGGTTTCGACCTGCGTCCAGCTGACCTTCGAACGGTCGCCCGAGCAGAGTGCGCGCTTGGTGACGAAATTGTAGATGCCGCCTTTGCCTTCCGAGTCGCCCGGATACCAATTCTGGACGGTGCTGTATTTGATCTCGGCATCGTCGAGCGCGACCAACTCGACCACGGCGGCGTGGAGCTGGTTTTCGTCGCGCATGGGAGCGGTGCAGCCTTCGAGATAGGAGACGTAGCTGCCCTTGTCGGCGACAATGAGCGTGCGCTCGAACTGGCCGGTATTTTCCGCGTTGATGCGGAAATAGGTGCTAAGCTCCATCGGGCAGCGGACGCCTTCGGGAATGTAGACGAAGGTGCCGTCGGAGAAGACCGCGCTGTTCAAACAGGCGAAATAATTGTCGCGCTGCGGGACGACGCTGCCGAGATATTTCCGCACCAGATCGGGATATTCGCGGATCGCTTCGGAGATGGAGAGGAAGATGACGCCGGCCTTCTTCAATTCCTCGCGGAAGGTGGTCGCAACCGAGACGCTGTCGAACACGGCGTCCACGGCGACCTTGCGCGCGCCTTCGACGCCGGCCAGCACCTTCTGCTCCTCGATCGGGATGCCGAGCTTTTCGTAGACGCGGAGGATTTCGGGATCGACCTCATCAAGCGAGCCCAATTTCTCCTTCGCCTTGGGTTCGGCGTAATAATAAGCGTCCTGGAAATCGATGGCCGGAATGTCGAGCTTCGCCCAGCTCACTTCCTCCATCTCCAGCCAGGCGCGATAGGCCTTGAGGCGCCATTCGAGCATCCATTCCGGCTCGCCCTTCTTGGCGGAGATGAAGCGGACGGTGTCCTCGTTCAGGCCCTTGGGCGCGAACTCCTGTTCGATGTCTGAGGAGAAGCCCCATTCATAGGTGGAGGCGCGGTCGGCGGCTTCCTGGGCATCGCGGTTACGCACGTCGGTCACGCTACTTCACCTTGGCTGAGAGTGGCGAGGCTGACGCTTGCGAGCGCGCCGCGCACCGCGCCCGAAACGGCGCTCATATGGGGTTTCACTTGGCAGCTGCTCTCCAGCGCGCACTCTAAGCGCGCCGTTTCGGCACAGGCGGTCATCGCGATCGGCCCTTCCACCGCTTCGATAATATCCGCGAGGCTGATTTCGCTGGCGGTTTTCAGAAGCTGAAAGCCGCCGCCAGCGCCACGCGCCGAGGCGAGCAGACCCGCGCTTGCCAGCCGCCCGACCAGTTTCTGCGCAGTGGGGAGCGGCACGCCCGTTTCCTCCGCGAGCAGGGTCGCGTTGAGGCGCGCGCCCGCGCCATGGCGGGCGGCTGCGGCCATCATCACGACGGCATAATCGGCGAGGGAAGTGAGGCGCATCTTTTATAATCGGACTGATTCGTTCCGATTGGCATGTGGCCTCGGAAGTCGAGGAAATCAACCGCCCCTTTGCGTCATTCCAGCGAAAGCCGGAATCTTCCGTGACGAAGGCAGTGAGATTCCAGCTTTCGCTGGAATGACGGTGTTGCTTTTGGGGGAGGCGGGTTAATGAGCCCCCCATGCGCTATTTCCTCGACACCGAATATAACGGCACGGGCGGCGAATTGATCAGCCTCGCTCTCGTGCCGGAGAATGGGGGCGAGGAATTGTATCTCGTCCTGCCGCTGCCGGAGACGGTGCATGAGTGGGTGGAGCGCCACGTCGTCCCCTATCTCGACATGATTCCCGACGATTTCCCCGGCGGGCGCACCACGCGGGAATCGGCTCCGCATGAGGTGGCACGCTATTTGGCCCACGATCACGACACGCTGATCGTCGCGGATTGGCCGGAGGATATCGCGCTTTTCTGCCAGCTCCTCGTCACCGGGCCCGGCGACATCGCGGACGTCTATCATTTGAAGTTCGAGCTGCTGCGCACTCCCGGCTTCAGCACCGCGCGGAACAGCAAGGTGCCCCACAATGCCCTGCACGATGCGCGGGCATTGCGGGATTTCGTTCTGGACTGGGAGGGCTAGGCCGCTTTCTTCCGCGCGATCCACTGGTCGACATTCCGTTCCAGAAGGTCGAGCGGGACCGGGCCGGAGAGCAGGACGGCGTCGTGGAATTCCTTGATGTCGAACTTGTCGCCCAAAGCCTGCTGCGCGCGGGTGCGCAATTCTTCGATCTTCAATTTGCCGACCATATAGGCCGTCGCCTGGCCCGGATAGACGATGTAGCGTTCGATCGCCTTGACGATGCCGCCCTTGGCGTCGGCGCTATTGTCCTCGACATATTTGATCGCCTGTTCGCGGGTCCAGCGTTTGTGGTGGATGCCGGAATCGACGACGAGGCGGATGGCGCGGTGCAGCTCCAGCTGCAAGCGGCCGAAATCGCTATAGGGATCCTTATACTGACCCATGTCCTTGCCGAGCCGCTCGGCATAAAGGCCCCAGCCTTCGGAATAAGCAGTGAAGCCGCCGAACCGGCGGAAGGGCGGCACGCTGTCGCCAAGCTCCGTCTGCACGGCGAGCTGGAGGTGGTGGCCCGGAATGCCTTCGTGATAGAAGAGCGCCTCGATCTCGGTCCACGGCATGTCGGCCATGTTGTAGAGGTTGACGTAATAGATGCCGGGGCGCGAGCCGTCCGGCGCCGGTCTGTCGTAAAAGGCTTTGCCCGCCGATTTCTCGCGGAACGGCTCGACCCGCTTCACCTGCAACGAGGATTTGGGCGTGGTGCCAAAATAGCCGGGAAGCAGCTTTTCCATCTCCGTGTTGAAGGTTTGCGTCTTGTCCAGATATTGCTGGCGCCCGGCATCGGTGTTCGGGAAATAGAATTGCGGATCGGTCCGCATCTTTTCGAAAAATTGCTGCAAGGTGCCGGTGAAGCCGACTTGGCGCATGATCCCGCGCATCTCGTTGTGGATGCGGTCGACCTGGTCGAGGCCGAGCTGGTGAATTTGATCGGCATTGAGGTTGGTGGTGGTGTAGGAGCGCAGCAGCGCCGCATATTGCCCGGCGCCGTCCTTGAACCGCCAGATGCCATCGTCGGTCCCGGCCTGCTTCTCCTGCTCCTGCATCAGCGCGATGAGGCGTTCGTAAGCGGGCTTCACGTCTTCGACGAGCGCCTTGCGCGCCTCCTCGATCAGGCGCGCCTTTTCGCCCTCCGCGATGGCGAGCTTGCCGACCTTCGTCTTGAAGTCGGCGAAGACGTCATTGTCCGCGCCAGTGTCGAAGGGCGCGCCGGAGATGACGTTCCGCGCGTCGCTGATCACATAAGGGAAGACCCATTTGGGCGGCAGCACGCCGAGCGCCGCCCGCTCCTTCGCCTCCGCCATGGCCTGATCGAGATAGGTGTCCAGCGTCCTGAGGCGCGATACATAGGCCTCGGCCTCGGCGAGATTGTCGACGCGGTGGATGTTGATGAGGAAGGCGGGGCCTTCGCTTTGCGCGCCGTTCATCTGGTCGAAGACATAGCCATAGTCGCGATAGGGCCAGAGCGACTCGCTCCGCGCGATGCGGTTTTCGAAAATATCGACGCTCAGCTGATCCTCGGGCGACAGCGAAGCGCGTGGAAAGCGGGCGCGCAGGTCGGCAAGGGTCTTGAGGTCGAGCGCGCGGCTTCGTTCATCGGCGGCGGCGCCGATCTCGTCCCACTTGCCATAATCGCCGTCGCGGATCGCGCGATAGGATTTGGAAATGGGCGACAAAGCGAGCTGGGCCTGATCGTACGCTTCGAAGAGAGCGGCGAGACCGGCATTTTTCGCGGGCGCAGCGGCCGGAGCCGGGGCTTGAGGCGCCGCTGCGGCGATGGCGGGGGCCGAGAGAAGTAGCGTGGAAGCGAGAAGCAGGGAACGCAGCATTATAGTCTCCGCAAGGAATAGATGCCGCACCGTAACGGCTTCGCGGCTTTTGACCAGTGCATCCATGACTGCCATAGGCGGGGGCATGGCGCTTTATCCGCTGATCCGTCCCTTGCTGTTCCGCCTCGACGCCGAGCGGGCGCACGGCCTCACCATCGCCGCGTTGAAGAGGCTGCGGCCTGGAGTGCCGGACGAGGATCCGGTTCTGGCTACCGATGTCGCGGGGCTGCATTTTCCCAACCCCGTCGGCCTCGCGCCGGGTTTCGACAAGAATGCCGAGGTGTTCGGCCAGGCGCTGCGTCTCGGCTTCGGCTTCGCGGAAGTCGGCACGCTGACCCCGCGCGCGCAGGGCGGCAATCCGAGGCCGCGCCTGTTCCGGCTGGTCGAGGATCGGGCGGTGATCAACCGGATGGGCTTCAACAATGCTGGACTGGACGCGGCCAAGAAGCGGCTTGCCGGGCGCGGGCCCGGGATCGTCGGCGTCAATATCGGAGCGAACAAGGACAGCGCCGACCGGATCGCCGATTATGCCCGGGGTGCACGGGAGATGGCGCCGTTCGCCAGCTACCTGACCGTCAATATCTCCTCCCCCAACACGCCGGGGCTGCGCGCGTTGCAGGACAAAGGCGCGCTCGACGAATTGCTCGCGGCGGTTGCGGAGGCGCGGGGAGCAGGCGGGCCGCCGGTCTTCCTGAAGCTCGCGCCCGACCTGCGCAGGAGCGAGATCGGCGACATCGTGGCGGTCGCGACCGCGCGGAAGATGGACGCGCTGATCGTTTCCAACACTACGCTCGCGCGGCCGCATCTCCATTCGCTCCACTGCCGGGAGCAAGGCGGACTGTCGGGCGCCCCGCTGAAGTGCATCGCGCTGGAGGCCTTGCGCGATTTTCGCAGCGCGGCCGGCGGCGCGATTCCGCTGATCGCGGCAGGCGGGATCGAGAGCGGGGCCGACGCCTATGCCCGCATCCGCGCCGGGGCGAGCCTGGTGCAAATCTATTCGGCCATGGTTTATGAAGGGCCCGGGCTCGCGCGGCGGATTGTGCGGGAGCTGCGTGCCCTAGTGCGGCGCGACGGTTTCGCGACGCTCGCCGAGGCTGTGGGCGCGGACGCTTAATCCAGCTTCTTGTGCTCCTGCGAAAGCAGGAGCCCAGCGGTGCGGCATGAACGACTAGGCTCCTGCTTTCGCAGGAGCACATTTGGCCTTATGTCACGCGCTATGCTGAACCGCTTCCTCCTGCTCTTCGCCCTTTTCGTCATGCCGGTGGCAACCAGCGCGCAGGGCGTCGTTTCCTCGGCCGATTCGCGCGCGACGGCGGCGGGGCAGCAGATCCTGCGCGACGGGGGCAGCGCCGCCGACGCCGCCATGGCGATGATGCTGGCGCTGACCGTGGTGGAGCCGCAATCCTCCGGCATCGGCGGCGGCGGATTCCTGATCCATCACGATGCCGCGACCGGGCGGACGCAGACGATCGACGGGCGGGAGAAAGCGCCTGCCGCCGCGACACCGGAGCGTTTCTTGGGCGCGGACGGCAAGCCGCGTCCATTCATGCAGGTCGTGCCCGGCGGCCTGTCGGTCGGCGTGCCCGGCAATATCGCCCTGATGGCGCAGACCCACGCCAAATGGGGCAGGCTGCCCTGGGCGCGCCTGTTCGATCCGGCGATCAAGCTGGCGGAAGATGGTTTCGCGGTCAGCAAGTCGACGGCGGGCTATCTCGCCATGGTCGCGCCGACGTGGAAGGATTTCCCGGAAAGCCAGGCGATTTATTGGAGGGACGGCAAGCCGCTCGCGGCCGGCGAAACGGTCAGGAACCCGGCGCTCGCCGCGACCCTGCGCCGGATCGCCGCCGAGGGGCCGGATGGTTTTTACAAAGGGCCTGTAGCGGACGCCATTGTTAACGCCGTGCAGGGATCGAAGCGCAATGCGGCGGACATGACGCGCGCCGACCTTGCCGCTTATGAGGCGAAGGAGCGGCCGCCGGTCTGCATGGCCTATCGCGCCTATAAGGTCTGCGGCATGGGCCCGCCCTCGTCCGGCGCGACGACGGTGCTGGGAATATTGGGAATGCTCGAGCGGTTCGACATGAAGGCCATGGGCAAGGACGATCCGCGCGCCTGGCACTTGATCGCCGAGGCGATGAAGCTCGCTTATGCCGACCGCGACACCTGGGTGGGCGACCGCGATTTCGTCGACGTTCCGGTCGCCGGGCTGATCGACAAAGCCTATCTCGCGAAACGGTCCGCCGGTATCTCGCCGGCCCGCCCCCTCGGCCGTTACGAGGCGGGCATGCCGCCAGGCGCCGCGCCGCGGACCGCCGCCATGTCCGGCGAGGTGCCGAGCACCACCCATTTCGTCGCGGTCGACGGACGCGGGAACGTCGCGAGCATGACGTCGACCGTCGAGGGCATTTTCGGCAGCCAGCTCGTCGCGGGCGGCTTCATTCTCAACAACGAATTGACCGATTTCAGCTTCGCTCCGGAGAAGGACGGCGCGCCGGTCGCCAACCGGGTGGAGGCGAACAAGCGCCCGCGCTCCTCCATGTCCCCGACCATCGTCTACGACGCGAGCGGCAAGCCGGTGTTGGCGCTGGGATCGGCGGGCGGGCCGCGCATCATCATGCATGTGGCGAAGACGCTGATCGGCTGGATCGACTTCGGTCTTCCGGTGGCGGAGGCGATCGCGCTCCCCAACATCTATTTCGGCGGGGACGCGACCTTGGTGGAAAAGGGCACCTTCCTGGCCGCGATGCAGGGTGAGATGACACGTTATGACGGGCTGGTCACCGCGAGCGATCTCGGTTCGAAGGTCAATGCCGTCGAATATGTGGACGGCGCCTGGCGCGGCGCCGCCGATCCGCGCAGCGAAGGCAATGCCCTTGCCGAGTGACGCCAGAGCGGCATAGGAACGTCACGGACAGACGCGGGAAAGCCGCGCTGGGGGAGAGAGATGCGCCAGCTCGAACATTTCAACAATCTCGTCACCATGTTCTTCACCCGCGCGCGGGAAAAGGGCGATGCGCCTTTTCTGTGGGCGAAGAGGAACGGGACGTGGCAGGCGACGACCTGGGCGACGGCCGCCGCGAGCGTCGCCGCCATCGCGTCGAGCCTGAAGGCATTGGGTTTGCAGCCCGGCGACCGGGTGATGATCGTGTCGGAAAACCGGCCCGAATGGCTGATCGCGGACCTCGCCATCATGGCGGCGGGCTGCGTGTCCGTGCCGACCTACATCACCAACACGACGCGCGATCACCAGCATATCATCGACGATAGCGGCGCGCGGGCGATCTTCGTGTCGAGCGAGAAACTCGCCAAGACCCTGCTCCCCGCCGCCGTTCGTTCAGGCTGCGAGCACATCATCGGCATGGAGCCGATCCGCAACCAGGCGTCGAACCTGCGCTTCCACGATTGGGACGCCCTCGTCGCGGCGGGCAGCGCCGACGTCGCGGCCTGCGCGAAAGCGGCGGAGGCCCTGACCCGCGACGACCTGGCCTGCATCATCTACACATCGGGCACCGGCGGCGCGCCGCGCGGCGTGATGCAGCATCACGGCGCGATCCTCCACAATTGCGAAGGCGCGGCGGAGATCATCTCCGAAGACTTCGGCTGGGACGACGAAGTGTTCCTCTCCTTCCTCCCCGCCAGCCACGCTTATGAACATAGCGGCGGCCAGATGTTCCCGATGGGGCTGGGCGGGCAGATCTATTATGCCGAAAGCCTGGAAAAGCTCGCCGCCAATATCGAGGAGGTGCGTCCCACCATCATGATGGTGCTGCCCCGCCTGTTCGAAGTGCTGCGCGCCCGCATCCTCAAGACGATCGAGAAGCAGGGCAAGGCGACCCAATATCTGCTGAAGCGCGCGATGGAGATCGGCGCCAAGGATTATGCCGGGAAGGTGCCGCTGAAGGACCGGCCGATGGACTTCATTCTCGACCGCACCTTTCGCCCGAAGATCTTCGCCAAGTTCGGCGGGCGGATGAAGGCGATGATTTCGGGCGGCGCCCCCCTCAATCCCGATGTCGGCATCTTCTTCCACTCGATCGGCCTCACCCTGCTTCAAGGCTATGGCCAGACCGAAGCGGGGCCGGTGATCAGCGCGAACCGGCCCAAGGTCGGCCTCAAGATGGACACGGTCGGGCCGCCGGTCAGGAACACGGACGTGCGGATCGCCGAGGATGGCGAAATATTGGTGCGCGGCGAGCTCGTCATGAAAGGCTATTGGCGCAACGAAGCGCATACCGCGTCGACCATTGTCGATGGCTGGCTGCACACGGGCGATGTCGGCCATTTCGACGACAAGGGCCGCATCGTCATCACCGACCGCAAGAAGGACATCATCGTTCTCGACAAGGGCGACAATGTCGCGCCCCAGCGCGTCGAGGGCATGCTGACCCTCCAGCCCGAAATCGCGCAGGCGATGGTGGTCGGCGACCGCCGCCCCTATCTGGTCGGCCTGGTCATGCCGGACGCCGAATGGATGGCCGAATGGGCCAAGGCCAACGGCAAGCCGAACGATTTGGCGACGCTCAGGACCGATCCTGACTTCGTGAAAGCGGTGGGAGCGGCGGTCAACCGGGTGAGCGCGGAGTTGTCGGTGATCGAAAAGGTCAGGAGCTTCATCATTGCCGATGAGCCCTTCACCACCGCGAACGAGCAGATGACGACGACGCTCAAGATCCGGCGGCATGTGCTGAAGGACATTTACGGCCCGCGGCTCGACGCTTTGTACAAGCGGTGAAATTTCCTGTCATCCGGCCTTCGTCGGGTGACGGAAGAGAGCGGCGTCTTACTGAACTGCCTTACGGTAGGGAACGAATTCCCCGAGGCCGCAGCTGCCGTAATGCATGCCGGAGGTGAGATCGACCACGTCGACGATATCGCCCCGGCACAATTGGCCCGTGGTCGATTTCGCCACCAAAGTTCGTCCGGAATCCAGGAACGGGCATCCGGCCGGGGGCCGGTTGACGTAGATCCGGTCCCCCGGGCCTGAAAAGAGGATCGCCGCGCCATTGTCGACGGTGCGATTGCTCCGCAGGTCGCGCTGGCTGACGCAGCTGCGCGGGACTTCGGCCGCGCGTCCGGCCAGTTCGGTGGCCAATTCGGAATCGGTGGCAGCGTTGGGCGGCGCGTCCGGATAGGTCGAGCAAGCGGCGGTAAGAGCGGCGATTGGAATGAGGAGGGCACGCATGGGCAATTCCTTTCCTAACCGGTGAAACGATCCTTTGCCGCGCGCCGTTCCGCAAGCGCATCCGCCGATTTGGCGCGCATGAACGGGTTGGTCGCGCGTTCGAGAGCGATGGTGGTTGGCACCGTCGCTTCGCCCACCGCTCGCGCACGTTCGACATCCGCCATACGCGCCGCAAGCGCCTTGTTGTCCGGCTCCACGCTCAAGGCGAAGCGGCCGTTCGACAACGTATATTCGTGCGCGCAGTAGACGGCCGTTTCCGGCGGCAACTGCGCCAGACGCTGGAGATTGGCGTGCATCTGCTCCGCCGTGCCTTCGAACAAGCGCCCGCAGCCCATGGCGAACAAGGTGTCGCCGACGAAGACGATCCCTTCCGACGGCAAATGATAGGCGATATGTCCGGCGGTATGGGCGGGAACGTCCATCACCTGCGCGCCGATGGCGCCGATAGAAACGGTGTCGCCCTCCCGCACTTGCCGGTCGAGCGTCGGGATGCGATGCGCTTCGGCGGCGGGACCGGTGACCGTGCAGCCCGTCGCGGACTTGATCGCTTCGTTGCCGCCGGTGTGGTCGGGGTGCCAGTGCGTGTTCCAGATCTGGGTGATCCGCCAGCCGCGCGCCGCCGCTTCCTCCATAACCGGATCGGCAACGGCGGGATCGATGACCACCGTTTCTCCGGACACCGGATCGTGCATTAGCCAGATATAATTGTCCGACAGGGCTGGAATGCGGACGATGTCTACCATGTGCCGGTATTCGGCATCGACGCCCACGGCTCGGCGGGCTCAAGATAGCCGTCCTGCAGCAATTCGATCGAGATGTTGTCGGGCGTGCGGACGAAAGCCATGTGCCCGTCGCGCGGCGGGCGGTTGATCGTGTAGCCCGCGTCCATCAGCCGCTGGCAGGTGTCGTAGATATTTTCAACCCGGTAGGCGAGGTGGCCGAAGTTGCGGCCGCCGTCATAGCCTTGCTCGTCCCAATTGTGGGTGAGCTCGACCTGCGCCTGTTCGTCCCCGGGCGCGGCGAGGAAGATCAGGGTGTAACGCGCCTTTTCATTCTCCATCCGGCGCACTTCCTTGAGGCCCAGAAGCTCGAAGAAGCGGATCGTCGCCTGGGGATCGGACACGCGAATCATGGTGTGCAGATATTTCATATTGGCTCCGGAACGTTCAGCTGCGCGAAAGCGGGTCGATGCTGTATATGGGGGATGAACGACCGGGTTCCAGCAGGGAAGGAGCTTGCATGACTCAGGATCGCAGTACGGCATTGATCGCCGCGGCTCTTCTGGCTCTCGGCATCGTGCTCGGCGGATATCTGCTGGGCGATGGGCTCAGGCGCTCGCGCCTCGCCGACCGGTCGGTGACGATGCGGGGTCTCGCCGAGCGCGACGTCACTGCCGATCTCGCGACTTGGACCATATCCTATTCCGCGCAGGGAACCGATCTCGCCGCCGTCCAGGCCGCGAGCGACCAGGACACGCGCATCATCGCCGATTTCTTCCGCCGTTCCGGTTTCAAGGATAATGAGATCAGCACGGCCAGCGTCGGGGTCAGCCAGTATTTCGACAATGACCGGGGCGAGAACCGCATCACCGTCACCCGCAGCCTTCAACTCCGCACCAATGACGTCATGAAAGCGCGCGCCGCTTATGCGCGGCAGGCCGACCTGATCCGCGCAGGCGTGGCGGTGCAGGAAGGATCGGGCATGGTGTACAGCTTCACCAAATTGAATGACGTCAAGCCCGCGATGATCGCGGAATCGACCAAGGACGCCCGCCGCGCCGCCGAGCAGTTCGCCAAGGATTCCGGCGCGGAGGTCGGCGCCATCAAGCAAGCGACGCAGGGTTATTTTTCGGTCGGCGCCCGCGATGGCGACGAAAGCGAAAGCGGCGGCGGCTCGCCTTTCCAGAAGGTGAGGGTCGTCACGACCATCGACTTCTATCTGGATTGAGGCGGCGCGCCGTCCGCAAGAGCAGCGCTGGCCGCGCGTCCCGCTTCCGAATTGGGATCGGCCTTCGCGGCGCGCTCGTAGAAGCCGCGCGCTTCGTCGGATTTGCCCGCCTTGCCGGCGATGGTTCCGGCCTGCAGCAGCACGTCCGCATCATCGGGTGCGAGCGCCAGCGCCTTGGCGATATCCGCTTCGGCGCGGGACAAGGCATTTTCGCGCAGCGCGAGCGCCGCCGACAGATACCAGGCGAAGGGATCGCCCGGCACCAGTTTCAGGCCTGCATCGATATCGGCTCGCGCGCCGGACATGTCGCCGAGCGCGACGCCCGCCCGGGCGCGGTCGAGATGGATTTCGCCCGTAAGTTCGGGTGCCGTACCTTCGATTTTCAAGGCCGCGTCGAAAGCGGCGCGGGCACGAACGGCGTCGTTCATCGCCAGCCAGGCATTGCCGGATTGCGTCCAGAAATCGGCGGCCGCCGGAGTCTTCGTTCCTTCCGCTTCACGCGCCGCCTGTTCGTAGGCGACGGCGGCATCCTGCCACCGCTCCAGCGCGACATAGGCGAGCCCCAGGCATTGGCGGGCGGGGAGGCCGCCACCCTTCACACGCCAGTCGCTCGCCGTTTCCACCGCCTTGGCGGGCGCGGAGCGGACCTCTGCGAGGCAGTTCTTGTAAGCGCCGTCCGGCGCCGGCACGGCCGCCGTTTGCAGGAGAGCGGCGGTCAGAAGGGAAAGGATCACAGGGCCTCCAGCAGCCCGCTTACCGTCCGGATCAAAAGAGCGATATCCGAGTCCCGGGACAGGCGATGATCGCCATCCTTTATCAGCAGGGTCTGCACGTCGGATGAACGCAGCCGCTCCATGAGATTGAGGGACACCGCCCAAGGCACGTCATCGTCCTTCAAGCCGTGGAGAAGGCGGATCGGACAATCGATCGCGATCGGCGCGTCCAGCACATGCAGCTTCTCACCGCTTTCCCAGAAGGCGCGCGTGGTGAGGATGGGCGGATCGCTATAAGGCGAAGCTTCCTCGATCCGGCCCATGCCGCGGATCGTCGCCTTGTCTCCGTCCGAAAACCCCCAATCGGTGAAATCGGGCGCCGCGGCGATCCCGACGAGGCCCTTGACCAATCCGGGCCGGGCGAGCGCCGCCAGCAGCATCAACCACCCGCCCATCGACGAGCCGACGAGGACGACCGGGCCCTTCGCGATTTCGTCGATCATCAGCAGGGCGTCGTCCCACCAATCGTGCAGCGACTGATCCTCGAACGCGCCGCCGCTTCCTCCGCAACCGCCATAGTCGAAGCGCAGGAAGGCGCGCCCCGTTTCCGCCGCCCAGGCGTCGAGCGCCAGCGCCTTCGTTCCCTCCATGTCCGACATGTAGCCGGGAAGAAAGACGAGCGTCGGGCCCGTCCCCGCCCGATGGCGGTAGGCGAGGCGGCGCTCTTTGGAATCGAGAAATTGCAGATCCGTCATACCTTTTCCCAGTTATTCCCGCGAAAGCGGGAATCCAGAGCGGCGCTGGCGACTGCTCCCACCATCGTCTGGATTCCCGCCTTCGCGGGAATGACGGGGGAGGAGGTCATCAGCGCAGGCTTTCGTCGCCCACCGGCGGCGGCATGTGCGACGGCGCCTTGGGCGGCACGATCTCGGCCGGTTCGAGGGGGTCGAGATGGCCTTCCCACTTGGCGACCACTGCGCTCGCCACCGCATTGCCGACGACATTGGTCGCCGAACGGCCCATGTCGAGGAAATGGTCGACCGCGATGATGAGCAGCAGTCCGGCCTCGGGAATATCGAAGAAGGCGAGGGTCGCGGCGATGATGACGAGGCTGGCGCGCGGCACGCCCGCAATCCCCTTCGACGTCACCATGAGGACGAGGAGCATCGTGATTTCCTGCCCCAGGCTCAAATCGATGCCATAGGCCTGCGCGATGAAGATCGTCGCGAAGGTCATGTACATCATCGACCCGTCGAGGTTGAACGAATAACCGAGCGGCAGCACGAAGCTGGCGATGCGCGGCGGCACGCCGAAACGGTCCAGCGCCTCGAGCGTGCGCGGATAGGCGGCCTCCGACGAGGCGGTCGAGAAAGCGAGGATCAGCGGATCGCGGA
Organism: Sphingosinicella flava; assembly: GCF_016025255.1. NCBI lineage: Bacteria > Pseudomonadati > Pseudomonadota > Alphaproteobacteria > Sphingomonadales > Sphingomicrobiaceae > Allosphingosinicella > Allosphingosinicella flava. The sequence continues at coordinate 1,955,186 of NZ_CP065592.1, forward strand.
TGTAGCGGACGAGCAATCTTGTGCGCGGGCCGACGATCAGGAAGCAGACGGCGATCAGCAGCATCCAGAGCAACGCCAGGCCGACATAGAAGCTGCCCATGAAATAGCCGAAGGTGCCGAGGATGGCCGGGCCGCGTTCGGCGATCGTACCCGCGACGGCCGCGAAGACGGCGACCGGCGCCACGCGCATCACATAATCGGTGATCTGCAGCATGACGTGGACCAAAGCCTCGGTCGCCTTGACGATCGGCGCCGCCTTCTCGCCGACGGCGGTCAGCGCCACGCCGACGAAGAGCGAGAAGACGACGATCTGCAGGATCTCGTTCGTCGCCATCGCCTCGATCATCGAAGCGGGGACAAGGTGGGTGATGAAATCCTTGAGGTTGAAGGCGGCGCGTTCGACCCCGCTCGCCGCGCTCGCATCCGGAATCGGGAAGTTGAGGCCGACGCCCGGCTGGAACAGATTGACGAGGATGAGGCCGAGGCTGAGCGAGACGAGGCTGGCGCAGATGAACCAGCCGACCGCGCGGAAGCCGACGCGCCCCAGTGCCGCCGTGTCGCCCATATGCGCGATGCCGGTGACGAGCGTCGCGAAGACGAGCGGCGCGATGATCATCTTGATGAGGCGCAGGAAAAGCGTCGTGACGATGGAGAAATAACCGGCGATGTCCTTGAGCAGCGCCTGGCCTTCCGGCGTTCCGCCGCCGACGCCGGCATTGATCGCCCAGCCGACGATGATGCCGAGCATGAGGCCCGCCAGGATATAATAGGTTAAACGCTTTGCCACCGGCAGCCCCTTGAATATCTTTATGCGGCCAAGAAAGCGATTGCGGGCCGGAGGTCAAGCGCAACGTTCCCCGCCGCAGCGTCCGGCCATGCGCGGCTCAGGATTTTTCGGCCTGGCCTTTGGGTGGCGGCTGGCAAATGTCCTGCAGGGCCAGCCATTCCTCCGCGCTCAGGACAGGCGTGTAATGCCGCCCTTTTTCGACGGCCGCCGCAAAGCGTGCGCGGCGGCTGCCGGGGGCGGGATGGGTCGAAAGATAAGCGAGGGCGTCGGCGGCCCGGCCAAGGCGCGCATCGTCCTTGGCAAGCCGCTCGAAAAAGGCCGCGGTTCCGGCGGGCGAAATGCCGGCGCGGCGCAGGGCGAGGAGCGCCCCCTCGTCCGCCTCGCCTTCCGCATCCCGGCTATAGCCTGTTTCCAGCACGGCCTGGACGTTGCCGCCGGTATTGCCGCCGACCGAAGAGAGGAGCAGGTTGAAGCCGAAATGGCGGATCATCGCCGCGGTGACGTGGCGTTTTTCGACATGCGCCATTTCATGGCCGAGCACACCGGCGACTTCGTCCGGACCCTGCGCCTCGATCAGGAGATCCTTGAAAATGACGATGTTGCCGCCGGGCAGCGCGACGGCGTTCACCATGGAGAGGTCGGCGACGCGCACCTTGTAGCGCCCCGCATCGGGGGAGAGCCGCGCGGCGAGCCTGTCGAGCGCCCGCTGCCCTTCCGGCGTCGCGCACATATTGGCGTCGAGATCGCCGAGCAGCAATGTGCCGAAGCGCTGTTCCCAGGCAAACGGCACCATCGGCGCGAGGAGGTCCGGCAGGCGGTTGGCAAGAAACAGGACCGCCGCCGAGACGGCAAGACCGGCGGCCAGCGCCCTGGGCAGGCCGATCCGGTCGATCCAGCCGCCATAGACGCGCAATGCGGGGAGGTGCGCGGCGAGGGCCGGATCGATGGGCTTTGCAAGGCCCAGGCGCCAGCCCGGACGGCCATCCAGCCCATAGACATCGGCATCGGCCCGGCTCTCAATCGCGCGAAGGGCCGACGGATCGAGGGCCTCGGCATCACCGGTATCGGTGAGGACGAGCCGCCAGCCATGGCCGCTTTCCTCCAGCCGCGCAGCACGGCGGACGGCGACCCGACCGTCGTAGAGCCAGCCGTCCTGCATCCTAGAAGGAGCCGAAATCGAAGGCGTCGGCCAGGCCCTCCGCATCGCCCGGCGCCTGCATGGCCGACTGGCTCAGAAGGTCGAGGTCGATCAGGCCGTAAGCCTCCATATGCCGGACGAGAAAGCTGTAATTGCGGTAGGACAGGAACATGATGCCGACCCCCAAGGTCACGATCACCAGGCCGATATTGCCGAGAATCAGCTTCACCCAATCCCAGGTGCGGGCGTTGAAATGGAAGTCGATGCCCGCGACCGACGTTGCTCCCGCACATATCCGGTAGAGAAGGGCATAATAAGCGAGGCCGAGGATCAGGAAGAGGACGTAGGTGAGGACGAAGGCCGGGATCATCAGCATGAGAAGGCCAAGCACGGCGGACTCCGGCGAACCCTCCAGCGCCGCCGTTCCCGCGACCAGGCCTCCGGCGATCGTCAGCACGAGAAAGACGCCGAGCGGCAGGAAATAGACGAGCATCCAGCGCTTCATCAGCGGCTCGAAGAGGGCGTCGGCCGTAAAGGGGTGCGAGCCAAAGCTCATCCGGTTCCAGCGTGCGTTCCACAAGCTCGCCATCGACCAGGGCAGCAGCAGGCCCATCGCCGCGATGCCGACGCCGTAACGCCACATCGCGGACAATCCGTAACGCCAACCCGGATCGGCGCTGCCGCCGCGTATGCCGTGCCAATAGGTGCGGCTCAGCTGATAGCGGAGCGCCCGAAAACGGGCGACGTTGAAGAGGTAGAGCAGGCCGATATAGATGAAGGCGGTGATCGCACCGCCCAGCAGCCATTCGCCGCGCAGGACCATCGCCTCCACGAAGACATTCAGGACCAGGATGCCGGGCAGGAAGGCGGCCATCACGATCAGGAAGCCGACGAACATTTCCTTGCCGGTGCCGGTCCATTCGAAAGTGTCGTCGATGAAGCGGGTGCGGCTCCACAAATAGCGCCGCTCCCGCGCCTTGGCCCAGAAACGGTAGATGCCGAGCGTGACGATCGTCAGCGCCAGATTGGTGAGCGCGATCGGCAGGAATTCCCGCCAGGTGCCCGTGAACGCGAAGCTCGAAACGGGGCGGTCGCTCGCGGCGTCGATTTGCCCTTCGGCGCTGTTCATTCCTCATCCCCCCAAATGGTCCGGGCAGCCTGATCCGCATCGGCGGCGATGGCAAGAGCTTCCTTGACAGCGTTCCGCCCCCATTTATGGCAGGGCCATTCCCTTTTCCCGCATGAAAGCGCCAAGGTTTCCCATGTCCGAGATGTTCAAGATCGCCCTTCCCGACGGTTCCGTCCGCGAAGTGGCGCCGGGCACCACGCCGGGAGACGTCGCGGCGGCGATCGGGCCGGGCCTCGCCAAGGCGGCGATCGCGGCGCGGGTGAACGGCGAGCTGCGCGACATCATGCGGCCGTTCGAAGGCGATTCCGATCTCGCGCTGGTGACGAGCCGCGACGAGGTGGACGCGCTGGAACTCGCCCGGCACGATTTCGCCCATATCCTCGCCGAGGCGGTGCAGAATTTGTATCCGGGGACGCAGATCACCTTCGGTCCGGCGACCGACGACGGCTTCTATTACGATTTCGCGCACAAGGGCCGGCCGTTCACCGACGAAGACCTGCCCGCCATCGAGGAAGAGATGCGGCGGATCATCCGGGCCGACCAGCCGCTGCGCCGCGAAGTGTGGACACGCGACGACCTGATCGCCCGCTTCAAGGCCCAGGGCGAGACGTTCAAGGCCGAATGGGCGGCGGAGCTGCCGGAGGGCGAGGAGCTGACCGTCTATTGGTCGGGCGACAAATGGATGGACATGTGCCGGGGGCCGCATCTCGCCTCGACCGGCAAATTGGATCCGCAGGCGTTCAAGTTGACGCGCGTGTCGGGCGCTTATTGGCGCGGCGACCAGAAGAATGCGATGCTCTCGCGCATCTACGGCACGGCGTGGCTCAACAAGAAGCAATTGGACGCGCACCTTCACCGGCTCGAGGAAGCGGCGAAGCGCGATCACCGCAAGATCGGGCAGGAAATGGACCTTTTCCATCTCCAGCCCGAAGCGCAGGGATCGGTCTTCTGGCACCCCAAGGGCTGGGTGATCTGGCGGAGCCTCGAAGCCTATATGCGCCGCAGATTGGATGCGGCGGGCTATCAGGAGATCAAGACGCCGCAGCTGATGGACGCGCGGCTGTGGGAGCAATCCGGTCACTGGGGCAAATATCGCGAGAATATGTTCGTGGTGCCGGACGAAGTGCCCAATACCGATGAAGAAGGACCGGTGATTTCGGGCGAGGCGTCGTGGATGGCGCTCAAGCCCATGAACTGCCCGGCCCACGTCCAGGTCTTCCGCCAGGGCATCACATCCTATCGCGATCTGCCGATGCGCCTCGCCGAATTCGGCTGCTGCCACAGGAACGAAGCGCATGGCGCGCTGCACGGTATCATGCGGGTGCGGCAATTCACGCAGGACGATGCGCATATCTTCTGCCGGCAGGATCAGCTGGTCGAGGAAGTGCGCGCCTTTTGCGACCTGCTCGACGCGGTCTATCGGGATCTCGGCTTCGAAAGCTATGCGATCAAGCTGGCGCTGCGGCCCGAAAAAAGGTTCGGGTCGGACGAAATGTGGGATTGGGCCGAGCAGAGCTTGCGCGACGCGGTCGCGGCGACCGGGCGCGCGACGCCTGAATTCGGATGGGAGGAACTGCCGGGCGAAGGCGCCTTCTACGCGCCGAAACTCGAATTCCACCTGACCGACGCGATCGGCCGGACCTGGCAGTGCGGCACGCTGCAGACGGACACGGTGCTGCCGGAACGGCTCGACGCGAGCTATGTCGGCGAGGACGGCCAGCGCCACCGTCCGGTCATGCTACACCGCGCCATTCTCGGCACGTTCGAGCGGTTCATCGGCATCCTCATCGAGCATCATGCCGGGCGTTTCCCGCTCTGGCTCGCGCCGGTGCAGGCGGTGGTCGCGACCATCGTATCGGACGCCGACGATTATGCCGAAGAGGTGCGCGCGAAGCTCGCCGCCGCGGGACTGCGGATCGAAACCGACACGCGCAACGAGAAGATCAACTACAAGGTTCGCGAGCATAGCCTCGCCAAGGTTCCGGCCCTGCTGGTCGTCGGCAAGCGCGAGGCGGAAGAAGGCACGGTGGCCGTCCGCCGCCTGGGCCAGGACGGGCAGCAGGTGGTGAAGGTCGATGATCTCATCGCCATGCTCCGCGCCGAGGCGACACCGCCCGATCTGCGCGGTGTCTAGCGCGACTTGCCTCGCCCGAATTATTGAAGCACCATTCCGACTCAAAGGGATGGAGGGGGAATGTCTCTAGGGTTGCGGCAATTGTCGGCGGGGGACCGCAAAACGCTTATTCAGGAACTCTGGGCCTCGCAAAATGGGAAATGCTACATTTCCGACAGCGCGATAGACCTCCTGCTGCACGAGCATGATCTGGACATAGATCATGTCATTCCCACTCGAGACGGCGGAAAAGACGACAAATCCAATTGGGCACTGACCTTCAGCAGCTATAATCGCAGCAAGCAAGCGTCCGATCTGCGAATCGCCAGAATCCTGGCAAGACTGGAAGCCATGCGTAGCGGTATCACCGATCCGCGAGGCATCAATCTCGGCCATATCCTCGATCATTCCCAAGGAGGCCGCCACCCGCTGAAGTTCCAGCTCTCGCAAGACAAAGCGGCGATCAGCTATTCATATGCCGCTGTCGGCGATCCATCCATCCGGTCAGCGCCTCTATTCAGGGATAAATTGTCAGACCTCGAATATGTATTCCTCCACCTCCCGATCGAATATCTATTTCACGACGACACGCTCAACCCCCGCGGCATAGGCAATAATATTCGAGGTCTCATCGAAGAATTTTTCCGCGGCTTCCCGCAATTGCATGTGCCTTTGGGATGGATCGACACCACGGAAGAGGGCGGTTCACGCGTTCGTATCTTCGATGGTCAGCATAAGGCTGCGGCCCAGATTCTCTTGGGCGTGCGTGCGCTCCCGATCCGCTTGTTCGTTAACCCCGACCGGGATCTCTTGCTGACCGCGAATACGCGAGCCGGGACGACGCTCCGGCAAGTTGCCTTTGACAAGGCCACGCAACGTCATCTTGGCGCGAGCATCTTGAGGGACAGGGTTCTAAGATTCCTATCGGATCGTCAGCATCCCAGCGATTATACGAGCTTCACCGAGCAGCAGCTCGTCGATCACTTCAAGGGCGAACAAGCGCAGATGAAGCGTTACATTATCGATGCGCAACGAAACGATGTCACCTACCATCCTGACAATAGACTGCGCGATTTCATTGAAATGGGCGGTAAGGGAACGGAACGACCTATTTCCTACAGCGCGGTCGAAAAAGCGATCTATTCGCAGATGATCTTTGGCGGAATGCTGGACACGCCAGCCGATTACAAATCGGAAGCCGGGGAAAATCCGCGCGATCTGGAGCGGGAACAGATTGTGCGTTTCCTGAATCTCGTCGCCGCCCACATCTATGTCGGATTTTATGACTTCGAGGTGGGGAGCGGCAAAATCGAAAGCAAGGTGCAAAAAGGCGAGGTAGTTCCCGACGAACATCTGCGTGCCCATCGCATGGGCCGCGAGGAGATCCTTTATGCCTGGATCGAACTGGCGATGATCGTGTGCCAGACCAGCGTCATTGCAGGCGGAAAGACCTGGGATAAGGACCGGCCATTTCATAAACCGTTGTCGGAACAGGTTTGGAAGAGCTTAGAGCATTTCGTGATCAATTTTTCACGGCTTCCGCTTTGGAAAAACCGTTCGTTGTCAGCCACGATTTTCGGGGGCAAGCAGAATTTCCAATTCTGGAAAGATGCCTTTGCCACAGGCACGGCCAACGGCATCCACATTCTGGCGGGCGGTGGCGTAAGCCTTATCGACTTGATGAACGAGCCCTCTTAAGGGGCACGCGCAATCTTCGGCGCTACACATTATGGCGCGAAATCTGAAGCGGCCTGGCGGCTGCATCTTCCAATTCCTCGCGTCAGCGACTAGGTGAAGGCCTGTCCTTCTGAACCACATGGAGATTGTGCTATACGTCCCCCTCTGAACCGGCGCCCGATGGCGCCGCCCATGAATGGCCCCCGCTATAACGAGTTCATTCAGTCTCCAAAGGTGCGCGTCATCGATGGAGATGGCGAGAATCTGGGTGTGATGTTCACGCGTGAGGCGATTGAGCAGGCGGCGGAAGTCGGCCTCGACCTCGTCGAAGTGTCGCCCAACGCCGACCCGCCCGTCGCCAAATTTTTGGACGTAGGCAAATATAAATACGAGGCGCAGAAAAAGGCGAACCTCGCCCGCAAGAGCCAGAAGACGCAGGAGATCAAGGAGATCAAGATGCGTCCCAATATCGACGATCACGATTACGACGTGAAGATGAAGTCGATCCACAAGTTCATCGGCGAAGGCGACAAGGTGAAGGTAACCTTGCGCTTCCGTGGCCGCGAGCTCGCTCACGGGCAGCTCGGCATGCAACTCCTTCAGCGCGTCCAGGCCGATACCGAAGCCGATGCGAAGGTCGAGCAGCATCCGCGCATGGAAGGCCGCCAGATGCTGATGGTGCTCGCGCCGAAATAAGGGCTTAGCCCATCGCCGATGCTCTCAAAGGGCGGGCGGAAGAGGTCTTTCAGGCTTCTCGTCCGCCTTTTTTCATGCTGCACATGCGAATTGCCGCCCCGGCAGGATATGGCGGCTTTGGCGCTTTCCGTAACGGCAAGCTGCACGGGGTGCCTTCTAGCCAGTTTTCGTTTGAAACTATCTTGTTGCGAATTTGCAATGAATCCTGCGAAAGCGGCGCGATTCCGCCATTATCCTGCTGGCTGACCCCCTTTCTTTTCGATAGGCTCCCTTCAAAAGAAACCAATTTCAGTTGGGAGAGGGCAATGACGAAATCAATTTGGTTGCTGTCGGCGGGGGCGCTGGCGATGTCCGTGCCGGCTTACGCGCAGGACAATAGCAGCGAGACGAGCCAGACCACCGTCACCGAACAATCCGCCGCGGTTCAGCAGGACCAGGATATCGACGAAGCCAACGACATCATCGTTACCGCGCAAGGCCGTGAGCAGATTCTGCAAGACGTGCCGCTGGCGGTGAACGTCGTGGATGCCGAAGCCCTGCAGAATTCGGGGGCGACCGATATCCGCGCGCTCAACCAGCTCGCGCCGTCGCTTCTCGTCTCGTCGACGGGTTCTGAATCGAACGGTTCCGCCCGTATCCGCGGCATCGGCACGGTCGGCGACAATCCCGGCCTCGAAAGCTCGGTCGCCGTGTTCATCGACGGCGTCTACCGCTCGCGCACCGGCATCGGCCTCAACGAGCTTGGCGAGATCGACCGCGTCGAAGTGCTGCGCGGGCCGCAGGGTACCCTCTTCGGCCGCAATGCGTCGGCGGGCATTCTCAACATCGTGTCGAAGAAGCCGAACCTCAACGCGATGGAAGGCTATGGCGAGTTCACCTACGGCAATTACGACCTGCTCCGCCTCGGCGCAGGCATAACCGGACCGATCGGAGAGAGCGGCCTTGGCTATCGCCTGGACGGCGTCTGGGTGCAGCGCGACGGCTATTTGAAGGTCAACGATCCGCAGGGCGGCACCGAAAGCCGCCTCAACGACCGCGACCGCTATTTCGTGCGCGGACAGCTGTCCTATGAGCCGAGCAGCGATTTCGAAGTCCGCTTGATCGGCGATTATTCCAAGCGCGATGAAAGCTGCTGCGGCGCCGTCTATCTCGAAACGCGGGAAACCTACGATCCGACCCCAGGCGTGGCGGGCGACTATGCCTATCGCCCCACGAACCGCATCGTGAATATCCTGCAGGCATTGGGCGAAACCTTCCCCAACAGCGTGAACGGCAATCCTTACCGCCAGAACCCGTACAACCGTGTCGCATCCGTGACGCCGGGCCGGACCTATCGCAACGAGACCGAGGATTACGGCTTGTCGGGACAGATCGATTGGGATGCCGGCTTCGGCACCCTCACCTCGATCACCGCCTATCGCGGCTACAAGGCTGGCGGTGCGGGGGACATCGACTATGGCCGCGCCGACATCGCCTATCGCCCGGCGGATGGGAACAATTTCAGGAAGTTCGAGACGTTCAGCCAGGAGCTGCGGCTCCAGGGATCGGCGTTCGAGGACAGGCTCGACTGGCTGGTCGGCGCTTATTTCGCCAATGAAGACCTGCACGTCGCCGATAACACGCGATTCGGCGAAGATTATGGGGCATTCGCCGCCTGCCGCGTTGTGGCAGGCCTTAACAATCCGGCTTTGGTTCGCGTTGGCCGACCCGGTTGCGTGAGCACTGAGCAAGTTCCTGGTTTTCCAATCAACTACCGACAGGCACTGGCAGGTCAGATTGCGGGCCTTGCTGGCGGTGGTGCGACAGGCTTAGCGCGCGCGGGGACAATCTTGAGTGGCCTCGATCGCTTGGGCTTCGTCAGCGATGTGGGCGATATTCGTGCGAATTATTATCAGGACAGCACCAATTATGCGTTCTTTACGCACAATATTTTCAACATCACGGATCAGCTGAGTGTCACGCTCGGCCTCCGCTACACGAACGAGAACAAGAAATTCCGGGCGGATTTCAACAACAACAATGCGGCATGCCCGGCCCAACAGGCATCCTTGCTGCCGCTTCTCGCTCAGATCAGCGCCGATCCGACGCTGACCGCGGCCAATCGCGCGCAATTGCAGCAGGTCGTGGGCGGGATCGTAACCCTGACCTGCCAAGGCAATTCCAGCACATCGCTCAACGGTCTCGATCTCAGCGACGAGTTTGACGACGGCGAGCTGACTGGTACCGGCATCCTTTCGTTCAAGCCGACCGAAGACCTGATGACCTATGCCAGCTATTCGAAGGGCTATAAGGCGGGCGGCTACAATCTTGACCGCTCGGCGCTCGGCACCCGCCCGGTGGGCGCCAACCCGACGCTTGGCATTCGCGACAATGGCGACGTCGAAGATCTGCGCTTCGCGGCGGAGAAGGTCGACGCATATGAAATCGGCTTCAAATATGGCGGCCGCGGCTTCACGCTGAACGTCGCCGGTTTCTGGCAGGAGTTCAAAAACTTCCAGCTCAACACCTTCAACGGATCGGTGTTCATCGTCCAGAATATCGGATCCTGCGCGGACGATCTGGGCGGCGGCGACCGCGACGCGTCGGCGGCGACCGGCGCCTGCTCGGGCGACAAGAAAGCGGGCGTGCGCTCGCGCGGGGTCGAGGTTGAAGCCTCGCTTCGCCCGTCGCGCGATCTCAATGTCAATCTCGGCTATACCTACGCCCAGACCAAGTACCGGAACAACCTGACCGGTGCGGGCACCGATCCGCTCGATCCGTTCCTGTTCCTGCTGCCGGGCGACAATGTATCGAACGCGCCGGAGCATGTCGTGACGACGTCCGTCTCCTGGACGCCGGAAATCGGCAATAGCGGCCTCACCGGCCTCGTCTATGTCGATAGCCGCATGACGTCGGACTATAATACCGGCTCCGACCTATTCCCGGAAAAGGAACAGGACGGCTATGCGGTCGTCAACGCCCGCATCGGCGTGCGGGGCCCGGACGAGCGCTGGGCGGTGGAACTTTGGGCGCAGAATTTGCTGGACGAGGAATATCAGCAGGTTGCGTTCAATTCGCCGTTCCAGGGCGCGAACAGCCGGGCGCAGGTCGCGGCTTTCGGGGCACCAGGCTTCGCCACGGCGAACCAGCTCTTCTCGACCTACCTGGCCGAGCCGCGTACCTACGGTCTGACGGTTCGCGGCCGCTTCTAAGCGCCCGCATCTTTAAGGCAGAAAGGGCCTCCTGTTTTCGAACAGGGGGCCTTTTCCTTACCAACGTCTATTGGGCTCCGGCCCTCCGGCGCAGCGCAAATAAACTACGGCCGCCCAACGGTATCGAAAGAACGGCTGGGTTCCGGCCTGCGCCGGAACACAAAGAGGCTTAAGCTGCGTTCCGCGCTTTTATTGGCCGCTCGCCACCCGCCGCGGCCGCCAAATGCTTGTGAAGCGCCTTGAGCTTGGCCGGGCTTTCGATCTTTCCGCCCTTGGCATCGGTCAGATAGAAGACGTCGACCGCGCGTTCGCCATAGGTGGCGATGTGGGCGGAATGGATGCTCATTTTCGACTGCAGGATCGCGCCCGCCAGGCCGCTCAGCAAGGCGGCGCGATCGCGGGCGTTGACCTCGACGATCGTGTAGCGGCTCGACGCCTCGTTATCGATGAACACGGCGGGTTGAATGGGGAAGGCTTCGGCACGCGGCAGGGGCAACGCGCGCGCTTCAAGCCGGGCAATCTCAGGCTCATGGCCTGAGGCGGCGGCGAGCACTGCCTTTTCCAATCGCTCGAGCTGGTAACGGTCGCAGCAAGGCGCGCCGTCCGCGCCCTGAACCAGAAAATTGTCGAGCGCCATGCCGTCCAAGGTCGTGTGAATGCGCGCGTCGATGATATTGCCGCCGCCCAAGCTGATCGCCGCCGCGGTGCGGTAGAAGAGGCCTGGTTGATCCTTGGCATAAAGGGTGATCAGGGTTGCGCCCCGCTCCTCCTCCGCATTGAGCGCGAGCGCCGGTCCGCCGTCGGGAATCCGGTCGGCTTCGTCCATCAGCCGGGCGTTGCGCTCCACAACGTCCAGCGGCTCGGCGAGCCAATAGGAATCGGCGAACCGCGTAGTGAGCCGGGCGAAGCGGCTATCGTCCCAGCGGAGGCGGGCGGCAAGGTCGTCCTGGATGGCGGCGATCCGTTCGGCGCGGCCCTTTTGCTTGTGGCCGAGCCGCAAAAGCTCCTCCGCGCTTTCGAAAAGGGTGCGCAGCAGCTGTCGCTTCCAGCCGTTCCAGACGCCCGGACCCACGGCGCGAATGTCGACGACGGTGAGCATCAGGAGGAGGCGCAGCCGCTCCGGGCTTTTTACCCGCTCCGCGAAATCGGCGATGGTTTCGGGGTCGCTGAGGTCGCGCTTGAAGGCGGTCGCGGACATGAGGAGATGCCAGCGCACCAGCCAGGCGACCGTCTGGGTTTCGGCTTCGTCGAGGCCGAGACGGGGGCAGAGGTGGTCCGCAATTTCGGCACCGAGGATGCTGTGGTCGCCGCCCCGACCCTTGGCGATGTCGTGGAGAAGGACGGCGACGTAGAGCGCGCGCCGCGATGAGATGCGCTTGAAGAGGCCAGTGGAGAGCGGGTGATCTTCCTTCAACTCCCCCTTCTCGATGCGGGAGAGAAGGCCGATGGCGCGGATCGAATGCTCGTCGACTGTGTAGTGATGATACATGTCGAACTGCATCTGCGCGACGACGCGGCCGAAATCGGGCACGAAGCGGCCGAACACGCCCGCCTCGTTCATCCAGCGCAATACGGTTTCCGGATCGCGCGGGCTGGTGAGCACGTCGAGGAAGAGGGCGTTGGCGCGTCTGTCCGCCCGCACGGCGGCGTCGATCAGCTTGGCGTCCCGCCCTGCCGCCCGCATGGCAAGGGGGTGGATTTCGAGGTTGTGAAGGTCCGCGAGGGCGAACATCTGGATGAGGCGGACGGGATCACGGCCAAGAAAATCGTCGGAGGGGAGGGCGAGGCGGCCCTTGTCGAGGACGAAGCCTTCGAGCTTGCGCGGGCGGCGGCGCAGGGTGGGGAGGCCGAAGCGGCGTTCCTTCTGCGCGAACTTCTCGTCCAAGTGCGCAAGGAAGAGACCAGTCAAATCGCCCACCGCTTTCGCGGTCAGAAAATAATGCTGCATGAACCGCTCGACCGCCGAGCGCCCCGGGCGGTTGGCATAATGCATCCGTTCCGCGATCTCGCGCTGGACATCGAAGGTCAGGCGCTCCTCCGGCCGTCCGGCGAGGATGTGGAGGTGGCAGCGCACCGCCCATAGGAAACGCTCGGCCTTCTGGAAGCGGCGGAGTTCATCGGGGGTGAGCAGGCCTTTTTCGACCAGGTCCGGGACGGACGTCACGCGATAGGCATATTTGCCGATCCAATAGAGGGTGTGAAGATCGCGCAGGCCGCCTTTGCCATCCTTCACATTGGGTTCGACGACGTAGCGGCTGTCGCCCAATTTGCGGTGGCGGGCGTCGCGTTCCTCCAATTTTTCGTTGACGAAGGCCCCCGCCTTGTCACCCACGACCTCACGCCAGAAGCGGGCAACGACCTCGTCATGCAGCCGCTCGTCGCCCCAGAGATAGCGGGATTCGAGGATGGCGGTGCGGACGGTATGGTCCTTCATCGCCGCGCCAATCGTCTCGTCGAGGCTGCGGCTGCTATGGCCGATCTTCAGGCCCAGATCCCACAGCATGTAGAGCATCGATTCGATCGCCTGTTCGGGCCAGCCATTGGGCTTCCAGGGGGTGATGAAAGCGATGTCGACGTCCGAATGGAGCGCCATTTCGCCGCGCCCATAGCCGCCGACGGCGAGCAGCAGCAGCCGCTCGGCCGCGGTCGGATTGGCGAGCGGATGAAGGTGCGTCACGGTAAAATCGTGGACGAGGCGCAGGATTTGGTCGGTGAGGAAGGCGTAAGCCGCCGCGATTTCCGTGCCTGCGTAAGGCGTTTCGGCGAGGCGGCGGGCGATTTCGGCGCGGCCCGAGGCCAAGGCTTTCTTCAGAAGGTCAACCGCCTTTTGCCGCCGTCCTTCCTCGCGGCCGATCGCATCCAGCCGGTCGGCGAGCGCGCGCCGGTCAATGATGGCGCGCCGGTTGGGAATCGCTGTGTCGCGGATCGGCATGTCGATAGTGTAGTGCGTTCCTGCGCAAGCAGGAACCCAGCGGCACCGGTGGTATGACTGGGCTCCTGCTTTCGCAGGAGCACTGACTAGCTTTGCTCCGCCGCCAGCCGCTTCAATTGGTAGACGAGATCGAGCGCCTCGCGGGGGCTGAGCGCGTCTGCGTCGACCCCGGCGAGCATCTCGATCAAGGGATCAGGGGCAGTATCCTCTTGCGCGGCGGTCGCGGCGAAAAGGGGGAGGTCGTCGAGGCCTGCCGCAATGCCGCCGGTCGCGGCTTTCCCTTCCTCGAGCTTCGCCAGCACCGCCTTGGCGCGGGCGAGGACGGGCGGGGGCATGCCCGCGAGCTTGGCGACGGCGAGGCCGTAGCTGCGGTCGGCCGGGCCTTCGGCGACTTCGTGGAGAAAGACGAGCTCACCCTTCCACTCGCGCGCGCGGACATGGTGGAGGGAGAGGGCGTCCAATCGCTCGGCGAGACGGGTCAGCTCGTGATAATGGGTGGCGAACAGGCAGCGGCACTTGTTGCGGTCGTGAATGCCCTCCACCACCGCCCAGGCGATGGCGAGACCATCATAAGTGGAAGTGCCGCGCCCGACTTCGTCGAGAATGACGAAGCTCCGCTCCGTCGCCTGGGCGAGAATGGCGGCGGTTTCGACCATCTCGACCATGAAGGTGGATCGGCCGCGCGCGAGATTGTCCGAGGCGCCGACGCGGCTGAACAGGCGGTCGACCGGGCCGAGCACGGCCCTTGCGGCGGGCACGTAGGATCCCGCCTGGGCGAGCACCGCGATCAGTGCGTTCTGGCGCAGGAAGGTCGATTTGCCGCCCATGTTCGGGCCGGTGACGAGCCACAGGCGGGAGGCTTCGGACAGGCCGCAATCGTTGGCGACGAAGCGCGCGCCGCTGGCCTTCAGGGCTTCTTCCACGACCGGATGGCGGCCGCCCTCGACCTCGAAGCAATTGCGATCCTCGAATTGCGGACGGCACCAGCCGCCTTCCGCCGCGCGCTCGGCGAGCGCGGCGGCGACGTCCAGGCGGGCAAGCGCGTCGGCGGCGGCGGCGATGGGATGGGCGCGCTTCAGGGCTTCGGCAATCAGTTCTTCCAGATGCGCCGCCTCGGCCGCCAGCGCGTGGGCGCCCGCCTGGCCGACGCGCATCGCCTGTTCATGAAGGTCGGGTGCGTTGAAGCGGACGACGCCGGCGAGGGTCTGGCGGTGGGTGAAGCCCGAATCCGCGGCCATTAGCGGATCGGCGTGCCGCGCCGAAACTTCGATATGATAGCCGAGCACGGCATTATGCCTGATCTTCAAGGTCGCGATGCCGGTCTGCTGGCGGTAGCGTGCCTCCAGCGCCGCGATGGCGCGGCGCCCCTCGCCACCCGTGCTGCGGAGCGCGTCGAGGGCGGCGTCATAGCCTTCGGCGATATAGCCGCCGCCCGCGGTGTCGATGGGCGGCGCGGGGACGAGAGCGCGGGAGAGGAGATCGACCAGAGCGCCGTGGCCAGTGAGGGCGGGAAGCAGGGCGTCGAGCAAGGTAGGCCGCTCTCCGCGCGCGGCGAGCCTGTCGTGAAGGCGTCTGGCTTCGTCGAGACCGTCGCGGAGTTGGCCGAGATCGCGCGGACTGCCGCGCCCCGCCACTAAGCGGCCGAGGGCGCGGCCGATGTCGGGCAGGGCTTTCAATTGGCGGCGGAGGCCGTCGCGCAGGCCCGCATCGCCTTCGAAGAGGGTGACAAGGTCCAGCCGCTCGCCGATCCTTGCCGGATCGAGCAGGGGCGCGCCGATGTCGGCGGCGAGCAGGCGGGCGCCAGCGCCGGTGACGGTGCGGTCGACGGCGGCGAGCAGGCTGCCCGCGCGGGTGCCGGCTTGCGAGACGCATAGCTCCAGGCTTTCGCGCGTCGCGGCATCGATCATCATATGCCCGTCGGCGCGGCGCGGCGCGGGCGGGCGGAGGAAGGGCAGCGAGTCGCGCGCCACTTCGTCGAGATAGGCGAGGAGGCCGCCCGCCGCGCAGAGCGCCGCGCGGTCGAACTGGCCGAAGCCGTCGAGGGTGGCGACCTCGAACCGCTCCTTCAGGTGCCGTTCGGCGGTCACGCTGTCGAAGCCGCTGCGCCGCTCGCGCAGGTCGCATCCGGCCAGGGCTTCGTAATGTTCGGGGGCCACAACCTCCGAGGCGGCGAGGCGGGCGAGTTCCGCATCGAGCGCGCCGGGAGCGACGGAAAAGAGCTCGAACAGGCCGGTCGACACGTCCGCTGCCGCGATGCCGTAGCGCTCGCCGACCTTCGCGACCGCCGCCAGCCAGTTGGCGGCGCGGCTGTCGAGCAGGGCTTCCTCGGTCAGCGTGCCCGCCGTCACGACGCGGACGATGGCGCGCGACACCAGGGTCTTGCCGCCGCGCTTCTTGGCCTCGGCGGGGCTTTCGGTCTGCTCGGCGATGGCGACGCGGAAGCCGCTTTTGATAAGGCGGGCGAGATAGGCCTCGGCGGCGTGGACGGGAACGCCGCACATCGGCACCGGTTCGCCGTCATGCTCGCCGCGCGCGGTCAGCGCGATGTCGAGGCACCCCGCAGCGGCCTTGGCATCGTCGAAGAACAGCTCGAAGAAATCGCCCATGCGGTAGAAGAGCAGGCAATCGGACGCCTCGGCCTTGAGCGCCAGATATTGCGCCATCATCGGGGTCGGCCCGCCGTCCGTCTTCGCCTTCGTCGCCATGGGACAAGCGATAAAGGCTGGATAGGCTGTGACAAGGTTCATTGTGTTCCGGCGAAGGCCGGAACCCAGCCGTTCGACCGGCGCCGCTGGGCTCCGGCTTTCGCCGGAGCACAACAGGGTTCAACTCTTCAAAAATGGCCTCTAGAGGAAGGCGACCAATGGGAGACTTCGGCGCATGAGCGAAAGCAATATCACCTTTTCCGAAGCCGAAGCCCTGCACTTCCATGCCAAGGGCCGCCCCGGAAAGATCGAGATCGTGGCGTCGAAGCCGATGGCGACGCAGCGCGACCTCTCCCTTGCTTATTCCCCCGGCGTCGCGGTGCCGGTGCGCGCGATCGCCGCCAATCCCGCCTGCGCCTATGATTATACCGCCAAGGGCAACCTCGTCGCCGTCATCTCCAACGGCACGGCGATCCTCGGCCTCGGCAATCTCGGCGCGCTGGCGTCGAAACCGGTGATGGAAGGCAAAGCGGTGCTCTTCAAACGCTTCGCCGATGTCGACTCGATCGACCTCGAACTCGCGACCGAGGATGTCGATGCGTTCGTGAACGCGGTCGCGCTGCTCGAGCCGAGCTTCGGCGGCATCAACCTGGAGGATATCGCCGCGCCGTCCTGCTTCATCATCGAGCAGGCGTTGCGCGAACGGATGAACATTCCGGTCTTTCACGACGATCAGCACGGCACGGCGATCATCACCGCCGCCGGGATCATCAATGCCTGCCTGTTGACGGGGCGCGCTCTGAAGGACGTGAAGGTCGTGGTGAACGGCGCGGGCGCGGCGGCGATCGCCTGCACGGAGCTCATCAAAGCGATGGGCGTGCGCCACGATCATGTCATCATGTGCGACCGGCAGGGCGTCATCTATCAGGGCCGCGAAGGCGGGATGGACCAGTGGAAGTCCGCCCATGCGATCGCGACCGACGCGCGGACGCTTAAAGAAGCGCTGGCGGGCGCCGACATCTTCCTCGGCCTCTCCGCCGCCGGAGCGCTGAAGCCCGATATGGTGACGGACATGGCGGCGCAGCCGATCATCTTCGCCATGGCCAATCCGGATCCGGAGATATTGCCGACCGAGGCAAAGGCGGCGCGGCCCGACGCCATCGTCGCGACCGGACGCTCGGACTATCCCAATCAAGTCAACAATGTGCTGGGCTTCCCCTTCATCTTCCGCGGCGCGCTCGACGTGCGGGCGACGACGATCAACGACGAGATGAAGATCGCGGCGGCCCATGCCATCGCCGAACTCGCCCGGCAGCAGGTGCCGGAAGAAGTGGCGGCGGCCTATGGCGGCAAGGCGCAGAGCTTCGGCCCCGATTACATCATCCCCGCCCCCTTCGATCCGCGCCTCATGGAAATGGTGCCCACCGCCGTCGCCCAGGCGGCGATGGACAGCGGAGTCGCGCAGAAGGGGATCGAGGACATGGCGGCCTATCGCATGGCCCTGCGCGCGCGGATGAACCCGACCACGTCCGTCCTGACTCTTGCTTACGAAGCGGCGCGTGCCAATCCGCGCCGGGTGATCTTCGCGGAAGGCGAAGAAGAAGTGGTGCTTCGCGCCGCCGTCGCCTTCCGCGAGGGAGGCTACGGCATTCCGGTGCTGGTCGGACGCGACGATGTGCACGACCGCTTGCGCGCGATGGGCGTCGCGGACCCTGAATCCTACGAGGTGCATAACAGCCGCAATTCGCCGCTCGTGCCCCGTATGATCGACCATCTCTACGCTCGCCTGCAGCGGCGCGGCTATCTCGCCCGCGAGGTCGAGCGGATGGTGAAGCAGGACCGCAACACCTTCGCCGCCGCGCTTCTGGCGCTCGGCGAGGGCGATGCGCTGATCAGCGGCGTCACCCGGCCTTACGCGCAGACCTACAGCCAGCTGCGGCGCGTGATCGACGCGGCGGGCGCCGTGACGCCGTTCGGCATGCATGTCCTGGTCGGGCAAAGCCACACCGTGTTCATGGCCGACACGACGGTGACCGAGCGGCCGACCGCGACCCAGCTTGCCGACATCGCCGAGCACGCGGCGGCCGTCGCCCGCCGCATGGGGCACGAGCCGCGCGTCGCCTTCCTGTCTTATTCCAATTTCGGCAATCCGGAGGGGAAATGGCTCGACAACGTGCGCGACGCCGTGACCCTGCTCGATCAGCGGCAGACCGATTTCGAATATGAAGGGGAAATGTCGCCGGACGTCGCCCTCAATCCAGCGATGGCGGACAAATATCCGTTCATCCGTCTGTCGGGACCGGCCAACATCCTCGTCATGCCCGGCCTGCAATCGGCCAATTTGTCGGCGAAATTGCTGCGCGAGCTGGGCGGCGATTCGGTGATCGGGCCGATCCTCGTCGGCATGGACCAGCCGGTGCAGATCGCGCCGATGTCGGCGACCGCATCGGATCTCGTCACGCTCGCCGTCCTGTCGGCGGGAGGAATTGCCCGCTGACATTTCAGTGCTCCGGCGAAAGCCGGAGCCCAGCGGCACTAGTCGAATGACTGGGCTCCGGCTTTCGCCGGAGCACAAATCTGCCTGTCTCTTATTGCGGCGTGGGGTTGGTGCCCGCGCCCGGCGCGCCGACGGTGCCGATATTGCCGAACAGCTCCTCCAGGAAGCTGCGGTCGCGGCCGAGCGTCGGCGTCTTTTCGTCATAAGGCTGGATCGAGGCGACCTTGTCGATGCCGGTGCGCTCGGTGGTAAGCACGTTGCCGGCTTCGTCGAAGCGAATGTGCAGCACCGACTGAGTCGCGGGGCGCGGCAGGTTGAAGCCGAACTGCTTCGTGACGCGCGTCACATAATACCAGTCGCGCTGGTCGAATTGGCCGACGAAAGTCGGACGGCCCAGCGTGCCCGCCACGGACTCGCGATTGTCGACGCCGGGCTGGATGGAGGCGGTCAGCACCGGATCCTGCATATAGCCCTGACGGTCGGTGATCTGGCCGCAGGCGGAAACGAGCGCGCTGGCGGCGAGGAGGGAGGCCAAAGCGACGCTTCGTCCGATCCGGAGGGTCATGCTGAATAAACTCCTGAAAACATCCGGTGCACGCTTTGCCCCGGCGTCCGCCTTGCAGGCCGCGATTGGAAACCCCAATATGCGCTCCTGCACCGGCGGCGCAAGTCCGTCCGGGCGACAAGAGGAAAACCCATTGTCTTTTCTGGAACGCCTTTTCGGCAAAAGCCGGCAATCGTCACGGTTGCAGCCACTTTATCGGTCCATCGTCGCCACCGGGCGCGACCCGGTCTGGTATCGCGACGGCAGCGTGCCGGATAGTGTGGATGGACGGTTCGACATGATCGCCACCATCCTCTCCCTCGTCTTAATCCGGCTTGAACAAGGCGGGGAGGCGGCGCGGGCCGACGCGGCGCTCCTGACCGAATTGTTCATCGCCGACATGGACGGCAATATCCGCCAGATGGGCACCGGCGACCTGATGGTCGGCAAGAATATCGGCAAGATGATGGGCGCGCTCGGGGGCCGGATCGGCACGATGCGCGGGGCGCTCGACAGCGGCGAGGGTCTCGAGGGGCCGGTCAGCCGCAACATCTTCCACGATGCGCCCCCGTCCGATGCGGCGGTGTCGTTCATCGCCGCGCGCCTCGAACGCTTCCACAATGCGCTTGGCGAACGGCCCGTCGAGGCGGTGATCGCCGGGGATTTGCCGGCCCTATGAGCAGCCAAGCTGAATTCAGCCGTCCGGTGCGCCTCGACACGCTGCCCGCGACCGGCAAGCCGATGGCGGTGGAAGCCGACGCCACCGAGCGCGCGGCCCTTGCGGAACGGTTCGATCTCGTCGCCATCGACCGGCTGGCGGCGACCCTGACGCTGAAGCGGGACGGCACGGCCGTGACCGCCAAAGGCCGCCTTGAAGCCGCGGTCACGCAAAGTTGCGTCGCGAGCGGCGTGCCCCTGGAGGCCGTGATCGAAGAGGACTTCGACATTCTCTTCCGGCCGGAACCCGTGGACGCCACGCCGGACGATGAAATCGAATTGAGCGAGGCCGAGTGCGATGTGGTCTTCTATCAAGGCGCCATGATCGACGTGGGTGAAGCAGTGGCCGAGACCCTGTCGCTCAGCCTCGATCCTTGGCCCCGGGCGCCGAACGCGGAGGAGGCTCTGCGCGAGGCGGGGGTGAAAACCGAAGAGGTAGCCAAGCGCGAATCCTCGCCCTTCGCGGGTCTCGCGGCGCTCAAGAAAAAGTGATCGTCATTCCGGCGAAAGCCGGAATATCGTGGCGGAAGAGCGCGTTCTGGCCCATGAGATCCCGGCTTTCACCGGGATGACGGTGTGGGGAGGAGCCGGTTGGACGGCCGCCGGACCGTCAGAACGGGACGTCGTCGTCCAGGTCGCTGTCGAAGGCGGGCGCGGGGCGCTGCTGGGGGCGGCTCTGCCCGCCGCCGAAGCCGGAGGATTGGCCCCCGCCAAAGCTCTGATCGTAGCCGCCATCGTCATAGCCGCCGCCCGATCCGCCGCCACCGCCAGAACCGCCGCCGCGCGCATCGAGGAGGACCAGTTCGCCGCGGAAGCGCTGCAGCACGACCTCGGTCGAATATTTGTCCTGCCCGTTATTGTCCTGCCATTTGCGGGTCTGCAGCTGGCCCTCGAGATAGACCTTGGAGCCCTTGCGCAGGTAGGATTTGGCGACCTTGCCCAGATTTTCGTTGAAGATGACGACGCGGTGCCACTCGGTCCGCTCCTGACGGTTGCCGTCGCGGTCCTTCCACGTTTCGGACGTCGCGACCGACAGGTTCACCACCTCTCCGCCATTGCCGAGCGAGCGGGATTCGGGATCCTGCCCGAGATTGCCGACCAGAATTACCTTGTTGACCGAACCCGCCATGTAAAAAGCTCCTAAAGACCTGCCGCGATTGCCAGCCAGTATGTCGTGCCCGCCGCCAGATAGGCAAGGCCGAACAGATAGGCCAGCATGAATGCCGGCCACTTCCACCCGTTCGTTTCCCGCCGCGTCACGGCGATGGTCGACAGGCATTGCGGCGCGAAGACGAACCAGGCGAGGAAGGCCAAGGCGGTCGGCAGCGACCAGCGGCCACGCAGCCTTTCGATCAGCGACTGCTCGGTCTGCGCCTCGTCATCCGATTCGATGGAATAGGCCGTGGCGAGCGCCGATACCGCCACTTCGCGCGCGGCCATGGCGGGGATGAGGGCAAGCGCGATTTCGTGGTTGAAGCCGATCGGGCGCACCACGGTCTCGAGGCCGCTTGCGAGCTTGCCGGCGATCGAACTGTCGAGCGTCGTCTCGCCTTCCTTCGGCTGCGGGAAGGAGAGCAGAGCCCAGAGTATGATCGTCGAGACGAGGATGATGGTGCCCGCGCGCTTCAGGAAGATCGCCGCACGCTGCCACAGGCCGATGGCGACGTCGCGCGCGCTCGGCAGCTGATATTTAGGCATTTCCATCATGAAGCTTTGATGGCTGCCCTTCGCCACCGTGCGGCGGAGGATGGCGGCGGCGGAAAGTGCGCCCACGATGCCCGCGAGATAGAGGCCGAAGAGGACCAGGCCCTGAAGGCCGATGCCGGACCCCACATCTGCGGCCGGGATGAAGGCGCCGATGATGACGGCGTAGACGGGCAACCGCGCCGAGCAGGTCATGAGCGGGGCGATGAGGATGGTTGTGAGCCGGTGCTTCGGATCCTCGATCGTGCGGGTCGCCATGATGCCGGGCACCGCGCAGGCGAAGGAGGAGAGGAGCGGGATGAAGGCATGGCCGGAAAGGCCGACCCGCGCCATCAGCCGGTCCATCAAGAAGGCGGCACGGACCATATAGCCGGTGGCTTCGAGCAGAAGGATGAAGAGGAAGAGGATCAGGATCTGCGGCAGGAAGACGACGACCGCGCCGACGCCGCCCAGAACGCCGTCGACGATCATCGAGCGCAGGAAGGTGTCCGGCATGGCGTCGACCGCCGCGCCCTGCAACGCCGCGACGGCGCCTTCGAGCCAGCCGACCGGCGCTTCAGACCAGGCGAAGACCGCCTGGAAGATGAAAAACATGATAAGCGCGAAGATGATTGGGCCCGCCACGGGATGAAGGGCGATACGGTCGATCAGGCCGGTCGTCCGGTTCCCGGCCGATTCGCCGAGCACGGACGCGCGGGCGATGGCGCGGGCGCGGCGCTGGACGGCAGTGAAATCCTCGTCCGGGGCGCGGGCGCGGCGCTCGGCGGTGACGGCAAGACTCAGCGCTTCCTTCAGGCTGTCGATGCCCCGGCGACGCACCGCGACGGTTTCGATGACGGGCACGCCCAATTCCTCTGACAGGCGGGCGATGTTGATGGTGAGTCCGTCGCGGGTTGCGAGGTCGACCATATTGAGCGCGACCACGGTGGGCAGTCCGAGGCCGATCAGCTGCAGCGCGAAACGCAGGTGATTGTCGAGATTCGTGGCATCAAGGACGATGAGGAGCGCGTCGGGCAGCCTTTCGCCCTGCTGCCGCCCGATCACCACGTCGCGGGTCACTTCCTCGTCCGGGCTCGACGGATCGAGGCTGTAGGCGCCGGGCAGATCGACCAGCTCGACCGGGCGTCCATCGGCGAGCGACAGGCGGCCCGACTTCCGTTCCACGGTGACGCCCGGATAATTGCCGACCTTCTGCCGCGCGCCGGTCAGCATGTTGAAGAGGGCGCTCTTGCCAGCATTGGGATTGCCGACGACGGCGACGAGGGGAATGGTGGTCATTTGACCTCCACCCGAACCGCCCGGGCTTGGGCGCGCCGCATCGCGACCGTCATCCGGCCGATCCGTACCGCCAATGGATCCTTGCCAAAGGGCGCGGCGTGTAGCGCCTCGATCGCGACGCCCTCGTCGAAGCCGAGATTGCGCAGCCGCCGGGCGTCGCCGCCGCTGAGCTGCGGCCAATCGATCGCCGTCACGACGGCGGGCGTCCGGAATGGAAGCTGATCGAGGCTGAAGGACGTGGCGTTCATATTGATGCGAGTGATTATCAATAACTTTCGGCAAAAGCCAGACTTGAGTCGGCAGTCCCGGCGGCTCATTTTGCGGCGGTGGCGGAGCGCTCCACCGCAAATGGCCCCCTCCGATTGACATAGATCAATCCGTTCGAATGGCCGCCATGGCTTTTGGAACAAAGCGGGATGGCGAGCGATTCTAGCCTGCCCTGAACAGGGCAGAAACGAAGGACTGATCATGGCCACCTACCGTCTTTACCTCCTTGGCGACCGTCACCGCGAAATCCGCTCCTACAAGGAATTCAACGCGGCGAGCGATGCGCAAGCGATCGCGATCGCGGAGGATCTGCGCGGGATGGAAACGGTGGAATTGTGGTCGAGCGGCAGGCGGGTGAAGCGTTTCGCGTCGCCCTTTCAACGGCCCGCGACCGCAATGGCGGGCCCAACCCTGCGGATGGCGTCCTAAGCCTTATATCGCGGGGTAGCGCAGGCGGCCGAGAAAGCGGCTGAGGCTCGGCACGCGCTCGCCGCCGCCCTTCCACTGCGCCTTGAACTTTTCGAACCGCATCACGTCGTCGATGCGACGGTCGAGGAAGCCCTTCGTTTCGGCCAGACCCTCGCTCTCGTCGTCCATGAAGACCAGCATCGTCGAGGTATAGAGGGCGGACAGAATGCCACGCTTCGAATAATGGTTGAAATCGGTCGCGGTGTCGCCCGCCAGGCGCCACATGCGGTCCGCCGCACGCCAGGCGAGCTTGGCCGCCGACAGCGCGTTTTGCGGCATGGAGAGGATGGCGAAGGCGCGGCGCAGGGCTTCCTTGTGCGGTGCCATCGCTTCGATCCGGTAGAGGACGAGATCGCGGATGCGCTGGCGGATCTTCATTCCGGCGATCCGCTCTGGCGGGAAAGCGGCCGCCATGCCGCGGTCCGTGGCGTCGAACCAAGCGTCGATCATCTGGACGGAGCCGCCCGGAAAGGCGAGCTTCGCGCGGTCGGCGGGAACGCCGAGTTCCGCGGCCGCCATGGCGAGCGCCTTGTCGCTCCAGCCGTCGAAGGCGGCATTGCCGGGGATGAGCGGCGCGAGCGCATCGCGCAGCTCGTCCAGCGTCATCTCTATGGGCGGAATGAAAGCGCTCGCCATATCGTCTCTCCTTGTCCCCAAGATGAGGACGGCGCGGCCCGCTTGCAAGCTCAGCGGCGGTCGGGAAGGCGGATCAGGACCAGCGCGATGCAGATGAGCAATGCGCCGGCGAGGTCCGCGGCGCCAAGCCGCTCGTCATAGGCCAGCCAGCCGATCAGCGCGGTGACGGCGGGCTGGGTCAGGAGGCCGAGCCCGACGATCAGGGGCGAGAGATAGCCCATGGCGTAGAGGAGCAGGCCCTGCCCCATCACCTGGCTGCCGAGCGACAGGAGCAGCAGGGGCGTCCAGCTGTCCGGCACGACCGCCTCGCCTGCGATGAGAGCGAAGAGGAGGAGCGGCGCGGTTCCCGCCAGCGTCGACAGCGCAAGCACCGGCATCGGCGCCATCGTCCGGCGCGCGCGGTCCATCGCGATCAGGTAGAAAGTATAGAACAGCCCGGCGAGCAGGGCGAAGAGATCGCCCTCGAGATGGTCGGGCGAGAGTTCGTAGCTCGACCCGAACAGCAGGGCCGATCCCGCAACGGCAAGGCCAAGCGCCGCCATTTGCAGCCGGCTCGGCAGGCGGCGCACGAGGAGGAAGCCGTAAAGTGCGAAGATGAGGCTGCTCATATTGCCGAAGAGGGTGGCGTTGGCGAGCTTGGTGCGGACGATGCCATAGTGCCAGGCGGCAAGGTCCGCCGCGAAGAACAGGCCGCCCAGCACGATCATGAGGAACAGCGCGCGCGGCGGCATGATCGTCTCGCGCCGCCCGATCCCCGCGAGCAGGAAGAGGAAAGGCACGGCCAGTGCCAGCCGCCAGAAGCCGGCCGCAACCGGCCCGACGTCGGACAGGCGGACCAGCCACGGCCCGAAGGCGAGCATCAGGTTCGCCGCGATCAAGGCCGCGAAGGCGTATCGGCCCGTCGGAGAGCGAAGCGGCGGGGTCTGGAGCATGTGGGGGTGGCTATAGCAATTCGCCGCCGGGCGAAACGTTGCCTCGCGCCCTTCCGCTTTGGCTCGCCGCTTCCTAAGTGCTGACCTTCCTGTTTCACCGGAAAAGGAGTGCGTCCTTGGCTTCCCTGTTCGATCCCGTCACTTTCGGCGCCGTCACCTGTCCCAATCGCATCGTCATGGCGCCGCTGACCCGCGCCCGCGCAACGCGGGAGCATGTGCCGACCGAGCTTATGAAGACCTATTATGCGCAGCGCGCGGGCGCGGGCCTGATCATCACGGAGGCGACGGGGATCAGCCGCCAGGGGCTCGGCTGGCCCTATGCGCCCGGCCTCTGGACGATGGAACAGGTGGAAGCCTGGAAGCCGGTCACGGAGGCAGTGCACGAAGCGGGCGGGCGAATCTTCTGCCAGCTCTGGCATATGGGACGCCTCGTCCATCCGAGCTTCCTGGATGGGGAGAAACCGGTCTCCGCGTCGGCCACCACAGCTCCCAATAAGGCGCATACTTATGACGGCCGGCAGCCTTATGAAGAAGCGCGGGCGTTGGCGCTGGACGAGATACCGGACATTCTCGACGATTATGCGCGGGCGGCGGGTCATGCGATCGCCGCAGGCTTCGACGGCGTGCAGCTTCATGCCGCCAACGGCTATCTGATCGATCAATTCCTTCGGGACGGCAGCAATCATCGCGACGACGATTATGGCGGCCCGGTCGAGAATCGCATCCGCCTGCTGCGTCAGGCGACGCGCGCCATCGCCGACGTGGTGGGTCCGGAGCGCACCGCCGTCCGCCTGTCTCCGAACGGCGAATCGCAAGGGGTGAACGACAGCGATCCCGAAGCCCTGTTCACCGCCGCCGCCGCGGTGTTGGACGAAATCGGCATCGCCTTCCTAGAGCTGCGCGAGCCACCGCTCGACGGCACGTTCGGCAAGGGGGAACGGGAGCCGATCGCGCCCGCCATCCGCAAGGTCTTCCACGGCCCTCTGGTTCTCAATTCCGACTATAGTGCGGCGCGGGCGGAAGAGGCGCTGAGCGAAGGCGTCGCCGACGCGATCAGTTTCGGGCGGCCGTTCATCGCCAATCCGGATCTGCCCCGGCGCATCGAAAGCGGCGCGGAATGGGCGAAGGACGATCCGTCGACCTGGTACAGCCAGGGGCCCGAAGGCTATATCGACTATCCGGAGGCGGAAGCGGCTGCGGCTGCGTAAGTTGGTTGTGCTCCGGCGGAGGCCGGAGCACAGTGGCGCGGTCGGAGCCGCTGGACCCCGGCCTCCGCCGGGGAACAGCTAAGTGAAGCGCTCTTTTAGCGCCATCATCGCGAGCGCCGCCTTCGCCGCCTCGCCGCCTTTGTCCTTCACCTGGCGGCTGGCGCGGGCGAGGGCCTGGGCTTCGTTTTCGACCGTCAAGATGCCGTTGCCGATGGCGATGCCGTCCATGGTGAGGGCCATGATGCCGCGCGCGCTTTCGTTCGACACGATTTCGAAATGATAGGTTTCGCCCCGGATCACGACGCCGAGCGCGACATAGCCGTCATAGCGCCCGGTTTCGGCGGCGAGCGCGATGGCGCCGGGCACTTCCAGCGCGCCGGGTACCGTGACCGTCTCATGCGCATGGCCCGCTTCCTCGATCGCGGCGCGGGCGCCGTCCAAGAGCATGTCGTTCAGATGGTCGTAGAAGCGCGCTTCCACGATGAGCAGTCTCGCCATGGGATCAGCCTTTCAGGGGGATCGGCCGTTCGCCGACGATGGAGAGGCCGTAGCCGCCGAGGGCCACGGGCGTGTGATGGGTGTTGGTGAGCAGGATCATCTCGTGGACGCCGAGCGCGGAGAGGATCTGCGCGCCGACGCCGTAATCGCGCAGCTGTTCGCTGTCCTGCATAACCTGCTTGCCCGCGCGCTTGTCGAGCTCGTTCGACAAGGCGTTGGACAAGGGCCGGTTGATGACGACGATTACGCCCGCCCCTTCCTCGGCGATCGCCTGCATGGCGCCCTGGAGCAGTCCGGAACGGGGATCGTTCTCGGCGAAGGCGTCGGAGAACATGCTGAGGGCGTGCATGCGGACGAGCGTCGGCTTGCCCGGATCGATCCGGCCCTTCACCAGCGCAATCTGCTCGATGCCGGTCGCCTTGTTGAGGAAGCTCTTCGCGGTCCAGGTGCCGCCCCACCGGCTTTCGAAGGGCGCCTCGGCTGTCTGTTCGACGAGATGATCCTTCTTCAGGCGATAGGCGATCAAATCGCGGATCGTGCCGATCTTGAGGCCGTGGAGCTGGGCGAATGCGATGAGATCGTCCATCCGCGCCATCGTCCCGTCTTCGCGCATGATCTCGCAGATCACGCCCGACGGATTGAGCCCGGCGAGGCGCGACACGTCGACCGCCGCCTCGGTATGACCGGCGCGGACGAGCACGCCGCCTTCGCGCGCGACGAGCGGGAAGACGTGGCCAGGCGTCACGATATGCTCCGGCCCTTTGGACGCATCGATCGCGACGGAGATGGTGCGCGCGCGGTCGGCGGCGGAAATGCCGGTGGTGACGCCGTCCCGCGCCTCGATCGAGGTGGTAAAGGCGGTTTCGTGCCGCGTGCCATTGTTGCGCGACATCAGGCCGAGTTGAAGCTGGTCGACCCGGCTCTTGGAAAGGGCGAGGCAGATGAGACCGCGCCCATGCTTCGCCATGAAGTTGATCGCGTCCGGCGTTGCCATTTGCGCCGGGATGACGAGATCGCCCTCATTCTCCCGGTCGTCGTCATCGACGAGGATGAACATGCGGCCGTTGCGCGCTTCGTCGATGATCTGCTCCGGCGTCGCCATCACGCCGAAGCTGCCGCTGGCGAGGAATTTCTCGAGCTTCAGCAAGGTATCGGCGGTCGGGTTCCAGTCGTCATCGCCGAGTTTGCGCAAAGAGTTGGGGTGAAGTCCCGCCGCCCGGGATAAGCCGGACCGCGACATGCCGCCGGTTGTGACCAGCTCGCACAGTTTGTCGATCAATATCGTGCTCATAGAGGCCGCATATCACATTGGAATGTGATCCAGCAAGACTGATTCACATCAACGACGCAAATCCATCATGCGGCCGAGGTAGCGGGCAAGGATGTCGATCTCGATGTTGAGTTTCCTGCCCGCCACCAGATCGGAAAAGGTTGTCTGGGCGGCCGTATGGGGAATGATGTTGATGGCGAAGCGCACGCCGTCAGCGATATTTTCCACCTCGTTCACGGTCAGCGACACTCCGTCCAGGGTGATCGAGCCTTTGGCGGCGAGATAAGGAGCAATGTCCTCGTCCGCGATCACTGTCATTTTCAAGGAATCGCCGATCGGAGTGACCGCCTCTACCGTGCCGATGCCGTCGACATGGCCGGTGACGATATGGCCGCCCAGCTCGTCCCCGACGCGGAGCGCGCGTTCGAGGTTCAGGCGATTGCCCTCCGTCCACAGGCCCGGCGCGGTGCGGGAGACGGTTTCGGCGGAGAGATCGACGGCGAACCAGCCCGGCCCCTTGTCGACCACCGTCAGGCATACGCCCGAACAGGCGATGGACGCGCCGAGGTCGACGCTGTCCATGGCGTAGCCGCAGGAGATGGTGAGGCGCAGGTCGCCTTTCTGCTCGGCGGCGTCGATGCGGCCGATGTCGGTGATGATGCCGGTGAACATGGGTCAGGATCCTTCGGTCCGGTCGCGCTCGTAGACTTCGAGCCGATCGATGCCAAGCATCTCCGCAGAAACGAAGCGCCAGCGGCGGTGGGCGTCGGCGAGGGCGGTGAGGCCGATATAGCCCAGCGACGACTTGCCCTCGCCGATCAGGATCGGCGCGCGGTAGATGAGCAGGCGGTCGACCAGGTCGGCGGCGAGGAAGGCGGAGGCCGCGCCCGATCCGCCCTCGACCAGCAGGTCGTTCACATCCGCGAGGCCGTAGACGTCCTCGGGGCTCGCGAGCCTTGCCCAGCCTTCAATGCCCTCGCCGCTGGTGAGCAGGGCCTTGCGCGGCGAATAGTCCTCCAGCCCGGGGAGGCGCACGTCGAGACGCGGCGCGTCGGCCGCATAAGTGCCGCGCCCGACAAGAATCATGTCGGACCGCGCGCGTATCTCGTGGACATGGCGGCGCGCATCCTCGCCCGTAATCCATTTGCTCTCGCCGGAGGGAAGCGCGATCTTGCCGTCCAAGGACATGGCGAGTTTCAGGGTGACGAGGGGGCGACCCCGTTCGAGCCGCGTGAAGAATCCCGCCATCGAGGCCGCAGCCGCATCCCGGAGGCGGCCCACTTCAACCTCGATTCCCGCGTCCTGAAGCCGGGCAATACCCTTGCCCTTGGTGCGCGTGTCCGGGTCGCGCGTGCCGATCACCACTCGGTCGACACCGGCGGCGATCAGGAGATCGGTGCATGCCGGGCCACGGGTGCTTTCGTGCGCACAGGGTTCGAGCGTCACGTAGACGGTCGCGCCCGCCGCGGCGTCTCCGGCTTCCTTGAGGGCCACGGCTTCCGCGTGCGGGCGGCCTCCCGGCTGCGTGGCGCCCTTCCCCACGACACGGCCCTGCTTGACGATGACGCAGCCGACATTGGGATTGGGCGCGGTCCGGCCTTGCGCCTGTTCTCCAAGCGCAATCGCGGCCCGCATCCAATCATTGTCGGTCATCAGATGCCGAGCTGCTTCTCAAGCTTCTGGAATTGGCGCTGGCGTTCGGCGGCGCGCTTTTCCTTCGCCGCCTGGTCGATCTTCTGCTGGGCGATAATCTCGGCATCCGTGCGGTCGGCGCGCCAATTTTCGACATAGATGAGCTGTTCGCCCGGCGCGATGTTGGTGCGCGAATCCAGGTAGAAACCGACGAGGATTACGACCGGCATCACGATGGCGAGGATGGCGGCGATCCACTGATGCGGTCTGCGCTCGCGCGCGAAAGCCCTTAAATCGGCGAGAAGCGCCTTGGGCGAAGAGGGGCGGGGAAGAGCCATGGGCGAAAGATAGGGCTGGCGCGGGAGATACGCCAGCCCTTCTTCCCGCCGCTTATCGTTCCATCTGGAAGGTGACGGTCATCACCTTTTCGCTCTCGACGGCCTTGCCATCGACGGCCGCCGGCTTGAAGCGCCAGCGGGTGAGCGCCTGCCGTTCGGTCGCCTTGTAGAAGGCATCACTGGTCGCCGAGATCTTGCGCACTGCCTTCACCCGGCCGTCGGTGCCGATGGTGACGCGAACGGAAACCTTGCCCTCATTGCTCATCCGCTGTTCGGAGGGGGGATAAGGCGGCTGGAGCGCGTCGGCGTAGCGGGGATCGATCTGCGCGGCGACGCGGACCGGCGCTGGGGGCGGAAGGACAACCG
The DNA here is from genome assembly GCF_016025255.1 of Sphingosinicella flava. Classification (NCBI taxonomy): domain Bacteria; kingdom Pseudomonadati; phylum Pseudomonadota; class Alphaproteobacteria; order Sphingomonadales; family Sphingomicrobiaceae; genus Allosphingosinicella; species Allosphingosinicella flava. The sequence goes on from NZ_CP065592.1 coordinate 1,985,849, forward strand.
GCCCTTTGTCTTCGGGAAGGACAACCTTCTCCCCTGGCATGGCGCCGATAGGCGGCGTCGGGTCGGGGTTCGTTTTTCCTTCTACCGAAGAATTGTTGGGCAGGTCCATCGGCGGCTTGATGGCCTGAAGCTCCGAAGGCGCTGTGGCCTTTTGCTTTTGTGGCTGCTGTTCGGGAATGACTTTGGGGGGGTCGGGCGGGATCGGGATATTTTCGACGGTGAGCCTCGGGATGAATTCCTTGATCGGCATGTCCATCTTCGACAGCGCCAATGCGGTCAGCGCCGCCCCATGCAGGGCGATGACGGCGACAAGGCTCGCTGCATTGCTTTTCCGTGGGGTGAGAAATCCTCCTTCCATCGACTCTCTCCTTCAACGTTCTTCATGACGTTACAACATATCATGATGATATAATGTTTCTTTGGCAAGGGCTTTTGCTTTATTTCGTCATTCCGGCGAAAGCGGAATCCACGAACATTGGCAGCCTAATTAAAAGTCGCCCCGGCATTCATAGACCCCCGGATCAAGTCCGGGGTGACTCAGAGCCATGGATCAGTGCCGGGAGGCCGCCCGGAGGCGAGCGATGCTGCGGTCCTTGCCAATCAGTTTCACGAGAGGCCCCATTTCGGGGCCACTGTCCCGTCCGGTAAGGGCACGGCGCAGGGGGAGGAACAGGGCCTTTCCGCCCCGTCCGGTCTCCGCCTTGAGCGTGGCAGTGAGCGCTTGCCAGGGCGCATCCGACCAGTCGAGCGTTTCCGCGCGACGCACGGCGGCGGCGAGGAAGGCCGCATCCGCCGGGTCCGCTTCGACCGTTACTGGCCCTTCGACGATATGCCACCAGTCGGCGGCCTCGGCGACCGTGCGCAGGTTGGGCCGCACCGCTTCCCAGCCCGCGCGGTCCATGCCGGCGGGCAGGCGGCCGGCGACCTGATCGTAATCGAGTTGGTGGATGATGCGGGCGTTCAAACCCTCCAGTTCCTCCATGTCGAACCGGGCGGGTGCGCGGCCGAACGTGTCGAAGCAGAAGGCCTCGATCAAAGGCGCGGGCGTTGGGACCGCTTCGACCGGCTGGCTGGTGCCGATGCGGGCGAGCTTGGCGATGAGGGCCATGGGCTCGATGCCCGCTTCGCGCATCGTTTCGACGCCGAGCGAGCCGAGGCGTTTCGACAATTTCCCTTCCGAACCCACAAGCAGCGCCTCGTGCGCGAAGGCGGGGACCGGGGCACCTAAGGCTTCGAACATCTGGATCTGAAGACCGGTATTGGTGACATGGTCCTCGCCGCGCACGACATGGGTGACGCCGAAATCCACATCGTCGACCGCACTTGGCAGCATGTAGAGCCAGCTACCGTCCTCGCGCCGGATGACCGGGTCGGAGAGCAAGGCGGGGTCGAAATGCTGGCGGCCGCGAATGCCGTCCTGCCATTCGATCGGCTTGGAATGGTCGAGCTTGAAGCGCCAGTGCGGCTGGCGGCCTTCCTTTTCGAACCGCTCGAAATCGGCGTCGGTAAGGGCGAGGGCCGCGCGGTCGTAGACGGGCGGCTTGCCCCGGCTCAGCTGCACCTTGCGCTTCAGGTCCAGCTCCTGCGCCGTCTCATAGCAGGGATAGACACGGCCCATCTCGCGCAGCCGGTCGACCGCCGTCTCGTAGCGATGGAAACGCTGCGACTGGCGATGCTCCTCGTCCCAGTCGAGGCCCAGCCACTGGAGGTCGGCACGGATCGAGTCCGCATATTCCTCGCGCGACCGCTCCTTGTCGGTATCGTCCAGCCGCAGGATGAAGCGCCCCCCATGCCGCTTCGCCCACAGCCAATTGTGGAGCGCGGTGCGGATGTTGCCGACGTGGAGCTTGCCGGTCGGCGAGGGCGCGAAGCGGGTGACGATGGTCATGCCCCAAGCCTCTAATGAGCGGGGGGCATGTCGGCAACGCCCCTTGCCGCAAGCCCTTCGCGCCGCTTAAAGGGCATCCGAGCAGCCGCACGGGGAAAAGCCATGAAATTGATGTCGGGCAACGCGAACCTTCCGCTCGCGAAGGCGATTGCCGATTACCTCGAAATCCCGATGACCGATGCGGCCGTGAAGCGCTTCGCCGACGAGGAAGTGTTCGTCGAGATCAACGAGAATGTGCGCGGCGAGGACGTGTTCGTCATCCAGCCGACCGCCTATCCGGCGAACGACAATCTGATGGAGCTGCTCATCTGCATCGACGCGCTCCGCCGCTCTTCGGCCAAGCGCATCACCGCGGTCCTCCCCTACTTCGGTTATGCGCGGCAGGACCGGAAGCCCGGACCCCGCACGCCGATCTCGGCCAAGCTCGTCGCCAACCTCATCACCGTCGCGGGTGCCAATCGCGTCCTGTCGATCGACCTGCACGCCGGGCAGATCCAGGGCTTCTTCGATATTCCGACCGACAATCTCTACGCGGCCCCCGTCATGTCGGCCGACATTCAGGCGCGTTTCGCCGGGCGCAACATCACCGTCGTGTCGCCCGACGTCGGCGGCGTGGTCCGCGCCCGCGCGCTCGCCAAGCGTCTCAACAACGCCCCGCTCGCCATCGTCGACAAGCGCCGCGAGCGGGCGGGCGAATCGGAAGTGATGAACATCATCGGCGATGTCGATGGCCGCTTCTGCATCCTCATCGACGACATCGTCGATTCGGCGGGCACGCTCTGCAACGCCGCCGCCGCCCTCAAGCAGGCGGGGGCGGAAGACGTGGTCGCTTATTGCACCCACGGTGTGCTGTCGGGCGGCGCAGTGGCGCGCGTCGAGAAATCGGAGCTGCGCGAGCTCGTCGTCACCGATTCAATCGGGTTGCACGAGGTGGTCCAAGGATCGGAGAAAATCCGCATCCTGACCGTTGCACCCTTGCTGGCCGAAGCGATCAAGCGCATCTCACAGGAAAGCTCGGTCTCCAGCCTCTTCGACTAGGGAGACTCCTTCATGCCCAGTCTGCTCGTTACCGGCGCCAATCGCGGATTGGGTCTCGAATTCGTGCGCCAATATGCGGCCAAGGGCTGGCGGATCATCGCGACCTGCCGGAGCCTGAATGAGGCGGGCGATCTGCGCGCCGTCGACGGCGACATCCGCATCGAGCAACTCGATATGGGGGATCTCCCCGCAATCGCATCCTTCGGCGAACGCCTCGCAGGCGCGCCGCTCGATCTCCTGGTCGCCAATGCCGGAACCTGGGGGCCTGGACGTATCGAGAGCGCGGCGGACGGCGAGGGGTGGCTCGATGCCTTCCGCGTCAATACGGTCGCGCCCGTCTTGCTCGCCCGCGCGGTGCGTGCCGGGCTTAAGGCGGCTGGCGGCACTTTCGTCGCCATTTCCAGCAAGATGGGCAGCATCGAGGACAATATGTCCGGCGGCTACATCGCCTATCGCTCGTCCAAGGCGGCCCTGAACGCCGCCGTCCGCTCCGTCGCGATCGACTGGGCGGATGACGGGATCGTTGCCGCCGTCCTTCACCCCGGCTGGGTCCAGACCCGCATGGGCGGCCAGGCCGCGCCGCTGACGCCGGAGGAAAGCGTCGCGGGCATGCGGCACGTCATCGAGAGGCTCGGCCCCCAGGATACAGGCGGCTTCTTCGACTATTCGGGAGAGGCTCTTCCCTGGTGAGGCCTTGCGCGCTTGCCTCTTCCTCCGTATAGGCGCGCCTTTCCAAGCCATTTGGAAGAATCGAACTGCCCGGCCGGTTAGGGCTGCCGTGGCCGTTCTTAAACGTCGCTTGAAGCGGCAAAGGAGACGAAAATGCCCAAGTTGAAGACCAAGAGCGGTGTGAAGAAGCGCTTCAAGCTCACCGCGACGGGCAAGGTGAAGCACGGCGTCGCCGGCAAGCGCCACCGCCTGATCAGCCACAATGCCAAGTACATCCGCCAGAACCGCGGCACCGAAGTGCTCGCCGACGCCGACACGGCGCGCGTGAAGCTCTGGGCGCCCTACGGCCTGAACTAAGGAGTATTTGAGCCATGGCACGTGTCAAACGCGGTGTAACCACCAAGGCGAAGCACAAGAGAATTTTGGATCAGGCGAAGGGCTATTACGGCCGTCGCAAGAACACGATCCGCATCGCGCGTCAGGCGGTCGAGAAGGCCGGCCAATACGCCTATCGCGACCGCAAGGTGAAGAAGCGGAGCTTCCGCGCCCTCTGGATCCAGCGCATCAACGCCGCTGTCCGCATGGAAGGCCTGACCTACGGCCAGTTCATGCACGGCCTGAAGCTCGCCGGCGTCGACCTCGACCGCAAGGTTCTGGCCGATATCGCGATGCACGAAGGCGATGCATTCAAGGCGATCGTGGCGCAAGCGCGCGGAGCCCTGCCGCAGCAGGCCTAAGCCTTAGCAACGCTTGAAGAATAGAAGGCGCGGAGGGGTAACTCTCCGCGCCTTTGTTTTGAGATTATTATGTGTAGAATGCACCGGTTCGCACTTAGGATACAGTTAAATGTCTAATGAACGGCCTTCTGTAATTGCAATCGAATGCGACGACCATTCGGCGCAATATGTTGGCCATACGGCTGAAGGCCAACAATTCTTCCTTACTACTCCTTTCGAGCCAGGAGAGAGGGAGTTCCTCGCACTCTATATATTTGATGCCGACGGCGCTCTTGCAGATGCCCTTATTGATGATCTCGGGCCGCGTGAATCTATGGACCTTGCACATCGTGACTCACTTCGAGACCAGCGGCTGGCAAGTCTGGGAGAGATTACGTATGGCCGGATCGAAATCTCTCCCTTTTCTATTGATCGGTTCGGAATAACGTTCGGGCTAGTGCCTCGTGAACCAGAGGATGAAGAAGACATATGGGCGGTTGAGGCGCAACCCGGCAATTATATGGCTTTTTTCGAGCCTTGGAATAGTGGCGACTACGATACTTGACACTTTCGCACGAACTTATCAGCGGGCGCTGACGGCGAATGAAATGCCGAACCAACGTCATATTGCTCTATCTCGCGATGAGCGTCACAGGGCGCGCGGCATGGCTGGCCTGCCGAGTTCGCATTCCAGACTGCTTCTATCCCACTTGCCCAGATTAGCAGCCGCCGTGTAAGTGCTCATGAGGAAGTCCATCAGCATGCTTTCCGGATCTCCCGCCTTGCGCACCGCTTCATAATCCAAAACGAATTCCCCCAGCGTTTCCTCATAGCGTGCGGCTTCGGGTTCGATCCACGCGTCCGCAAACCCACTCGGCGCCGGATAAGCATAGGAATAAAAGAGCGGCGTCCCGCCATTGGCGCCGCCCGGCCAGAAGCCCGCGCTTGACACCTCGTGGCTATAGGCTTCGCGGGTGACGCGGTCCGGCAAATGGGGAATGCCGCCCGGATGCGGCGGCGCCTCCCGGCCCGAAAAGCGCGTCACGGCAAGGTCGAAGCTGCCCCAGAAGAGCTGCACCGGGCTGACCTTGCCGAGGAAAGATGAACGAAAGCGCGACAACACGTCTTCCGCCTTCAGCAGGGCGCGGCGTAGGCGGTCGGCGCTTCGCTGGTCGTAAGCGCGTTCTTCATCGTCCTTGCGGAAGGGAATGGCGGGTTCGATTTCGTTCGGCACGCCGACGATATGAACCTTGTGGCCCGCATAGCCGAGCAGCGTCATGACGTCATTGTAGAACACCGAGACCGGCATCGGCCGCAATGGAATGGAGCCGTCCGCGCGATTCCCGTCGATGAGGCGCAGATGATGATCGACCAGGTCGAATTCGAACTCGAACGCGCCGGTCGCCGTGCGGAGCGGCTGGGTTCGGAAGCCGCGCGGGCAGAGGCGGTAGGTGAGGTGCCAGCCGTGATTGCGCCAGGGAAGCGTCGCCAGCGCCACCTTTCCCGGTATCTGGGAAAAAAGGTGCAGGGCGGCGATGGTCGGGGCGTCCTCCGGACCTAGCGGCGGCCATGCGTCCATATCGTCTCTCCCGACGAAGGGTGTTCAATATAGCATAGAAACCCTCTAGGGGGCAGCTATGACCACCGATCTGGACAAATTGGGCAGCGACTGGCTGTCACGCATCGATGCGGCCGCGGACCTTGCCGCGCTTGAGGCGGAACGCGTCGCCGCCCTGGGCAAGCAGGGCGCGATCACCGGGCTGCTCAAGACCCTGGGCGGGATGAGTCCGGAGGAACGGCAAACGGCAGGGCCGCGCATCCACGCGCTGCGCGAAAGCGTGACGGACGCCATCGCGGCGAAGAAGGCGGCTTTCGAGGCAGCGGAACTGGAGCGCAAGCTCGCGACCGAGACGCTGGACATGACCCTGCCGGTCCTTTCCGCGCCGCAGGGCAGCGTCCACCCGGTCAGCCAAGTCATGGATGAACTCGCCGAAATCTTCGCCGATCTCGGCTTCGCGGTCGCGACCGGGCCGGAGATCGAGGACGATTGGCACAATTTCACGGCGCTCAACATTCCGGAAAGCCATCCGGCTCGGGCGATGCACGACACCTTCTATTTCCCTGGCGAGAGCGAGGGGAAGAGGATGCTGCTGCGCACCCACACCTCCCCAGTGCAGATCCGCACGATGACGAGCCAGGAACCGCCGATCCGCATCATCGCGCCGGGCCGCACCTATCGCTCGGATAGCGATGCGACCCACACGCCGATGTTCCACCAGGTCGAAGGCCTTGTCATCGATCGCGGCATCCATATGGGCCATCTCAAATGGACGCTGGAGACTTTCCTCAAGGCCTTCTTCGAGCGCGACGACATCGTCCTGCGCCTGCGTCCCTCCTATTTCCCCTTCACCGAACCCTCGGCTGAGGTGGACGTGGGTTATTCCGTGGAGAAGGGCCGCCGCGTCATCGGAGGGTCGGAAGGCTGGATGGAAGTGCTGGGCAGCGGCATGGTCCACCCCAAGGTGATCGCGGCCTGCGGACTCGATCCCGATGAATGGCAGGGCTTCGCCTTCGGCTGCGGCATCGACCGGCTCGCCATGCTGAAATATGGCATGGACGATCTGCGCGCTTTCTTCGACGGCGACCTGCGCTGGCTCCGCCACTACGGCTTCGCGAGCCTCGATGTGCCCACGTTGAGCGGGGGAGTAGGGGCATGAAGTTCACGTTGAGCTGGCTGAAGGAGCATCTGGAGACGGATGCGAGCCTCGACACCATCCTCGAAACCCTGACCAAGATCGGCCTCGAGGTCGAAGGGGTGGAAAATCCCGCCGAGAAGCTGGCGCCATTCGTCGTCGGCCATGTGCTGACCGCCGAGCGGCATCCGCAGGCGGATAAATTGCAGGTGCTTTCCGTCGACACGGGCGAAGGCGCGCCGGTGCAGGTCGTCTGCGGCGCCCCCAATGCCCGCGCGGGCCTGAAGGGCGTGTTCGGGCCGCCGGGGGCCTATGTGCCGGGCAGCGACATCACCCTGAAGGTCGCCGCAATCCGGGGCGTCGAATCCAAGGGCATGATGTGTTCGGTCCGCGAGCTGGAGCTTGGCGATGCGCATGAGGGCATCATCGAGCTTCCCGAGGATGCGCCGACCGGCGAGAATTATGCCAGCTGGGCGGGCCTCGACGATCCGGTCATCGATGTGTCGATCACGCCGAACCGGCAGGATTGCATGGGCGTGCGCGGCATCGCGCGCGATCTGGCGGCGGCTGGCCTTGGGCGCTTGAAGGCGCTCGCCGAGGCCTATGCACCCGCCGGCGCGCAGCAAGGCGACATGAAGGTTAGCGATCTCGGCCAGCGGATCGAGCTCAAGCCGATTACCGGCGAAGGCCCCGGACCCAACGTCCGCACCGAAGACGAAGCGGGCTGCCCCGCTTTCTTCGGCCGCATTGTATCCGGCGTTGTCAATGGCGAAGCACCCGAATGGATGACGCGCCGGCTGAAGGCGATCGGGCAGAAGCCGATCTCCGCGCTCGTCGACATCACCAATTTCGTGATGTTCGACCTTGGCCGTCCGCTCCACGTCTATGACATCGCGAAGCTCCAGGGTGGCCTCGCCGCGCGCAAGGCGAAGCCGGGCGAGCAAGTGCTGGCCTTGAACGGCAAGACCTACACGCTCGACGAGACGATGACCGTCATCGCCGACGAGGCCCAGGTCCACGATATCGGCGGCATCATGGGCGGCGAGCATTCAGGCGTGTCGGAAACCACCACCGAAGTGCTGATCGAATGCGCCTATTTCGATCCCGATCATATCGCGCGGACGGGCCAGAAGCTCACCCTCACCAGCGACGCGCGCCAGCGTTTCGAGCGCGGCGTCGATCCCGCTTTCCTGGAGGACGGCCTCACCGTCGCCACCCTCCTCGTCCAGGCCCTGTGCGGCGGCACGCCGAGCGAAGTGACGCGCGCGGGCAACCCGCCGACGGCGCCACGCACTATCGCTTATGATACGAACCGCGCGGAGGCCTTGGGCGGCCTCGCCATCGCGCCCGAGCGGCAGAAAGCGATTCTTGAATCCCTGGGTTTCGCCGTCTCGGCCGACTGGCAGGTGACTGTGCCGAGCTGGCGCCGCGATGTCGAAGGGCAGGCCGATCTGGTCGAGGAAGTGATCCGCATCGAAGGCATCGATCATGTGCCCTCGACGCCGCTCCCCTGCGTGCCGGGTGTCGCGAAACCGACTGCCACGCCAGCGCAAATGCTGGAGCGCAAGGCGCGACGCACCGCCGCCGCGCGCGGCCTCAACGAGGCGGTGACGTGGAGCTTCATCGCGGAAAGCGAGGCGGAGCCGTTCGGCGGCAGCGCCTGGATCCTCGACAACCCGATCAGCGAGGACATGAAGGCGATGCGCCCCTCGCTCCTCCCCGGCCTCCTCGCCGCCGCGCGCCGTAACATGGCGCGCGGGCAGGACAGCGTGCGGCTGTTCGAGGTTGGGCGCAGATATCTGGCGGAGGGCGAGCGGCCGACGCTCGGCATCGTCCTGGCGGGCAATCGCCTCGGCCGCGACTGGCGGAGCGGCAAGGCGCAAGGGTTCGACGCCTACGACGCCAAAGGAGAGACTGCCGCGATCCTCGCCGCCATCGGCGCGCCGGTCGACAATCTGCAGGTTCTCGGGGACGCGTCTGGTATCTACCATCCGGGCCGCTCCGGGCGCTTCTGTCTCGGCCCCAAGAATGCGCTCGCGGAATTCGGCGAGCTGCATCCTTCGGTCCTCAAGGCCTTCGACCTGTCAGGCCCGGTCGTGGCAGGTGAAATCTACCTGGACGCCCTTCCGCAAAAGCGCGCGGCGGGCCGGATGAAGAGCGCTTATGCGCCGCCCGCGCTGCAGGCCGTCAAACGCGACTTCGCCTTCCTCGTCCCGGCGGACATGCAAGCCGAAGCCCTGCTCCGCGCGGTGAAGGGAGCCGACAAGCAGGCGATTGCCGGGGTCAGCCTGTTCGACGTCTTTACCGGCCAAGGCGTGCCGGAGGGGCAGAAATCGCTCGCCGTCGAAGTCGCGCTCCAGCCGGGAGAGAAGAGCTTCACGGATGAGGAATTGAAGGCGATTTCGGAAAGGATCGTCGCGGCGGCGGCCAAGCTGGGCGCGCGTCTGCGAGACTGACGTGACAGCCTAAACCGGCCGATGCGATTTCTGCTTGCTGTTACATCTGTGGCGTGTATTATGCGGATATAACAGCTAGGGAGAATCGCCATGCGTGTTGGTCTGTTGATTGCCTCTGTCGCCGTGCTTGCCGCCTGCAACCTCACCGCCAATGCCCAGCGCAACGACGCCGCGGCGAGCGATGCAAGCACGCGCCGGTCCTATACCGTCGCAAGCTTCGACGCCGTGTCGCTGGCCGGGCCGCATCAGGTGATCGTCACCGTCGGCGGCGCGCCCTCTGTGACCGCCGAAGGCGATGCCGACATGCTCGACAGCCTCGAGATCAAGGTCGAGGGCGGCGATCTCAAGATCGGCCAGAAGAAGGGCAATTGGAACTGGACCAACCGCCGTCCGGTCACCGTCCGCGTCACCGTCCCCTCCTTGAAGGCGGCCGCCATCGGCGGGTCGGGCGACATCCGCATTGACCGGGTCAATGGCGACAAGTTCACCGCCGCCATCGGGGGATCGGGCAATATCGACGTACAGCAGCTCAGCGTCGGCAGCGCCGATTTCTCAATCGCAGGATCGGGCGACATCAAGGCGGCCGGCAAGGCCAATTCGACGACCGTGTCGATCGCCGGATCGGGCGATGTGGAGATCGGGGGGCTGGAGAGCCGCGATTCGACGGTGTCGGTGGTCGGCTCCGGCAACGCCAGCGTCCGCGCGACCGGCGCCGCGTCCGTCTCCGTCATGGGGTCGGGCGACGTGCGCGTCGCGGGCGGCGGCCGCTGCGATGTCCGGAAGATGGGGTCCGGCAACGTTCATTGCGACGGCTGATCGCACCGCTTAGCGCTTGTTAACCATGAGGCGGCATGAGGAATGCATGAAGTTCCTCGCCGCCTTCCTTTTCGCGCTATTCGCCATCGCTCCGGCTCCAGCGGCGGAGCGGACCTACACGGTCACTGATTTCGACCGGATTTCCGTCGAGGGGCCTTATCGCGTCACCGTGACCACCGGTTCCGCCTCGCGTGCCAGGGCGACCGGCCCGTCGCTGGCGGCGCTTGACCGGCTGAGGCTCGATGTCGAAGGCGGCACCCTGCGTATCCGGACTGCCCGTGAAACCTGGACCGGGCCGGGAGCGAATGGCCCGGTCGAAATCAAGGTGACGACCCGGCAATTGCGCGCCGTGGCCCTCTCGGGCTCCGGGCACTTATCCGTCGCGGGCGCCAAGGGTCTGCACTTCGACCTCATCGTTTCCGGCAGCGGCACGGCGGATATTGGCGGCATCGCCGTCGACCGGTTGAATGTGGTCGTGATCGGCAGCGGAGCCGCACGGCTTTCGGGAACCGCCAAGCTGGCCGACGCGCGGGTCGAAGGATCGGCCGGATTCGATGCAGCCGGGCTGAATGTGGACGATCTGAAGATCGGAGCGGCGACGGCGGGCGAAATCACGGCTCTTGCCCGTCGCACCGCCAAGGTGGTGAGCCGGGGAAGCGGCGATATCAGGATCGGCGGCAGGCCCGCCTGCACGATCACCGCCGAAGGCGCCGGTCTCGTGACCTGCGGCGCGGCTTCGCGCTAGATCAGCGCCAGACCGGCGAGCTTTCCCGCCAGCATCGCGGGCAGGTCGGCGATGCCGTCGCCGCTCCCCAGATCGGCCGGCGCATCGGCGGCGGTGAGGTAACGCCAGCCCTGATGGGCGCGCTTCGGGCGGGCCTTAACCGGCACCAAGGAAGCATCGACGCGGATGATTGCCCGGCCTTCCTCCGTCTCAGCGAAGCCGAGGATTGTTTGGCGCGCGATCAGGCGATGCTTGATGATCCAGAATAGCGACCCGCCGATCAATTCTTCGGCACGCTTCGGCTTGTAGCGCGTGACCACTGAAACGATGCCGTTTTCTATCCGCGCCGCCTGCCGGGACCGCAGAGCGTCAAAGCCGCTGCAGGCGACTGCCACCTTGCTGATATGAAGGGGATTCATGTGCGGAAGATGACGCATTAGGGCTGATTTATCAATATCCTAGCGGACCAAGCCGGTGACAACGGCAAGGCCGAGGAAGGCGAGGAAGCCCATCGAATCGGTCGTCATCGTAACGAACACCGACGAGGCCACCGCCGGATCCTGATCGAGCCTTTCGAGAAGCACCGGCACCAGCACCCCGGCGAGCCCTGCGATCAGGATATTGATCAGCATCGCCGCGGCGATCACCGCCCCCAGCTGCGGATTGGAAAAGACCAAAGCCGCGCCGACGCCGACCAGCACGGCGATGGTGATGCCGTTCAGCAGCGCGACCGCGATCTCGCGCTTGATCGTGCGGATCGTGTTGGATTGGGTCAGCTGGTTCGTGGCGAGTGCGCGCACCGCCACCGCCATGGTCTGCGTGCCCGCATTACCGCCGATGGAGGCGACGATCGGCATCAATATGGCGAGCGCCACCATCTGCTCGATCGCCGCGCCGAACGCCGCGATGACGGCTGATGCCACGAGAGCCGTGAAAAGGTTGGCGATCAGCCAGCGGACGCGCGCCTGATAGCTGTCCCGTAGCGGCTGGTTGATGTCGCCTTCGCCCGCGCCGGACAGGAGAAGGACATCCTCGCCCGCTTCCTGCTGGATGATGTGGACGATGTCGTCGACGGTGATCATGCCGACCAGGCGCCCCGCATGATCGACGACGGCGGCCGAGATGAGCGCATATTTCTGGAAGCGCAGCGCGACCTCCTCCTGGTCCATGTCGACCGGAATCAGGGTCTGTTCGCGCTTCATCAGGTCCGACATCGGGATGTGGCGCGGCGTGCGCAGGATCCAGCTCAGCTGGATGGTGCCGACCGGATGATGCTGCGGATCGACGACGAAGACTTCCCAGAAATCGGTGGTGAGCCCTTCGGTGGCGCGCAGATAATCGATCACCTGGCCGACATTCCAATGTTCGGGCACCGCGATCAGGTCGCGCTGCATCAGGCGGCCGGCCGATTCCTCCGGGAAGGTCAGCGCTTCCTCGATCGCGGCGCGGTCGTCAGGGTCGAGCGCGCGGAGCACGGCGCGCTGCTCGTCCTCCTCCAGATCCTCGATCAGCGCGACGGCGTCGTCGGTTTCGAGCTGCCCGGCAATGTCGGCCACTTCGTGCGGCTCGAGCGCGTCGATCAGCTCCTCGCGGACCCAATCGTTCATTTCCGAGAAGACGTCGCCGTCGAGCAAGTCCGCGACGGCGGCGGCGAGCGCGCGGCGCTGTTCGGGCGAGACCAGTTCGAATAAGTCGGCGACGTCGGCGGGATGCAGCGGTTCGACCAGTTCGCGGGCACCCGCAGCATCGCCGGCCTCGACACGGTCGATGACATTGCGGACGAATTCGGGCTTCAGCCGGTCGTCCTCGTCGAGCTGCTCGGGGGGAAGGGGAGCGGTTTCGAATTCGCTGTCGCTCATCGTCCTCTCCCTATGCGCGTTACGGTTTCGCCCTCCTAGGCGCGGATTTCCGCCGTGTCGACCCAAGCGGGCTGGCATAACGGCCATTGCGCCCTTAAGTGCCAGCCGCACCCTTTTGGAGAAAATGACATGGCCGACGCGCAGCAGACCCTGACCCTCACTCTCGACAGCGGCGGCGACGTCGTCATTCGTCTCCGTCCCGATCTCGCGCCCGGCCATGTCGAGCGGATCACGACCCTCGCCAAGGACGGCTTCTACGACGGCGTGGTGTTCCACCGCGTGATCCCCGGCTTCATGGCGCAGGGCGGCGACCCGACCGGCACCGGCACGAGCGGCTCGGACCTTCCCGACCTCAAGGCCGAATTCAGCCGCGAGCCGCATGTGCGCGGCGTCTGTTCGATGGCGCGGACGTCCAATCCGAACAGCGCGAACAGCCAATTCTTCATCTGCTTCGACGATGCCCGCTTCCTCGACGGCCAATATACGGTCTGGGGCGAAGTGATCGAAGGCATGAACCATGTCGACGCGCTGCCGAAGGGCGAGCCGCCCGCCAATCCCGGCAAGATCATCAAGGCAACCGTCAGCGAATAAGCGCGTGGCGCGGCCGGTTACGCTCGTTACCGGCGCTTCGTCGGGCCTGGGCGCGGAATTCGCGCGCCAGTGCGCGGCGCGGGGCGACGAGCTGGTGCTGGCCGCGCGCCGCACGGACAGGCTGGAGGCGCTTGCCGCCGAGATCGGCGGACGCGTCCATGTCGTCCCCGCCGATCTGGCGGAACCGGACGGCGCGAAGATGCTGATGGAGAGGATCGCGGACGAAGGCCTGACCGTCTCTACCCTCGTCAACAATGCGGGCTTCGGCCTTAGCGGCGCCTTCGCGGCGCTGCCGCTCGACCGGCAGCGGGAGATGATCGATCTCAATGTCCAGGCGCTGACCGCGCTTTGCCATCGCGTTCTGCCGGAGATGCGCGCCCGGCGCGAGGGCGCGATCCTGAACGTCGCCTCGACCGGCGCTTTTCAGCCTGGGCCGCACATCGCGGTCTATTTCGCGACCAAGGCCTATGTCCTCTCTTTCACCGAGGCCCTTCATCAAGAGCTGAAGAACAGCGGCATCCATGTGACCGCCCTCTGTCCCGGCCCGACCCGGACCGAGTTCGCGCAAGTGGCGGGCGTGACGTCCAAGGCGTTCGATCGCTTTGCCGGATCGGCGCAAGATGTGGTTGCCGCAGGCCTGGCTGGACTGGCGCGCAATCGCGCGGTCGTCATTCCAGGCTTCACGAACAAGATCACGGCCCAGGCCGGCCGCTTCATACCCCGCGCGTTGATGCGGAGGATCGTCGCGCGGATCAAATTATAGAGGCGCCGCGCGCATTCTCGCCGCCGCTGAACAGCCAGTCGTGAAAGATGCGGACCGGACGCCGCGCCATGGCGGAGCGGCGGCAGGCGAACCAATAGCTGTAGGGACTGTCCACCGCGATGTCGAAAAGCTGAACGAGACGGGGATCTTCCGCGCCTTTCAAATGGCTTTCCAGCATGAAGGCGACGCCGAGGCCGCGCGCGGTAGCGTCGAGGATCAGATGGCCGGAATCGAAATGATCGATGGCGGCGGGCTGCAGGTTCGGCATGCCGATCGCCGCGCGCCAATAAGAGAATGTCTCAGGCAAATCCCGGTGCACGAAGATAGTGGCCGAGGCGAGCTGGGCGGGATGGACGAAGGCGCCCGGGCCCTCCGTCATCGCACGCGATCCGATCGCGACGATGCGATTGTTGTCGAGCCGCCGCGAGTAGAGATTGGGATCGATGTCCGATGTGACCAGCGCGATCACCGCGTCCAGCCCGTCGTCGAGGCGGGAAAGGAGCTGAGGCGCGGTGTCGATGTCGATATGCAGCTCCGGATGCAAGGCCCGCAATTCAGGGAGGCGCGGCATCAGCCGCTGCGCCGCGAAAAGCGGCAGCACGCCGAGGCGGAGGCGCATCAATTCGCCCGGGCTCATCGCCCGTTCCATGGCAAGCGCGAGGGCATCGATGGACGGCGCGATGTCCTGCAACAGGCGCTCGCCATCGGAATTGAGGGTCACCGCCTGATGGCGGCGGGTGAAAAGCGGACGGCCAAGGAAGCGTTCGAGGGCCTGGAGGCGGCGGCTGAGCGCCGGGGACGATAAGGATAAAGTCTCTGCGGCTGCTTTCACCGAACCAAGGCGCGCGACTTGGACGAAGGCTTCGATCGCCGTTAAAGGTGGGAGCCGCCTCATTTTGCAATCCTTGCAACATTGTGCACTGCACAACAGGTCCAGGCACGTTTTTCAGCCATGTCTGGCACTCTTATGCTTGCAATATTTGCAACCGTAACATGATTCTTCGCACTTGCACAATGAGTCGGCCGAACGGAAAAAGGATGTGCCTTTCAGGCATCCTCTCCTAAAGACTAACGGCCGGCTCCCTTTCGAGCCGGCCTTTTTTTGTTCCTGCGACGGACCCGGCGGATGGAAGCGCCGTTGAGGATTCCTATCTGCCATTCGGCAATAAAGGATCATCACATGGCAGACGAGGAATTACCCCCCAACCGGCTTCAGGTCGCGACGATGCGCCCAGACGATAGCGGTCGGGGATTGGCCCGGCTTCCCCGCACGATGATGACGGCGCTCGGCCTTGGCGAAGGCGACGTGATCGAGCTTGTCGGCAAGCGTTCGACGCCGGCGCGCGCCATCGGGCCCTATTCGGATGACGAAGGGCTGGACATCATCCGGCTCGACGGCCTGCAGCGGGCCAATGCGGAAATCGGCGCGGGCGATTTCGTGGGCATCCGCAAGGCTGAATCGAAGCCGGCCCAACGCGTCGTCTTCGCCCCCGCGCAGAAGAATTTGCGTCTTCAAGGTTCGGCCAACGCCTTGAAGCGCAGCTTTGGCATGCGCCCGGTGACGGCCGGGGATATCGTGGCAACGACCGGCCAGCAGCAAGTGCCCCGCGGCGATCTGCCCCCCGAATTGCGCCAGATGCTGAATGCCCCGGCTTATGCGCTGCAGGAAATCCGGCTGACCGTGGTGTCGACCATGCCCAAGGGCATCGTCCATATCGACGCCGATACCGAAGTCGAGCTGCGGCCCGAATATACCGAGGCCAAGGAAATGCGCCGCGCCGACGTCACCTATGACGACCTTGGCGGCATCGGCACGACGATCGATCAGCTTCGCGAGATGGTCGAGCTGCCGTTGCGCTATCCTGAAATCTTCGAGCGGCTGGGCGTCGATCCGCCCAAGGGCGTGCTGCTCCACGGCCCGCCCGGCACCGGCAAGACGCGGCTGGCGCGCGCCGTCGCCAATGAAAGCGACGCGGAATTCTTTCACATCGCCGGGCCGGAAATCATGGGATCGGCCTATGGCGAAAGCGAAAAACGCCTGCGCGAGATTTTCGAGCAGGCGGGCGAGGCGTCGCCTTCCATCATCTTCATCGACGAGATCGATTCCATCGCACCCAAGCGCGGACAAGTGTCGGGGGAAGCCGAAAAAAGGATCGTCGCGCAGCTCCTGACCCTCCTTGACGGCCTCGAACCGCGCCAGAACGTCATCGTCATGGCCGCGACCAACCGGCCCGAGGCGCTGGACGAAGCCTTGCGCCGTCCGGGCCGTTTCGACCGGGAGATCGTGATCGGAGTTCCCGACGAGCCGGGGCGGCGCGAGATCCTTGGCATCCACACACGCGGCATGCCGCTGAAACCGGAGGTCGATCTCGACGAGCTTTCCCGCAAGACTTTCGGCTTCGTCGGTGCCGATCTCGCCGCATTGGCTCGCGAGGCGGCGATCGAAGCGGTGCGGCGCATCATGCCGAAGATCAATCTCGAGGATGGCACGATCCCGCCCGAAGTGCTCGACACCTTGTCGGTCACCCGCAATGATTTCGAAGAAGCGCTGAAGCGCGTCCAGCCTTCGGCGATGCGCGAAGTGATGGTGCAGAAGCCGAATATACGCTGGGAGGATGTCGGCGGCCTCGCTCGCGTCCAGAACAGGTTGCGCGAGGGAGTCGAGCTGCCGCTGAAGGATCCCGACGCGTTCCGCCGCCTCGGCATCCGCCCGGCCAAGGGATTCCTGCTCTATGGCCCTCCCGGAACCGGCAAGACCTTGCTCGCCAAGGCGGCGGCGCGCGAGGCGGAGGCGAATTTCATCGCGACCAAATCGTCGGATCTCCTGTCCAAATGGTATGGCGAGAGCGAGCAGCAGATCGCCCGCCTCTTCGCCCGCGCGCGGCAGGTGGCGCCGACGGTCATCTTCATCGACGAACTGGACAGCCTGGTGCCCGCCCGCGGCGGCGGGCTTGGCGAGCCGCAGGTGACGGAGCGTGTGGTGAACATCATATTGTCCGAAATGGACGGGCTGGAGGAATTACAGTCGGTGGTCGTGATCGGCGCGACCAACCGGCCGAACCTCATCGATCCGGCGCTGTTGCGCCCAGGGCGGTTCGACGAGCTGATCTATGTGCCGGTTCCCGATGAGGAAGGACGGCGCCATATCCTCTCCATCCACGCCCGCAACATGCCGCTGGCGGGCGATGTCGATTTGGATGATCTCGCCCGCCGCACGCCGCGTTTCACCGGTGCCGACTTGGAAGATCTGGTCCGCCGCGCGGGCCTCCATGCCCTCCGTGCCAATTTGAAGGCGGGCGAAGTGACCAAGGCGGATTTCGAACAGGCGCTGACCGAAACGCGGCCGTCCGTGACGGCGGAAATGGAAAAGGATTACGAACGGGTCGAGGCGAATATCAAGCAGGATGCGATTGCGGGCGGCATCGGCTTCGTGTTGCCCGGCATGCTCAATTCGCGCCGCGCGGAGAAACATGAAGATTGACGCTGGCCCAGATCGCCAGGCCGAGCATCAGCGCCGCGACGATCAGGAAGGGTAGCGGCATGGCGAGGCCGTAAAGGCCGACACCGATGGCGGGCGCGGCGATATAAGCGACCCCGTTCACGGACGTCACCATGCCGGCGACCGCATTCTGCTCGTCCGGCGCGACGGCGAACGATGCGCCGCTGGTAAAGCCGGGGCGGAGCAGGCCGAACGCCATGGAAGACAAAGCGAAGCTCAATGTCAGGCCGTAAATACCGGTGGCGAGGCCCGTTCCCAGAGCGCCCGCCGCCGCCAGCAACGCGCCCCAGACGATCAGCGCGCGGGGCGAAAAATGAAGTTGCGGGATCAGCCACCACTGGGCGAGCAGAGTCGCCGCGGCTCCCGACATCAGCACGACGGCGATGGATTGCTGGGCATGGGCGACCGGCACCTGCAGGCGGTCGATGATCAGGAAGCCGATGACGCCCAGCATCGCCGCCTGACCGTGGCCGCCGATAATTCCCGCGATCAGCCAGCGAAAGACGCGGCGGTCGCGCCAGTGGAGCGGGCGGCGTGCTTCGGCGTGCATCAGCCCCGCGCCGCCGCCGCCGCCGATTGACGGTTCCTCGACCAGCTGCCCGTGCGCGGGGCGGTGAGGTGTATCGTCGGGCAGGCGCAGGATGATTGCGGCGAGCACCAGGGCGCCGATGATCGCGAAGACGACGAGGGGGCCAGCGAGTCCCAAAGGTTCGAAGATGAAGAGCGGCGCGACCGCCGGGCCGATGATGGTGCCGAGGCCGAACGAGGAAGCGATCGCGGCGAGAGCGTTGGTGCGTTGCGCCCCTTCGGTGCGGGCGGCGATATAGGCTTGAACGGCGGGCGGCGCCGCCGATCCGAAACCGCCGTAGAAAGAGCGCCCGAAAATGAAGAGCGCGAAAACGGCGATCGGCGGCACCAGATGATGAATGCCAGCCGCCAGCGCCGCGCCGCAAACCAGCATCGCGGCTATGAACCCCCAGAGGCCGAGGCGCATCAGCGCGCGGCGACCGCGCCGGTCCGCCTGCCGCGCCCAATGAGGCGCGGTGATCACCCACAGCAAAGCCGACAGGCTGAAAGCGAAGGCGATCAGAATGTCCGCAAGGCCGAGCCGGCGGCCGATGGCGGGCATCAGCGATTGCATGGCGGTATTGCCCCCGGCCGCGACCAGCATCACGGCGAACAAGAGGGCGAACCGCTCTTTTCCCAATCCGGATAGGCCCATTCGCTTAGCCTTTCCCACCCTGCGGCGCACCGCGTCCCGGAAACAGGCCGTTCCGTCCCGCCGCGCAAACGCGTCACGTCCCGCCCTTGCCATCGGGGCGTTCATTTGCCAACGCTAACCGTTCGTTTCTTTTTTGGGGTTGATGATGACATTTTCGGCCGAACATGCACGTGATGGCGCGATCAAGCGCTCCGGCCTCGGCAGCCCGCGCTTTCAATTTCTAAAGGGCTTTCTGAAGCATCCGGTGATGGTGGGCTCGATCATCCCGTCTTCGAAGGTGCTGATCGACAAGATGCTCGACCCCGTCGATTGGGCGAATTGCAAATTGTTCGTCGAATATGGACCGGGCGTCGGCACCTTCACCCAGCATATTCTCGACCGGCTCGCGCCCGACGCGACCCTGCTCACCATCGACACCAATGCCGATTTCACGACCTATCTCAACGCCAAGTTCACCGACGGGCGGCTGGAGGCGGTGACCGGATCGGCGGCGGACGTGGGCAAGATCATTGCCGAGCGCGGCTTTGCCCATGCCGACTATATCTTGTCCGGTCTTCCCTTTTCCACGCTGCCGCCCGGCATCGGCCCCAAGATCGCGGAGGAAACCGCGGCGGCATTGCGTCCGGGCGGCGCTTTCCTCGTCTACCAATTCTCGCCCAAGGTGCGCGATTTCATCGCGCCGCATTTCGAGCGCATCGATCGCGGCTTCGAATGGTTTAACGTGCCGCCCGCGACCTTGTTCTGGGCTTGGAAGGAATGACCTTTCGTGCTCCTGCGAAAGCAGGAGCCCAGGTGAAGCGCCCGGTGCCGCTGGGTTCCTGCTTTCGCAGGAACACTATCACCGCCCCTCCAGCCCGAAATTGAGGCGGCGGGAGAGGTTATAGTCCATCGTCGCGACGAGGAAGTAAGCGACGCTCCACACGAAACGGTTCCACCAGCTTCGCCGCGCGCGATGCTCGGCGCGCGTGATGGGGCGGCTGTCGGCGATCTCGCCGTCGGCATAAGCGCGCATCCGCGCGGCGAATTCGGCGCTTTCGACACGCAGCATCAACTCGAGATTGAGGTAAAGGCTGCGCATGTCGAAATTGGCCGAACCGATGTGGACGACATCGTCGACCACGATCAGCTTGGTGTGCAGCTTCGTCGGCTGATATTCATAGACTTCGACGCCGTGCCTCAGCAGCCGCCAATAAGTGTGACGCGCCGCGCCGATCGTCGCCCGATTGTCGGACTTGGACGCGGTGACGATCCGCGCCGCGCCGCGCCGCGCGATGCCGTAGATGCGCCGGAGCATGCCGCGGCTGGGCGCGAAATAGGCGGCGATCATGTCGAGCCGGGTGGCGCGAAGCATGTCGCGCTTCAAGGTCCGCGCCCAAGGGCTGAGCCGCCGCGTCGGCCCGCCGAACTGCCACCGGAGAATGCCGTCGCGCTGGCTATGCCGGTTGAGCACCGCCCGCAATTCCCGCATCCGCGCGCCGCGCCGTCGCGCCCAGGCGAAGAGGGCGTCGAAATAATCTTCGAGCGAGCGGACGCTCGGACCTTCGACCTGAAGCCCCAGATCACGCCAGCTATTGTCGGTCTTGTCGAAATAATCGTCGGACACGTTGAAGCCGCCGATCAGCACGGTCTTGCCGTCGGCGAGCGCGAGCTTTTGGTGATTGCGCAACAGATAGCGCCGGCCCCAGCGCGGGGTGAAGCGGCAAAAGCCGCATTCGCTCTCGATCAGCGGCCTGAAGAAGGCGTCGCCGACATCGTCGCTGCCGAAACCGTCGATCAAGATGTCGACCTTAACCCCGCGCGCGCAGGCGGCAAGCAGCGCATCCCGCACCCGCCGTCCCGCCGCATCGTCCTTGAAGATATAATAGAGGATGCGAAGCGAGGTCCGCGCCGAGTCGATCAGCTTCACCAGCGCGTCCAGCCGCTCCAATCCGTCCGCTAAAAGCGTCAGCCGGTTGCCGTCGACCGTCAACGGTGCGGAAAGAGCGGAAATCTGGGGATTCAGCACGGCCATGTTCCCCGATGTATGCCCCCCATCCTCATGCGCAACCCTCCGAAAATCTTGACAACTCGGCCGTCCGCGCCTAGATCGCAGCCTTTCCCATCCAGCTTCTGGCTAGTGTTTGGAGCAGCTTTCATGGCGCGCGTTACCGTCGAAGATTGTGTCGACAAGATTCCGAACCGTTTCGATCTCGTTTTGCTGTCGGCTCAGCGGGCCCGGCAGATTTCGGGCGGCGCGGAGCTGACGCTCGATCGTGACCGGGACAAGAATCCGGTTGTCGCCCTGCGCGAAATCGCGGAGCAGACGGTGAAGCCGAAGCATCTGGAAGAAGCGCTCGTGTCCGGCTTGCAGCGCGTCCAGATCGATGAGGACGAGGCGCCGGACGAAGTCGGCTCGCTCGCCGCGTCGGCCGAGGCGCTGCGCCTGACCGCCGCCGCGCCGCCGCGCAACACCAACCTCGCCGGCGATTACGAATAAGGCGGACGGCCGCTTATGGCCGGCCCCGCCTTCGCGATCTTCGACACGCCGATCGGCGCTTGCGGCATCGTCTGGAAAGACGGTGCCGTTGTCGCGACTGCGCTTCCCGAAACGGATGAAGCGGCGCTCGTCTGCGCTTTGACGCGCCGTGTGCCCGGCGCAATGCGGGGCGACATGCCGCTTCCCGTCGCCGAGCTTGCCGAGACGATCATTACGCATTTGTCCGGCGGCGCGATCGATTACGATCTTTCCATTCTGGATTTCAGCGCAGTCGAGCCGTTTGAAAAGGCCGTCTACGACGCCACCTTCGCCATTCCGCGCGGCGAAACCCGCACGTACGGCGCTCTTGGAGCGGCGATCGGCCAACCCGGCGCCGCGCGCGCCATCGGCCGGGCGCTTGGGCGCAATCCCTTTCCCATCGTCATTCCCTGTCATCGCATTCTCGCGGCGGGGGGGCGCAGCGGCGGCTTTTCCGCGCCGGGTGGCGCGGCGACCAAGATGCGGCTCCTCGATATCGAAGGCGCGCGGCGGGAGGGCGAGGAGGCTGGGCTTTTCGATGCGCTGCCTTGGGCGCTCAAAGCGTCGTGACCTTTCCGCTGCCCACCGCCATGCGTCTGGCGCTCGACGCCGCCGGGGAAGCCGCACGTGAAGGCGAGGTTCCGGTCGGCGCGGTGGTGATGCGCGGTGAAGAGGTCATCGCGGTAACCCGCAATGCGATGCGCGGCGTCAGCGACCCCACCGCGCACGCCGAAATGGTGGCGCTGCGGCTGGCGGCGGAGCGGCTTGGCACCTCCCGGCTTGACGCGTGCGACCTGTGGGTGAGCCTGGAGCCGTGCGCGATGTGCGCCGGCGCCATCGCCTTGGCGCGCATCCGCCGCCTCTATTTCGCCGCGTCCGACCCCAAGGGCGGCGCGGTGCTGCACGGACCGAGGCTGTTCGCGCAGCCGACCTGTCA
Source organism: Sphingosinicella flava (assembly GCF_016025255.1). Taxonomy (NCBI): domain Bacteria; kingdom Pseudomonadati; phylum Pseudomonadota; class Alphaproteobacteria; order Sphingomonadales; family Sphingomicrobiaceae; genus Allosphingosinicella; species Allosphingosinicella flava. Next base: position 2,008,214 of record NZ_CP065592.1, read on the forward strand.
CCATGCGCCGGAAGTTTATTCCGGTATCGGCGAGGAGGAAGCCGCCGCGCAGTTGCGCGCTTTTTTTGCGACGCGACGGGATTAGTTTCCGCTTTTGCCGCAAGCACGTCACCCCGGCGAAAGCCGGGGTCTCAGGACAAGAAGGCATTTTTCTTGTCATGAGATTCCCGCTTTCGCCGGAATGACGGCAAACGATGGCAGGTTCAGCCTGCCGTGTTCGTGACCGGAACGACGCGGATTTCGACGCGGCGATTGGCCTGCTTGCCCGCTTCGGTCGTATTGTCCGCGATCGGACGGCTGGAGCCGAAGCCTTGGGTCGCGATCCGGGCCGGATTGACGCCGCGCGAGATGAGGTAGTTGGCGACCGACTGGGCACGGTTCTGCGACAGCGGGATGTTGATCGCGTCGCCGCCGGTGGAATCGGTGTGGCCGTAGACGTCGATATAGGTGGACGGGAAATCGGCGAGCGTCCGGGCGACTTCATCCAGGGTGGCCTGAAATTGCGGCTGGATCGCATAGCTGTTGGTCGCGAAGGTCACGCCCGACGGCATGCGCAGCAGCAGTTCGTCGCCGACGCGGTCGACCTCGACGCCCGACCCTGCGGTCTGCTCGCGAATGCGCTGTTCCTGACGGTCCATATAGGCGCCGATGCCCGCGCCCGCGATGGCGCCGATGCCGGCCCCGACGATCCGTTCGGTGCGGTCGTTGCGGCCGCCGATCAGGTCGCCCGCCAGATAGCCCGCGATGACGCCGAGCCCGCCGCCGATAGCGGCCTTGGAAATCGTGCGTTCGCCGGTCACCGGATCGGTGACGCAGGCGGCGGTCGTCGCCAACAGGGCGGCGGACAGGGAAATGGCGGTCAGGCGTTTGGAAATGCCCATGAAAATCGTTCCTTTCCGAACAGGATGAGGGAGATAGGAGGTTCAACCGCCGGACGGCGGGGCTTGTTCCGCACCCTCAAGGACCGCGCGGATGACGATCCGGTTGCCGACGAAGCCGATAAGACGCTAAGGAAGGCTGCTCATCATGCCGCCCACGCAGCCTTCCCTGACCCCCTTTCCCTGGATCGACGTCGCCATCATCATCGGCCTCGTCGTCCTGAACGGCCTGTTCGCCATGTCCGAGCTCGCCATTGTGTCCGCGCGGACGCAGCGCCTGAAGGCGATGGCGAAGAACAGGAAGGCGGGCGCGCAGACGGCGCTCGATCTGGCGGGCGATCCCGGGCGGTTCCTCTCCACCGTGCAGATCGGCATCACCCTGATCGGCATTCTCGCGGGCGCCTATTCGGGCGCGAGCCTCGGCGGCCCGGTGGGCGAGCGGCTGATGCTTCTCGGCCTCGACGCGGAAACGGCGCAGACGGCGGGCTTCACGCTCGTCATCGTGCTCACCACTTATGCCTCGCTCATCATCGGCGAACTCGTCCCAAAGCAATTCGCCCTGCGCTCGCCCGAAGCGATCGCCTGCGTCGTCGCCGTGCCGATGCTGTGGATGGCCCGCGCCACCGCCCCGTTCGTATGGCTTCTCGACCGGACCAGCGCGCTCATCTTCGGGCTGCTCGGCATGACGCGGGACACCAGCGATCATGTGACGGCGGAAGAACTGCACCTCGTCGTCGCCGAAGCGCATAGCGCGGGCGTGCTGGAGGAGAATGAACGGGCGATCATCTCCGGCGTCGTGCGCCTCGCCGACCGTCCGACTCGCGAGGTTATGACGCCGCGCACCGACGTCGACTGGATCGACGCCGACGCGCCGCCGCAGGCCGTCCGCGACCGCTTCCTCGAAACGCCCCACAGCCGCCTGGTCGTGGCCGAGGGGTCGGTCGACAAGGTCGTGGGCGTTGTCCAGGCCCGCGACGTTGCCGTGGCGCTCATCGAAGGCGCGCCGCTCGCGCTGCGTGCGCTGATGCGGAGCGCGCCGATCGTTTCCGATCAGATGGGGGCGATGGACACCCTCGCCGTGCTGCAATCGGCGGACGTGCCGATCGCCTTCGTCCACGACGAATATGGCCATCTCGACGGCATCGTCACGCCGTCCGACCTGCTCGCCGCGCTCGCGGGGAATTTCGCATCCGACCTCGACGTCGATACCGATCCGCCGCTCGTCGAGCGGGAGGACGGCAGCTGGCTGATTTCAGGTTCGGCTTCCGCCGACATGCTGACCGACCGGCTCGGCATCGCGCTTCCCGAGGAGCGGGATTATGCCACCGTCGCCGGCTTCGCCTTGTCGATCCTGAAGCACCTCCCCGAAACCGGCGAAGTCTTCCGTTATGCCGGCTGGACGTTCGAAATCGCCGACCTCGACGGCCGCAAGATCGACAAGCTGATCGCGAGCGATAAGCGGCGCTAGCTCCTCTCCTGTTACCTCCCAATGTCATTCCCGCGAAGGCGGGAATCCAGAAGATCTCTCTACTAACTCAAACACCGCCTGGACTCCCGCCTTCGCGGGAATGACATTGGAGAAAGCGAGGCCTAGAGCGCTCCGCCGAGCTTCCCGAACTTCGCCTCGAACCCGTCCGTGTCGCCGCGCGCCAGATAATGCGCCTGGTCGACGATGCGGTCGCGGACGATGCGGCCCGAAAAGGCGCCGAGCTTCGCGTCCAGAGCCTCGATCTCGCCCGGGCTCAACGCCGCGATCTGCGCGAATCGGGTGATGCCGTTCTGGTTGAGCAAAGCCGCGAATTTGGGGCCGACGCCCTTCATGGTCTGCAAATTGTCGGGCGGCCCTTCGGCGCCGGGCAGCTCGCGATGCGCCTCCACGCCCATGAACTGGCTGGCGACATCGGTGGTCGCGGCCGCGCCCTCGTCGAGCAGGCCATTGCCTTCGCGCGTGTCCGCGACGCGGGGGGACGGGGCGGCGGCGGCAATCGGCTCGGCGGCCATTTCGCGCCGGTCGATGGCGGCGGGCTTGCGCCTCCGGAACAGGAGCAAGGCGATCACCAGCCCGATGGCGAGCGCGATCAGGATGGGAATGAGGTTCGTTTCTGCGACTGCGGTCATGAACGGTCCTTATCCGTTGCGAGGGTCAAAAGAAGCCTTCCCGCTCGCGCGGGCGGAAGAGGAGCCAGCCTAGGCCGAGGCCGGCGAGATAGGCGATCGCCATCCAGATCCATAGCTCGGCAAGGAGGGGGAGGGCGAACGGACGCTTCCCTTCGTCGGTCCAGCCGATGCCGGACACGCCTTCGATCTCGCCGACCAGATCGTTGATGCCTTTGAGCTCGCCTTGACCCTCACGCTGGAAGGCGTCGGCCGGGCCGGAAAGGGTGGCATGGCGGGTCAGCGGATCATGGCCGAGGGCGACGGAAACGCCCGGCACCCCGGTTTCCGCGACGACGGCCCGCGCCTTCTGCTCGAGCGCGGCGACATAAGCCTCGCCATGTCCCAGCGGGCCGTGATGCAGCCAGCCGACGAGCAGCACCGCGAGCAGACCGATCAGGATCTTCAGCCAGTTGCGCATCGCTTGTCTCCCTTTTTACGAAACATGCTCCTGCGTAACGGTCCCGGTCAAGCCTTGGCTCCCGCCTGGCGCGCGACTTCGCGCCAGCCGATGTCGCGGCGGTAGAAACCGGACGGGAAATCGATCGCGGCGACCGCCTTATAGGCCGCTTCCTGCGCATCGCGAATCGTGCCGCCGAGCGCCGTCACATTAAGTACGCGCCCGCCATTGGCGACGAGGCGGCCGTCCTCCAGCGCGGTTCCGGCATGAAACACTTTCGCGCCATGAACCCGCTCGATCCCGGATATGGCGCCGCCCTTGTCCGGCGTGCCGGGATAGCCGTTTGCCGCCATGACGACGGTCAGAGCCGTCCGGTCCGAGAAGGAGGGCGGCTCCGCGCCCGCCAATTCGCCCTTCGCCGTGGCGAGCATGAGCGCGAGGAGGTCGCTTTCCAGACGCATCATCAGCACCTGGCATTCGGGATCGCCGAACCGCGCATTATATTCGATGAGCTTCGGTCCCTCCGCCGTCAGCATCAGCCCGGCGTAGAGGACGCCGGAAAAGGGCGTGCCCTCCGCGGCGAGCGCATCGACCGTCGGCTGCACGATCTCGCCCAGCACCCGCCGCTCCAGTTCCGGCGTCAGCACGCGGGCGGGGCTGTAGGCGCCCATGCCGCCGGTGTTCGGTCCCGTGTCGCCGTCGCCGACACGCTTGTGATCCTGCGCCGATCCGAACGGCACCACGGTCTTCCCGTCCGTGATCGCGAAGAAACTCGCTTCCTCGCCGGTCAAGAATTCCTCGATCACCACCGACGCGCCCGCCGCGCCGAACGTGCCGTCGAACATGGTCGCGACCGCCGCGCGGGCCTCGTCCGCCGTCTCGGCGATGATCACGCCCTTGCCCGCGGCGAGGCCGTCCGCCTTGATCACAACCGGCAGGCCGAAATCCTGGAGCGCCGCTTCCGCTTCTTTCTGGCTTCCCGCCCGAACGAAGCGCGCGGTCGGAATGCCGCGGCGCGCGCACAGCTCCTTGGTGAAGCCCTTCGACCCTTCAAGCTGCGCCGGAACGCGATTGGGACCGAAAACAAGGATGTCTTGCGCGCGCAAAGCATCGCCAAGGCCCTCCACAAGCGGTGCTTCCGGCCCGATCACGACCAGATCGATGCTCTTGTCACGGCAAAATGCGGCGATTTCCCCATGATCTGCGGCATTCAGCGCGACGACCCCCGCCTCCTGCGCTATTCCCGGATTGCCGGGTGAGGCATAGAGCTGACCGAGCAGCGGCGATTGCGCGAGCTTCCACGCCAGGGCATGCTCACGGCCGCCGGAGCCAAGCAACAGGACGTTCATGACCGATTTTCCTTCCGATGACCCCGGGCTGTTAGCAACCGATACGCCCGGCGACAACGCACCGGCGATGACGGTGTCGGAACTGTCCGGCGCACTGAAGCGGACGGTTGAGGACCGCTTTGGCCACGTCCGGGTCCGCGGCGAGATTTCGGGGTGGAAAAAGGCGGCGTCGGGCCACTGCTATCTGTGCCTCAAGGATGAAAATGCCGTGCTGGACGGCGTCATCTGGAAGGCGGTGGCGGGCGCGCTGCGTTTCCGGCCCGAAGACGGCGTGGAGGTGATCGCGACCGGCCGCCTTACCACCTATCCCGGCCGTTCCCGCTACCAGATCGTTATCGACCGGCTGGAACTCGCCGGGCAAGGCGCGTTGATGGCGCTGCTCGACAAGCGGCGCCAGGCTTTGGCGGCGGAAGGGCTGTTCGATGCGGCGCGGAAAAAACCGCTGCCTTTCCTGCCGAAGGTGATCGGCGTCGTCACCTCGCCCACCGGCGCTGTCATCCGCGACATTCTTCACCGGCTTGAGGATCGTTGCCCGACCCATGTCGTCGTCTGGCCGGTCGCCGTGCAGGGCGAAGGCGCGGCGGAGCAGGTCGCCGCCGCCCTGCGCGGTTTCGACGCCGCGAGCTCTAGCGGTCCGGCGCCGCGCCCCGACCTCGTCATCGTCGCGCGCGGCGGCGGATCGATCGAAGATTTGTGGGCCTTTAACGAGGAAGCGGTGGTCCGTGCCGTGGCCGATTGCACCATTCCCGTCATATCGGCGGTGGGCCATGAAACCGATACGACGCTCTGCGACTTTGCCGCCGACATGCGCGCGCCGACGCCCACCGCCGCCGCCGAACTGGCCGTGCCGGTGCGCAGCGAGCTTGCCGCCTTCGTCGGCGATCTCGCCGCGCGCGCCGAGCGTTGCGCCAGCCGGGCCCGGGAGCGGGCGGCGGAACAGCTTGCGGCTTGCCTCCGCCATTTCCCGGCGAGGGAGGATCTTCTCGCCCCACAGCAGCAGCGGCTCGACGATCTCGCCGAACGGCTTCCCCGCGCCCTGTCGGCGCGGCTCAGCCATGCCCGCGCCGATCTTGGCGGGGCGGCGGGCGCGCTGCGCCCTTCGCTCCTGCAAGCTGCCGTGCGCCGGTCGCAGGATCGTCTCGCAGGCCTTCGCCTCGATGCCGGACATATTCGCCGCCGGATCGACGAAGGCGATCGAACGCTGAAGGGGCTCTGGCGGGTGGCGGAACTCGCTCATCCCAATCGGCCGCTCGAAAAGGGCTATGTCCGTGTCGAGGATCGCGGCGGCCACGTCCTCACCCGCGCCGAACAAGCGAGGGCGGCGGGCGCGCTCAGCCTCGTCTTCGCCGACGGCCGGGTAGATGCGGTCGCGAACGGCGCCCAACCCCTTGAGCGCCCGCGCAAACCTGCCTATCCGAAGAACAGGCCGGAGCAGCCGAAGCTCTTTTGAGGCCAGGCTTTTCTGAGGCCAAACTTTTCTGAGGTGCAAAGACAGATGCTGATGTCCCCCACCGGCCGCGCGGCCAAGGTCCACTATCTCGACGGCACCTTCCGCCTGCTCTCGGCCGGCGACCATGTCCTTTGCGCCGTCACCAGCGCCAAAATCCCCTTGGACGCCCTCCGTTATTGGAACGTGGCGCGGCAAGAAGCTTACGTATCTGCCGAAACATCCTGCCGAGCCAATTGCGACACTAGTATCCAGAGCGATCATTCGCTGTGATATATTTACAACATTCCGAAACGGAATGATTGATAAATTAGCCATCACTTTACAATCACGTAAATTCACGCGCACTTTCGCCCTGCGGCCGTCTGCGTGTCGGCATCGCTTAATCGGGCTCATAGGCAAGCTCGTATCAATAATACAAAGGGGGTCCATGTGACTTACAAACCTAAATTAGATCGTAGCCTTCTTCGCGGTAGTGCGGCGTTGGCTGCGCTTGTTGTGCTTGGCGCGGGAGCTGCGATGCCGGCTTATGCGCAAGACACTGCTCCAGCTCAGCAAGAAGACGTTGCTCCGGTGCCGGATCAGACGGGTCCAACCGAAGAGGGTGAAGCCATTGTCGTCACCGGTTCCATTTTGCGGAATGCGGATGAAGGTCCGTCTCCAGTAACAACCGTGACTGCTGAAGCCCTTGACCAGCGCGGTGTCAGCACCATCCAAGAAGGCTTGCAGCAGCTTGTCTCCAACAATGGCCCTGCGATCACCAACTCCTTCACCGCAAATGGTGCGTTTGCCGCTGGCGCCTCTGCGGTCTCGCTTCGGGGTCTTACAACCAATTCTACGCTTGTGCTTTTTGACGGTCTTCGAGCGGCTTATTATCCGCTTGCCGACGACGGCACTCGCAACTTCGTAGATTTGAATACCATTCCAGATGACATCGTCGAGCGGGTTGAAGTGTTGCGTGACGGCGCATCTTCAAGCTACGGCGCAGATGCCATTGCGGGTGTGGTGAACATCATTACCAGGCGCGAATTTGAAGGGGTTTTGGCGCGCGCTCAAGCCGGTATTTCTTCCCGTGGCGATGCTGCGGAGTATCGTTTGTCATTGACCACTGGTGTCGGTGATCTCGATACGAACGGTATGAATGGCTATATCAGCGGTTTCTATTATCGCAGCGAAAGCCTGGCCAACAATCAGCGTCCTTATCCGTATAATACCGATGATGAACGCGGTATCTGCTTCGAAGACGTTTGCGGCCCGAATAACGTGGTCAATGGTCTTAACGGAGATGGTGAGTTCGACAGCGGCGTTTTGACGGTTACGCCAGCCATTGTTCGGCCAGTGGATCCAGTCACCGGTGCTCCGACCGGGGCGCGTTACCAGCAGCTTCAAGCAAATTGCGGTAACCTTCCCAGCTATACTTTGACTGCAGCTGAGCGCGCGGCTAATCCTTCCACTCCGACAACAGTCTGCCAAGAAGACTTCACCAGTCTTTACGGTAACATTCAGCCGGAAATAGAGCGCTTCGGCGGTTCGGCGCGTTTCACTGCAGCTATTGGTGAAACCAGCGAAGCCTATGCTCAGGTTAACTTCCTGCAGACCACTTCCAGCTACTTTGGGGCCACGGGCGTCGTTCGCGGCAATGCTCCGGCGGCCGTCCGTCCCCGTTTCAGTACGTCGACTGCAGGTCAGCCGTTCGCGCCTGGTTCTGGTCCGTTAAGGCTTCCGGTATACGTGTGCCCGGAACGGGTGAATTGCGCGACATCGCCGAACCGTACCCTGAACCCGAACAACCCGTTCGCAGCGGCAGGCCAGGCAGCTGAGCTGCGCGCGCGCTTCCCGGTTCGTCAATTCGACGAAACCGTGAATCGTGCCTATCGTGCCGCAATCGGTGTTCGCGGAGACATCAGCGACAATTTCAGCTATAATGTCGACGCGACTGCCATGCACACCGATCTTCGGCGTACTTTCGAAGGCTATGTCTACATTCAGCATCTGTTGGATGTAATCGCTGACGGCACTTACAATTGGCGCGATCCGTCCGCCAATAGTCAGGATGTCATCGATTATGTCATCCCGACCAATATTCAGAATTCAACATCCGATCTGTATCAGGTCCAAGGGGTGGTGAGCGGTACGGTGGCCCAGCTCCCCGGTGGCCCGCTTCAGCTGGGTGTCGGTGCTTCTATTCGCTATGAAGGCTTGGACAATCCCAGCGCTAACCCGGATGATAACGGGCCGACCCAGCGTTACTTTGAGATTAATTCCTTTGGCGCTGTCGGCAACCGCACTGTGCGTTCAGTCTTTGCGGAATTGAATGCGCCAATCATCGATAGCTTGGATATCAATCTGTCCGGTCGTTACGATAGCTATTCAAGCGGACAGGACGCTTTCTCTCCGAAAATTGGTGCCCGCTTCGAACCTTTTTCTTGGGTTGCATTGCGTGGCACCTATTCGCAGGGTTTCCGCATCCCAAGCTTCGGGGAAGCCAATTCTTTTCCGACAACCGGTTTCGTCAATGCGAGTTCCGGCATTTATACGGATAGCTATTTGGCCCCTTATGGCTGCTCTCGAGCCACATTCTCGACTTGCCCAAGCTATATTCGCGGGTCTTATGGTTTAACTTCATTGGCGACGCCGGACTTGAAACCTGAAAAGTCTCGGAGTTTCACGCTTGGTCTTGTGGTTGAGCCTATCAGAAACGTTACGCTGACCGTCGACTATTATAATATTAGAAAGACCGACGCGATCGTTTCCGCGGATACATCTGAAGCCATCGCCGCTTATTATGCGGGCCAGCCCATTCCGGCAGGCTTCAATGTAATTGCGGATGCTCCAGATCCGAACAACCCAACCCTTAGGCCGCGCATTGCGTTTGTGGAATCGGGCTACATCAATGCGGCCCGCATCGATTCCGAGGGTCTTGACTTGGGCGTTACGACCACATTCGATATCACCGATAATATTCGTTGGACGAGTGCGGCCCAAGCTACCTACATCATAAATCTGAGCCAGACTCAAAATGATCAGACGCTAAGCTTTGAAGGCACATTAGGTAACTATAACTTAACCGCCGGTTCTGGCACGCCTGAATGGCGCGGTAGCTGGCAGAACACCTTCGACTTTGGCGACTTTGCTTTGACTGGGACTGCCAATTATTTCGACGGATATAATCTTTCGGCCGAAGATCAATTTGGTCCTGGTACGTCGGGTCAGTGCGGTTTCGATCCTGGCTTTGTTCCCTGTGATGTAGATTCCTACATCACCTTTGACTTGGTCGGAAACTGGCGCATCAACGACAATTACGATCTTTATCTCACGATGTTGAACGTACTTGATGAAATGCCGCCGGTTGATCCCGTGACTTATGGCGCTGCGCGTTATAACCCGGTTCAGGGAGGTCTGGGAATCTTAGGCCGTTATTTCAAAGTTGGCGTAAAAGCCAATTTCTAACCTAAGCCTACTTTATTAACACTATGAGGGGCAGTTTTCTTAAACTGCCCCTCTTTTTATAAGCTCAATCATTAAATCTTTTTCACCTTCTCTTACCTTGAGAAAGGCATTTTCTGGAATCTCGCCCCTCAAAATCATCTCAGCCAGCGGATCCTGCAGATATTTCTGCACCGCGCGCTTCAATGGACGGGCGCCGTAGACCGGGTCATACCCTACCCGTCCCAGCCACGCCCTTGCTTCATCCGTCAGTTCCAGTTTGATCTTGCGGTCCGCCAGCAGTTTCTGAACCCGCGCCACCTGGATATCGACGATCGGGCCCATATGCTCTTGGGCGAGGCGGTGGAACAGGATGATTTCATCGAGACGATTCAGGAATTCGGGGCGGAAATGGGCGCGCACGATGTCCATCACTTGCGGCTCCACGCTCTCGACATCCTGGCCGTCCTCCAAATTCGCCAGATATTGGCTGCCGAGGTTTGAGGTCAGGATGATGAGCGTATTCGCGAAATCCACCACGCGGCCCTGGCCGTCGGTCAGGCGGCCGTCATCCAGCACCTGAAGCAGGATGTTGAAAACGTCGGCGTGCGCCTTTTCGACTTCGTCGAACAGGATGACCTGATAGGGCCGGCGGCGGATGGCCTCTGTCAGGACGCCGCCTTCTTCATAGCCGACATAGCCCGGGGGCGCGCCGATCAGGCGCGCGACGGCATGCTTTTCCATATATTCGGACATGTCGATGCGGACCATCGCGGCGGGATCGTCGAACAGGAACTCTGCGAGCGCCTTGGTGAGCTCGGTCTTGCCGACGCCGGTGGGCCCAAGAAACAGGAAGGAGCCCAGGGGCCGGTGCGGATCCTGCAACCCCGCGCGTGAGCGGCGCACGGCGCGGCTAACGGCGTCGACCGCGTCCTTTTGACCGATGACGCGCTTGCCCAGCCATTCTTCCATGTGGAGCAGCTTCTCGCGCTCCCCCTCCAGCATCCTGTCGACGGGGATGCCGGTCCAGCGCGAAACGACGGCGGCGATGTCCTCCCCCGTCACTTCCTCGCGCAGCATGGCGCTCTGGCTGGCGGATTGCGCCTCGTGCAGTTGCCTCTCGAGCTGCGGAATGGTGCCGTAACTGAGTTCGCCCGCGCGGGCGAGATCGCCGGCTCGCTGCGCCTGTTCAAGCTCCAGGCGGGCGGCATCGAGCTGCTCCTTGAGCTTCGCCTCGGCCTGGATCTTCTCCTTTTCCGCCTGCCAGCGGGCGGTCAGCTCCGCCGATTGCTGTTCGAGATTGGCCAGTTCCTCTTCCAGCGCAGCGAGGCGATCGCGCGACGCCTTGTCGGTTTCCTTTTTCAGCGCCTCGCGCTCGATCTTCAGCTGAATGATGCGGCGGTCGAGATTTTCAATCTCCTCCGGCTTCGATTCCACCTCCATGCGCAGGCGGGAGGCCGCCTCGTCCATGAGGTCGATCGCCTTGTCGGGCAGGAAGCGGTCGGCGATGTAGCGATTGGAAAGCGTCGCCGCCGACACGATGGCGCCGTCGGTGATCCGCACGCCATGGTGAAGCTCATATTTTTCCTTGAGGCCGCGCAGGATCGAAATGGTGTCCTCGACCGTCGGCTCGCCAACGAAGACCGGTTGGAAGCGGCGCTGCAGGGCCGGATCCTTTTCGACATATTTCTGATATTCGTCGAGCGTGGTGGCGCCGATGCAGTGGAGCTCGCCGCGCGCGAGGGCAGGCTTCAAAAGGTTGCCCGCATCCATGGCCCCCTCGCTTTTTCCGGCGCCGATCAGGGTGTGCATTTCGTCGATGAACAGGATGATATCCCCCTCGGCCTGGCGCACCTCGTCGAGCACGCCTTTCAAGCGTTCTTCGAATTCGCCGCGATATTTGGCGCCCGCGATCAGCGCGCCCATATCGAGGGCAAGGAGGCGGCGATCCTTCAAGCTGTCCGGGACGTCGCCATTGGCGATGCGGAGCGCGAGCCCCTCGGCGATCGCCGTCTTGCCGACGCCGGGTTCGCCGATCAAAGCCGGATTGTTTTTGGTGCGGCGGGCGAGGATTTGCGTCGTGCGGCGAATTTCCTCGTCGCGGCCGATAACCGGATCGAGCTTGCCCGCGCGGGCGGCTTCGGTGAGGTCGCGGGCGAATTTTTTGAGGGCGTCATAGCGGTCCTCGGCCGACGCGGTGTCGGCGGAGCGGCCGCCGCGCAATGCGTTGATTGCGGCGTTCAGTGCCTCAGCCTTCAGCCCCGCATCGGCGAGCGCCTTGCCCGCGGCCGTGGACGTTGCGAGGGCGAGGGCGATGAGGAGCCGCTCCACGGTGACATAGCTGTCGCCCGCCTGTTGCGCGATCTGCTCGGCCTGGTCGAGCAGGCGAAGGCTCTCGCCGTCCAGGCCGGGCGGATTGCTCGCGCCGCTGCCCGACACGGCGGGAATGCGGGATAGTGCCTCGTCCACCTTGCGCGCGGCCGTCTGCGCGCTGCCCCCGGCGCGATCAATAAGGCCGGAAACCATGCCCTGATCGTCCTCCAGCAACGCCTTCAGGATATGTTCCGGCGCGATCCGCTGGTGGTTCAGGCGCACCGCGACGGTCTGCGCGGCTTGAAGGAAGCCCTTGGTGCGATCGGTAAATTTTTCGAGGTTCATGTTCGCCCCTATTCTGCCTGTCAGGCCTGATGTGGTGTTGCACCGAAGCAACACAAGGGGGTGCTGTCCAGATGCGGCACAGGCTCGTGATAAACGGTTGCGCGTCAACAGATTGCGGCTAATGTCCCGGCCCGCAGATATCGTAAAAAGGACGCCATTCATGCGCAGGACTATCGCCGCCTTGACCATGGCCGCAGCGTTGATGACCGGCGGATGTGCCACCGCGCCCGCCGCCGATGCTCCGGCTCTTGCATCCGCCCCGGCCGCGCAGCCGCCCGCCGATGCGGGACTCAACCGGCTCGTCCAGGCGGTGAATATTCCCTATGAGGAATTCACGCTCGACAACGGGCTTCGCGTCGTCGTGCACGAGGACCGGAAGGCGCCGGTCGTGGCAGTTTCGGTCTGGTACAATGTCGGCTCCAAGGACGAGCCCAAGGGCAAGACCGGCTTCGCCCACCTGTTCGAACATCTGATGTTCAATGGCTCGGAAAACGCGCCCGGCGATTATTTCGAGCCGCTGCGCGAGATTGGCGCGACCGATTTCAACGGCACCACCTGGTTCGACCGCACCAATTATTTCCAGACGGTGCCGACCCCGGCGCTGGAACGCGCCCTCTTCCTCGAAAGCGACCGCATGGGGCATTTGCTCGGCGCGGTGACTCAGGAAAAGCTCACCAACCAGATCGGCGTCGTGCAGAATGAAAAGAGGCAGGGCGACAACCAGCCGTTCGGCCTCGTCGAATATGCGCAGCTCGAGGCGCTGATGCCGGAAGGGCATCCCTATCATCACTCTACCATCGGCTCGATGGCCGATCTCGATTCGGCGAGCCTTGAGGACGTGAAACAATGGTTCCGCGACAAATACGGCCCCAACAACGCCGTTCTGGTTCTCGCGGGCGATGTGTCGGCGTCTGAGGCGCGTCCGCTCGTCCAGAAATATTTCGGCGACATACCGCGCGGGCCGGTCAACACGCCTGCCGCCGCGCCGGTGCCGACGCTTGCGGCGCCCAAGGCCGAGACGATGAAGGACCGCGTGGCCTTCACCCGCCTCTATCGCAACTGGACGGTGCCGGGCATGACCGATCCTGAATATGTGCCGCTCGACGTCGGCGCGGCGGTGCTTGGCGGCCTTGCCAGCTCGCGGCTCGACAATGAGCTGGTCCGCAAGGACCAGACCGCCGTGCGGGTATCGGCATCGGTCCAGCCGTTTCAGCGCCTCAGCCTGTTCGAAGTGCAGGCGGACGTGAAGCCGGGCGTCGATCCGAACGTGGTTGCCCAGCGCGTCGACGCGATCATCGCCGATCTCGTTGCCAACGGCCCGACGCAGGACGAAGTGCGTCGCGTTGTGATGCGCGATCTTTCGAGCCGCATTCAGGGCCTGGAACAGGTCGGCGGCTTCGGCGGCAAGGCGACCGCGCTTGCCGAAGGCGAACTCTATGCCGACGATGCCGGCTTCTACAAGAAGCAGCTCGCCGCTTATGCCACGGTGACGCCGGACAGCGTGAAGGCGGCGTTGCAGAAATGGCTGAACCGTCCGGTCTATGCTCTCACCGTCGTCCCGGGCGAGCGCGACGCTTATGAGGAAGCAGCGGCATCGAAGGGTGCCGCCAGCCAGCGTCCGCGTTATTATCGCGAGCCACAGCCAGGCGAGCAGCCGATGGCGCCGCTTCCGTTCGTGGAAGGCCGCCCGTTGCCGCAGGTCGGCAGCATCCCGAACCTCGACTTCCCGGACGTGCAGCGCGCCACTTTGTCGAACGGCGTCAAGGTAACTTATGCGCAACGGACCAGCGTTCCGGTGACGCGCGTCGCCCTCGAGTTCGACGCCGGCATCGCCGCCGATCCGGCTGCCAAGCTCGGCACGCAGAGCCTGATGCTGAACCTGCTCGAGGAAGGCACGACCAGCCGCAACTCGATCCAGATCGCGGAAGAGCAGGAGCGTCTGGGCGCTTCGATCAATCCCGGCGCGTCGCTCGATCGCACCGGCGTCACGCTGACCGCGCTGAGCGCCAACCTGGCTCCGTCGCTCGCGTTGATGGGCGACATCGTCAAGAACCCCGCCTTCGATCCCGCCGAGGTGGAGCGCATTCGCGCCCAGCAACTCGCCGGGATCGCGGCGGAAATGACGCAGCCGCAGGGCCTTGCTCTCCGTGCGCTGCCGCCCCTCCTCTATGGCGCGGCGCATCCTTATGGAAAGCCATTCACCGGCACCGGCGATCCGGCGGCGGTGAAGGCCGTGACCCGCGACGAGCTTTTCGCCTTTCACCGGGCTTGGATCCGGCCGGACAATGCGGAAATCTTCGCGGTCAGCGACCTGCCGCTCGCAACCCTGCTGCCGCTGCTCGAAGGGCAGTTCGGCAATTGGGCGCCCGCGCCAGCGGTCAAGGGCGTCAAGAATTTCGCCGCCGTCCCGCCCGCGCCAAAGCAGCGCATCGTGCTGATCGACCGGCCGCAATCGCCGCAGTCGCTAATCCTCGCGGGCGAGGTTCTTCCATTGAAAGGCACGGATGACATTCTCGTTCTGGATTCCGCGAACGAGATATTGGGCGGCAACTTCCTGTCGCGCATTAACATGGACCTGCGCGAAACGAAGGGCTGGTCCTATGGCGCGTGGAGCCTGATCCAGATGATCGAAAACCGGATGCCCTTCATCGTCCAGGCGCCGGTGCAGGCGGACAAGACCGGTCCGGCCGTCGCCGCGATCATCGATCATGTGAAGAATTTCACCGGATCGAAGGGCGTCACCCCGGCCGAACTCCAGCGGGTGGTGAACGGCAATACGCGTGAACTGGCGGGCAATTTCGAAACCTCTGCCGCCGTCCTTTCGGCCTTGCGCTCCAATGCCCTGTTCAACCGGCCCGACGATTATTACGAAACCCTGGCCAGCCGGTATCAGGGCATGACCCAGCAGGCGCTCGACGATGCGGCGCGCAAGGTCATCGATCCGTCGAAGCTCGTCTGGGTGATCGTCGGCGACGCCGCGAAGGTGCGCCCACAGCTCACCTCGCTCGGCATCCCCGTGGAGGTGGTTCCCGCGCAGCCGCGGCAATAACACGATCAATGTCACTCCGGCGACAGCCGGAGTGACGGGCATGAATTAGGCTCCGGCGAAGGCCGAAGCCCAGCGGCGCGGGTTCCTGAGCCTGTTCCCCGGCTTCCCCCGGGGAACAGTAAGCGCTATCAGCGGAAGAGCCGGGTGACGTGGCCCATCTTGCGGCCGGCGCGGCCTTCGCCTTTGCCATAAAGATGAAGATGCGCGGCAGGATCGGACAGGATGTCCGGCCATGTGTCGGCGTCGGCGCCGATCAAATTGGTCATTTCGACCTTTGGCGCGGTGAGTGTTGTGGCGCCAAGCGGCAGGCCGCAAATCGCCCTGATGTGATTTTCGAATTGCGACGTTGCCGCCCCCTCGATCGTCCAATGGCCGCTATTGTGGACGCGCGGCGCCATTTCGTTGAACACCGGGCCATCGGCGGACGCGAAGAATTCCAGCGTCAGCACGCCGACATAATCGAGCGCGTCGGCGACCTTGATCGCGAGGTCCGCGGCTTCCGCGATGGCCGGGGCAAGGTCGATGCCCGCCGGAGCTTCCGACCGGTCGAGGATGCCGCCGATATGCGTGTTGCGCGGCGCATCCCACAAGATCGTCTCACCGGAAGCGGCGCGGCAGAGCAGGATCGAAAATTCCGCATGAAAGGCGACAAACCGCTCCAGCACGGCGGGCGCGCCGCCGAGCGCTTCGATGGCGTCCTCGGCATCGGCCGGCGTGCGCAAGCGTGCCTGACCCTTGCCGTCATAGCCCATGCGCCGTGTCTTAAGGACGGCCGGAGTACCGATGCGATCGAGCGCGGCCTTCAGATCCTCCAGGCTGTCCACCGCCGCGAACGGAGCGGGCCGCCCGCCGAGCGAGACGGCGAATTCCTTTTCGGCAAGCCGGTCCTGGGCGATCTCCAACGCCCGGGGCGAAGGGTGAAGCCGCGCTCTCGCGGCAAGGGCGGCGAGCGGGGCCACAGGAATATTCTCGAATTCATACGTCACGACATCGACGCTGGCGGCGAAGCGGGCGAGCGCCGCCTCATCCTCATAAGCCCCTCGCGTGAAGAAAGCCGACACTTCGGCGGCCGGAGAATCAGCCTCGGGCGCGTAGATATGAACCTTATAGCCCAGCTGCGCCGCCGCCATTGCCAGCATCCGGCCGAGCTGGCCGCCGCCGATGATGCCGATGATGGAGCCGGGCGGGACGATCACTGCGGTCGTTCGGCCACTTTGTCGGTCTGTTCACGCCGCCAGGCGTCGAGCCGGCCGGCCAGCGCCGCGTCCGTGCCCGCGAGGATCGCGGCGGCGAGGAGGGCGGCGTTGACCGCCCCCGCCTTGCCGATGGCGAGCGTCCCGACCGGAATGCCGGCGGGCATCTGGACGATGGAAAGTAGGCTGTCCATGCCGGACAAAGCCTTGGATTCCACGGGCACGCCGAGTACCGGCACGCGCGTCATCGCCGCGGCCATGCCGGGCAGGTGCGCCGCCCCGCCCGCGCCCGCGATGATCGCGCGCAGGCCGCGCTCCGCCGCGCTCTTGGCATAATCGTAGAGCCGGTCCGGCGTGCGGTGGGCGGAGACGATGCGGGTCTCGTGCGGCACCTCGAGCGTGTCCAGCGTCTCGGCGGCATGGCGCATCGTATCCCAATCGGACTGGCTGCCCATGATGATGCCGATAAGCGGCGCTTCCTCTGCCATTCCCCGTCTTCCCTTGTCCGGCGAAGCGGCACGTCTAGCGGGGGAGAGGGGCGGGTGCAATTACTAAGCCCTCCCCTTCGATGGGGAGGGGTTGGGGTGGGGTGATGCTTCCGGAAAGATCGCGATCTACGTCGTAGATCACCCCCACCCAGCCTCCCCCATCAAGGGAGGGGTGTTGGGGGCTTATCTATCCTTCAGATAATAGCGATCGGTGGCGTTTAGCCCCTCGTCCAGCTCATAGACGATCGGCTGACCCGTCGGGATTTCGAGGCCGGTAATCTCAGCATCGGAAATGCCGGAGAGATGCTTCACCAGCGCGCGGAGCGAATTGCCGTGGGCGGAGATGAGGACGCGATTTCCGGCCTTCAGCGCCGGGGCGATCCGCTCTTCCCAATAAGGCAGAACGCGGGCGATGGTGTCTTTCAAGCTCTCCGTTTTCGGAATGGCGATGCCCTTGTAACGCCGGTCGTTGGTGAGATCGAAGCCGCCGCCCGTCTCCATCGCCGGCGGCGGAATGTCGAAGGAGCGGCGCCAGATATGCACCTGTTCGTCGCCATGCTTGGCCGCCGTCTCGGCTTTGTCGAGGCCGGTGAGTCCGCCATAATGGCGCTCGTTCAACCGCCAATGCTTTTCGACCGGCAGCCAGAGGCGGCCCATATGTTCGAGCGCCAGGTGCAGCGTTTTGATCGCCCGGGTTTGAAGACTGGTGAAGCAGAGATCGAAATCGAGCCCCTTGGCGGCCATCAATTCGCCTGCGGCCCGGGCCTCGGCAGCTCCCTGTTCGGTCAGGTCCACGTCCCACCAGCCGGTGAAGCGGTTTTCCAGGTTCCAGGCGGACTGGCCGTGGCGGATGAGAACGAGCGTCGGCATTATTTCTTCCGCGCTTCCAGATCGGGCAGAATGGCGTGGAGGGCATCGAGACAGCTCTTCGCCAGCGCACGGCTCCTGCCAGTAGACCAACCGTAATCCGGGTCGGGCAGGTCGCCATTGTCCTTGAACGGCATTTCCAGCGTCATCGATACCGCACCGTAGCGTTCGGCGAGCTGGGCGGTGGACATGGACAGGTTCGCCTTGCCGGGCGCCGCGATCTCATAGCCCTTTTCGGTCTGGAAATCGGGAGACAGAACGACCAGCTTCTCGGCGAACCGATCAAACAGCGCCTGCTGATCCTTCTTCCAGGACGGAATGCCTTCGAACCCGGCGAGAAAGTTGGCGGCGATGGCTTCGTCGCCATGGACGTCCATCGCGAAATCGACGCCGGTCTTGTCCATCTCCTCCCGGACATAGAGCACTTCCGGGCTGCGCTCGGCGCTCGGGTCGTGCCATTCGCGGTTCAAATTGACGCCCGCCGCATTGGTGCGCAGATGTCCGCGCCGCGACCCGTCCGGATTCATGTTCGGCACGATATGGAAGGTCGCTTTTTCGCGCAGCCGCCGCGTCACCGGATCGGAATCGTCGAGCAGCTTTTCGAGCGCGCCTTCCATCCACCATTCCGCCATCGTCTCGCCGGGATGCTGGCGCGCATAGAGCCACACCTGCAGCGGGCCTCCGGCGAGCTTCAGATAATCGAGCTCCTGCCCATCCAGCGTCTGGCCGAGCGAGCGATGCGCGATATCGGGATGCTCGGCGGCCTCGGCGATCAGATCGTGGTGCCGCTCCATCGTATAGGGCGCGAAATAGGCGACCCACAGGCTGTTCGCGTCCGGCGTCACGCTTATGGTGAGGACGCCGTCCGCATAGCTCGTGTCGGCCAGCGCCCATTCCTCGCGATCATAGGAAATGCGCGCCTGATAGCCGTCCCACCCGTTGGGGTAGGCCGATCCTCCGCAATTCAGGATGCGCAATTCCACATCCTGCCCTTCCGCATTGGAGACGCGGAAATAGAACCATTGGTAGAAATCGGACTGGTGATCCTTGACGATCTCCAGGTCCGCGCTCGTGCCGTCGATCCCGACGACGCGGATGTTGCCGCCGTCGAAGGCGCTCGAAATGGATAGGGTCATGGCACGCTGATAGTGCGACCCGACTCTCCGGGGAAGTCCCGAAACAGCGCATCGGCGAGCTTTTCGACCGCGACGGTGCGCTGGGCGAGCGGCGCGTCCGCGCGCGCCTCCGTCGATGCGCGGCCTTCCCAGAATACCTCGCCATTCGACCGCCGCTTGATGCGGACCTCGAGCTCGGTGCCAACGATCTCGCGCGACCGGCTGCGGCCGACCGGCACGTCGACGCCGACACCCACGCCGACGCCGCTGCGGTAACCGCCCGTCGATCCGCCGATGCCGATGCTGATCGGCGAGCGGCGGGCGAGCGCCTCGCGGCTGCCCTGCTCGACGTCGATCATCGCGACCTGTTCCGACTGGCCGTTCGGCACCACCGTCCAGCCGAGCCGTGTGAGCTGCCGGGCGACCGCGTCGGCATAAGCGCGGAATTCGAGCCCGTTCTGATCGGCCGGATCGAACGCCTCGACCGCGATTTGCCCGCGCGCGATGGGCTGGCCCAGGTGGAAGCGCGCCACCTGGGACGGCGCCTCGCGCTCGGTGGTGGCGCAAGCGGTGAGGGCGAGGGCGGAGGCGGCAACCGCCAAGCGCAGGAAAACAGCTTTCATGCCGGGAACTCTCCATTATGTGCGGTCGTATTGACGCTGAAACGAACCCGGTGCCTTTTCGCTGCATCGGATACGATCATCAAGGGAGAGAAGAATGACGACGCCGAAGATTCCGGTGCTGGTGACGGGCGGCGCGGGCTATATCGGAAGCCATGCGGTGCTGGCCCTGCTCGACGCCGGTTGGCCGGTGGCGGTGATCGACAATCTGACGACCGGCTTCCGCTGGGCCATTCCGGAAGGCGTCGCTTTCTACCAGGGCGACATTGCGGACCAGGAGTTGGTGGCGCGGATCATCCAAGAGCAAGGCATCAAGGCGATCATGCATTTCGCCGGATCGGTCGTCGTTCCGGAATCGGTCGAAAACCCGCTCAAATATTACGAGAACAATACGGTGAAGAGCCGCGCCCTGATCGAGAGCGCGGTGAAGGGCGGCGTGCCGCACATCATCTTCTCCTCGACCGCCGCGACCTACGGTACGCCCGAGCAGGTGCCGGTCACTGAGGACATGCGCACCCAGCCGATCAACCCTTATGGCTGGTCGAAGCTGATGACCGAACGCATGCTGGCCGATGTCGCCTTCGCGCATCCGATCAACTATTGCGCGCTCCGCTATTTCAACGTCGCCGGTGCCGACCCAGAGGGGCGCTCGGGCCAATCGACGGCGGGCGCCACGCACCTCATCAAGGTGGCGGTGGAAGCGGCGACGGGCAAGCGCGGCCATGTCTCGGTCTTCGGCACCGATTACGACACGCCGGACGGCACCGGCATCCGCGACTATATCCATGTCAGCGACCTCGCCGCCGCCCATGTCCACGCCCTCGAGAAGCTGATCGAGGAGCCGGAAAAGAGCCACATCATGAATTGCGGCTACAGCCGTGGCTTCTCCGTGCTTGAAGTGCTCGATGCGGTCGACCGCGTCACCAACATGACGATCGCGCGGCGGATGGAGCCGCGCCGCGCGGGTGATCCGGGCGAGCTCGTCTCCGATAATCGAACGATCCTCGCGACTCTTCCTTGGCGGCCCCAGCGCGACCAACTGGACGTCATCGTGCAGGATGCCCTCGCCTGGGAGCGCAAGCTCGCCGAGCGGCAGGGCGCTTGACTTGGAAGGCGCCTCTCCGTAGGGGAGCGCCTTCAATTTTCCAGTAATTCAGAATCGAAAGACAGGCTTAAGGCCATGAAGATCCGCAATTCCTTGAAGTCCCTGAAGTCGCGCCATCGTGACTGCCGCGTGATCCGCCGCCGGGGCCGCACCTACGTCATCAACAAGACGAATCGCCGCTTCAAGGCGCGCCAGGGTTAACTCCCTAATGGCGGTTAAGGCCGTCGTCTTCGACGTCGGCAACGTCCTCTACGGTTGGGATCCGGAAAGCTTCCTCGTCCGCCAGATCGCGGACGATGAGGCGCGCCTGCGCTTCATCGAGGATATTGATCTCTGGTCCTGGCACGATTCGCTGGACGGCGGCCGCGGCTTTCACGAGGCCGCCGCCGAACTCACCGAAAAATTCCCGGCTTATGCCGACCACATCGCCGCTTGGGGCGACCGCTTCGGCGAGACGATCCAGGATCCGGTGCCGGGCGTCCACGAGATCGTCGAGGCCCTGGACGGCAAAGGCATCCCGCTCTTCGCCATCACCAATTTTTCCGCCGACTTCTGGGCGCCGTTCCGCAAACGGGAGGAAGCCTTCTTCCGCCGCTTCAAGGACGTCGTCGTGTCCGGCGAGGAAAAGCTGATGAAGCCCGATCCGGCCATCTACTTCCGCGCCCTCGACCGCTTCGGCCTGAAGCCGGACGACGCTCTCTTCATCGACGACCGCATCATCAATGTCGAAGGCGCTAAGGCCGTCGGCATGAAGGCGCACCTCTTCACGGACGCCGCCGACCTCCGCGCCTGGCTGGAGGCCGAAGAGCTGCTCTGAACCTTTCTTGCCCTTCGCGCTTTCATTGCGCATGCGGCAAAGATGGCCTGAAAAATTGTGGATCGTCCGGCACGGGCAGAGCGCGGGCAACGTCGCGCGCGATGCCGCGCATGCGGCGGGCCTCGCCTCCATCGACATCGACATGCGCGATGTCGATGTGCCGCTAAGCGCGCTCGGGCAGCAGCAGGCCGACGCGCTCGGCCATTGGTTCGCCGCGCTCCCCGAGGAAGAACGGCCGGAGATCGTCCTCGCTTCGCCCTATATCCGCGCCCGACAGACGGCCGAATCCATATGCCGTCTCGGCGGCATGGCGGGCGAGAAGACGGCGCCCGTCATCGACGAGCGCCTGCGCGAGCGCGAGTTCGGCATCTTCGATCAGCTCACCACTATGGGCATTCGCCAGAAATATCCGGAGCTCGCGCAGCACCGCATGCTGCTCGGCAAATTCTATCACCGCCCGCCCGGCGGTGAGAGCTGGGCCGACGTGATCCTGCGCCTGCGTAGCGCCATGGACACGATCAGCCTCCATTATGCCGACCGCCGCGTGCTGGTCGTCTGCCATCAGGTCGTGGTGCTGTGCCTGCGCTACATTCTCGAGGAGATGGACGAGGCGCGGATCCTCAGCATCGACAAGGAAGGCGATGTGCTGAACTGCGGCATCTGCGAATATGATTTCCTGCCCGACGACGCGAAGATGTGCGTGCCCAAGCTCGTCCGCTATAATTTCGCGGCGCCCCTGATCGAGGAGCGGGCGCCGATCACCGCCGCGCCCGACGCGATGGTGGCAACGCGATGAGCGAGCCCCAGACGCTCGACATCGACATCCTCCGCGCCCGTCCGCTTCCCCATCATCCCGAAGACGGCGACAAGGAAGAGCGCGGGCGATCCCTCTTCATCGCGGGGAGCCGCGAGGTGGCGGGTGCCGCCTTGCTCGCCGGAACGGCAGCGCTGCGGGCGGGCGCGGGCAAATTGCAGATCGCGACCGCACGCAGCATTGCCACCGGCCTGTCCCTTGCCATGCCGGAAGCGCGGGTCATTGCCTTCGAGGAAGACGAAGCGGGCTGCCTTGCCGCTGCTTCGGTCGAGAGGCTCGTAGACCTATGCGGCCATGTCGACGCCCTCGTCATCGGTCCGGGCATGGAGACTGGCGATGCGCTCGCCGCTTTGTTGGAGGCGGTGCTGGACAGCGGCGCGTCTTATCCCCTGATCCTCGACGCCGGGGCGTTGCACGTCCTGCCGCCGCTCGCCGCGAAGCTGCGGGCGCGCAAGGGCGGGACGGTGCTGCTGCCCCATAATGGGGAGATGGCGGCATTGCTCGAATGCGATTCGAACGATGTGGCCGCCGATCCGTTGGCCGCCGCCCGTCGGGCCGCCGGGCATTATGGCGCGGTGACGGTCGTGAAGGGGCAATGGAGCCATGTCGTGGCGCCGGATGGCGAAGCTTTTCGCTATCTCGGCGGTGGCGTGGGCCTTGCCACGTCCGGATCGGGCGACGTGCTTGCGGGCATCGCTGGCGGCGTCGCGGCGCGGGGCGCCGATGCGCTCACCGCTGCCTTGTGGAGCGTCTATCTCCACGGCGAGGCGGGACGCATCTTGACCCGCGACGTGGGCCGGGTCGGCTTCCTCGCGCGTGAGCTGCCGGATTTGATCCCGAAATTGATGGAATAAGCGTGTTCCTGCGAAAGCAGGAACCCAGTCCTTCCCCCCCGTGCCGCTGGGCTCCTGCCTTCGCAGGAGCACGATAGGGCTAGGCCGACGCCTTCGCCCGATGCCGCTCCAGCTCATCCCCGACGAGCCGCACGACGTGCAGGATATTCGTCGATCCCGGCGTTCCGAACGGCACGCCCGCCATCAGGATGATGCGCTCGCCGCCCTTGGCGAGGCTGTGGCGGAGCGCCATGCGCTTCGACTTGCCGACCATCTCCTCGAAGCTCGCCACATCCTTGGTATGCACCGCATGCGCCCCCCACAGCAAGCCGGAGCGGCGTGCGGTCTTGAGCGACGGGGTCAGCACCAGGATCGGCACCGCCGGGCGCTCGCGCGCCACGCGGCGGGCGGTGGAGCCGGAGGAAGTGAAACAGACGATTCCGGCAGCGCTCACCGTCTCGATCATATTGCGCGCCGCGCCCGCAATGGCGTCGGCGGTGGTGGGATCGGGCAGGGTCTCGGTGAAGTGAACCCGCGCGGCATAGCCGGGATCGGATTCGACGCTCGTCGCGATGCTGTTCATCATCGCCACTGCCTCGACCGGCCATTGGCCGCTTGCGCTTTCCGCCGACAGCATGATCGCGTCCGCGCCGTCATAGACCGCCGTCGCCACGTCCGACACTTCGGCCCGCGTCGGTGAGGGCGAGGTGATCATCGATTCCAGCATCTGCGTCGCGACCACCACCGGGCGGCCGAGGCGGCGGGCGCTCTCGACGATCCGTTTCTGGAGCGGCGGCACCTCATGCGGCGGCATTTCGACGCCGAGGTCGCCGCGCGCGACCATCACCGCGTCGGCGAGCTCCAATATGCCGTCCAGACGCTCGATGGCCGCGGGCTTCTCGATTTTGGCGAGCAGGGCGGCGCGGTCGCCGATCAGGCGCTTGGCCTCCGCCACATCCTCCGGCCGCTGCACGAAGCTGAGCGCGATCCAGTCGACATGATGGTCGAGCGCGAAATGGAGATCCTTGCGGTCCTTGTCGGTCAGCGCGGCGAGCGGCAGCACCACGTCGGGAACGTTGAGGCCCTTGTTGTTCGAAATCGTGCCGGGCACCTCGACCATGGTTTCGATCCGCTCGGGATGGACGGAGGTGACGCGGAAGACGAGCTTGCCGTCGTCGACCAGCAGGCGCGTGCCCGGCTCTAGCGCCTCGAAAATCTCGCGATGGGGCAGGGTGACGCGGCTTGCATCGCCCGGCGTTTCGTCCCGGTCGAAGACGAAGGTCTGGCCCTTGGTCAGCTCCTCCTTGCCTCTCCCGAACTTGCCGACGCGCAGCTTCGGGCCTTGGAGATCGGCAAGGATCGTGGTCGGGCGGCCCAGCTCCTTCTCCAGCGCGCGGATGATCTGGATGCGTTGCGCATGGTCCTCATGCGTGCCATGGCTCATGTTGAGGCGGAAGGCGTCGGCGCCCGCTTCGGCCAGCTCCTTGATCCGGTCGTGCGTGTCGCTCGACGGGCCGAGGGTGGCGAGGATGCGGACCTTGCGGCTGCGCGGCACGAACTGGCTCAGCATGGATTCTCCGTTGGGCTTCGAAAGTGCGGAATAGCCACTCTGGCCTTCAGTTCAACCCGCATGTGCGAATGACCGGCTTGAGCAGGCCTTCCCAAGATTCTAGAGCCTGCCCGTCAAATCCTTAAGAATCGGGGCATCTGAACATGGCGGAAGGAAATGTCGCGGCCGACGAGCTGCGGCTCTTGATCGAGCGCATCGAGCGGCTAGAAGAAGAAAAGAAGGCGATCGCGGACGACGTGAAGGACGTCTACCTGGAAGCCAAGGCACGCGGCTATGACACGAAGACGATGCGTGCCATAGTGCGGCTCCGGAAGATGGAGAACCACGTCCGTCAGGAAGCCGACGCCTTGCTCGAAACCTACCGCCAAGCGCTCGGCCTCGATTAAGGGGAGGAAGCGATGATCGTCACCACCACCACATCCGTCGAAGGCCGTCCCGCGACCGCCTATCTCGGCGTCGTCACCGGCGAGGTCATCGTCGGCGCGAACATCTTCAAGGATCTGTTCGCCGGCATCCGCGATATCGTCGGCGGCCGCGCGGGCGCCTATGAAAGCACGCTCCGCGATGCGCGGCAGGAGGCGTTCGCGGAATTGGAGGCGGAAGCCAGGCGCCTCGGCGCCGATGCGGTGGTCGGCGTCGACATCGATTACGAAGTGCTGGGCAATCAGGGCTCGATGCTGATGGTGACGGTTTCCGGCACCGCGGTCCGGCTCGGCTAAGACGCAAGGGACGGCAATGGCAGGCCATAGTAAATTCAAGAACATCATGCACCGGAAGGGCGCGCAGGATAAGAAGCGCTCGGCCATGTTTTCCAAGCTTTCCCGCGAAATCACCGTCGCGGCGAAGATGGGCGCGCCCGATCCCGACATGAACCCGCGTCTGCGCGCCGCGGTGCTCGCCGCCAAGGCGCAATCTATGCCGAAGGACAATATCCAGCGCGCGATCGATAAATCCTCGGCTGGCGAAGGCGATAATTACGAGGAAATCCGCTACGAAGGCTTCGGCCCGGGCGGTGTGTCGCTGATTGTCGAGGCGCTGACCGACAACCGCAACCGCACCGCGACCAACGTGCGCACCATCTTTTCCAAGAATGGCGGCAACCTCGGCGCCAGCGGTTCGGTGAGCCATGGCTTCGACCGCCTCGGCCTCATCACCTATCCCGCTTCGGCGGGCGATGCCGACGCGGTGCTGGAGGCCGCGATCGAAGCGGGCGCGGAAGACGTGCAGTCCGGCGAAGACGGCCATGAAATCTGGACCGCGCAGGAAGACCTGCACGAAGTCGCCAAAGCAATCGAAAAGACGCTCGGCGAACCGGAAAGCACCAAGCTCGCCTGGCGTCCGCAAAACCAAATCGATGTCGGCGAGGCGGAGGCCGGAACGCTCCTGAAGCTGATCGATCAACTGGACGACGACGACGACGTCCAGACCGTCTGGGGCAATTACGAAGTCTCTGACGCCGTGATGGAGAAACTGGGCTGATGTTTGGGGCGGGGGTAGCCAAAGCCTCCGCCTTCTTAGCCCTCCCCCTCGATGGGGGAGGGTTGGGTGGGGGTGATGTTCAATGTAGAGCGGCATGCTTCCCCAGCATCACCCCTCCCCAACCCCTCCCCATCGAGGGGAGGGGCTCATGCTGATCCTCGGTCTAGACCCAGGCCTAGGCTGTACCGGCTGGGGCGTGATCGCCGCTGAAGGCAATCGGCTGAGCCATGTCGCCAACGGCCAGATCCGCACCGATACTTCGCGACCGCTCCCCGAACGGCTGGTCACACTCGCGGAAAGCCTCGACCACGTGCTGGCCGAACACCGCCCCGCCGCGGCCGCCGTCGAGGAAGTCTTCGTCAACGAAAATCCCCAATCCACGCTGAAGCTCGGCCAGGCGCGGGGCGTCGTGCTGCTGTCCGCCGCCCGCGCCGGTATCGAAGTCGGCGAATATGCGGCGCGGCTCGTCAAGAAGGCGGTGGTCGGTACCGGCGGCGCGGCCAAGGAGCAGATGCACGCCATGGTCTCGATCCTCCTGCCCGGCGTGAAGATCGCGGGCGCCGACGCCGCCGACGCGCTGGCCGTCGCCATTACCCATGCCCATCACCTCGCCAGCAACCGCGCGCTGAAGGGGCATGCCGCATGATCGCCAAGCTGAAGGGCCTGCTCGACAGCTTCTCCGCCGATCATGCGGTGATCGACGTGAACGGCGTCGGCTATCTCGTCCTCGCCTCCTCGCGCACCCTGTCGAGCCTCGGCGCGATCGGCAGTCCCGTCACCCTGCACACCGAAATGCAGGTGTCGCAGGACGATATCCGCCTCATCGGCTTCGCGACTGGCGAGGAGCGCGACTGGTTCCGCCTCCTCACCTCCGTCCAGGGCGTCGGCTCCCGCGTGGCCCTCGCCATCCTCTCGGCGCTCACTTCGGACGAACTGCACCGTGCGGTGGCGAGCGGCGACAAGGCAATGGTGGCGCGCGCGCAGGGCGTCGGCCCGAAGCTCGCCCAGCGCATCGTCAATGAACTCAAGGACAAGGCCGGCGACGTGATCCTGGGCAGCGGCGGTGCGGTGCCAATAACACCCGTTGGAAGTCATTCCGCCGACGCCGTATCGGCTTTGCTCCATCTCGGCTTCCGCCCGGCGGATGCCGCGGCGGCGGTGGCGCAGGCGGAAGCAGAATTGGGAGCAGAAGCCAGCTTCGATGCGCTGGTTCGGGTCGCTCTCAAGAAGTCCGCGCGGTGACACGCGCCTCGACTTCGCTCGGCACGAACGGTTAAGGGTGAATCGTAACATGCTTCGTTCGTCCCGAGCGAAGTCGAGGGGCGCTTGATCGTTCGATGACCGATACCGACCGCATCATCACCGGCGAGAGGCGTCCCGAGGACGTGGATGCGGCGCTGCGTCCGAAGACGCTCGACGATTTCGTCGGCCAGCGGGCGGCGCGCGAAAATCTCCGCGTGTTCATCGATGCCGCGAAAGGGCGCGGCGATGCGCTCGACCATGTGCTGTTCTTCGGCCCGCCGGGGCTCGGCAAGACGACGCTCGCGCAGATCATCGCGCGGGAGATGGGCGTTGGGTTCCGCGCCACGTCTGGCCCGGTCATCGCCAAGTCGGGCGATCTTGCCGCCCTGCTCACCAATCTCGAGGATGGCGACGTCCTCTTCATCGACGAGATCCACCGCCTCAATCCGGCGGTCGAGGAAGTGCTCTATCCGGCGATGGAGGACCGTGCGCTCGACCTGATGATCGGGGAGGGGCCATCCGCCCGCTCCGTCCGCATCGATCTTCCCAAATTCACCCTCGTCGGCGCGACGACGCGACAGGGGCTGCTCACCACCCCTTTGCGCGACCGCTTCGGCATTCCGGTCCGGCTCAACTTCTACACGGTCGAGGAACTGGAGAAGGTGGTGCGCCGCGCCGCCAGGCTGCTCGGCCTCGCGCTCGCGGAGGATGGCGCCACCGAAGTCGCCCGCCGGTCGCGCGGCACGCCCCGCATCGCCGGGCGCCTCCTCCGCCGCGTCCGCGATTTCGCGCAGGCGGCGGGCGCGGCGGTCGTGGATGCGAAAGTGGCCGATGCTTCACTCACCCGCATGGAAGTGGACGCATTGGGCCTCGATGCGATGGACCGGCGCTACCTCAACATGATCGCCGACATTTACAAAGGCGGACCGGTCGGCGTGGAAACGCTGGCGGCGGGGCTTTCCGAGCCGCGCGACACGATCGAGGAAGTGATCGAGCCCTATCTCATCCAATTGGGCCTCATCGCCCGCACCGCGCGGGGGCGGTGCCTCAACGGGCGGGGCTGGACCCATCTTGGCCTCGCCCCGCCCCCCGGCTCCGGCCAATCGGGTCTGTTCGACTCTTAACAGCAACGGTTCGCCGCTAGCGTCTTTGAGCCCATTCCTTCATGGTTAAGGAAATCTGTGAGGTGGGCATGAACGAAAAAGATCTGGCGACGCCCTATCAGGGCGCGTTCGTGGGCAAGACCCACCATTTCGCCCTGCGCGTCTATTTCGAGGACACCGACACGGCGGGCATCGTCTATTACGCCAATTACCTGCGCTTCATGGAGCGCGCCCGATCCGACATGCTGCGCTGCGTCGGCATCGACCAAAGAGCGGCGATGGATAGCGGCGAAGGGGTCTATGCGGTGGCCGAGGCCCACATCAAATATCGCAGTCCGGCGAAGCTCGACGACGACTTGCGCATCCTGAGCCAGGTGCGCGAGGTGCGCGCCGCGAGCTGCGTCATTCATCAGAGAGTCATGCGCGGGGATGAACTTCTGGCCGAAGCGAACGTGACGGCCGCGTTCCTCAGTCCCGAGGGCCGTCCGAAACGTCAGCCGCGCGCATGGACCCAAACATTCGAACGGTTGAGAGGGGAAGAATAGTGGCTGTGGATATGGCGGCGCATATGTCGCCGGTCGAATTGTTCAAGCAGGCGGATTTGGTCGTCAAATCCGTGATGATCGGGCTGACGCTGGCCAGCATCTGGACGTGGGCGATCATCATCGGCCACACGCTGAAGCTTCGCCGGGTCAACCGCGAGAATGAGCGGTTCGAAAAGGATTTCTGGACCGTCGAGGATATCGACCGCTTCCACCATAAGCGTGGGGGCGAGGAGCTTCCGGCGGCCAAGGTCTTTTCGGCCGGGATCGTCGAATGGCGCCGCTCCACGGGCGGCAAGAGCGTCGACAAGGACGGCACGCGCCAGCGGCTGATGACCGCGATGCACGCCGCCGCGGGGGCGGAGGTCGACAAGCTTGCCGACCGCCTCAACATCCTCGCCACCATCGGCTCGGTCGCGCCCTTCGTCGGTCTGTTCGGCACCGTCTGGGGCATCATGCGCAGCTTCACCGACATTGCGGGCGCCAACAATACCAGCCTCGCCGTCGTCGCGCCGGGCATCGCGGAGGCCCTGTTCGCCACCGCAATCGGCCTGTTCGCGGCTATTCCCGCCGTCATCGCCTACAATCGCATGACGCACGGCATCAACCGCATCGAGGCGCGCCTGCTGCGCTTCGCCGACAGCTTTCATGGCACATTGTCGCGCGAGCTGGAGGTTGACGGCTGATGGCGATGGGACCGATCGCTGGCCCCGGCCGCCGCGCCCGCCGCACCGCGATGGCGGAGATCAACGTGACGCCGCTCGTCGACGTCATGTTGGTCTTGCTCATCATCTTCATGGTGACGGCGCCCCTGCTCGTCACCGGCGTTCCGGTCGATTTGCCGGAGAGCAAGGCGGGCGCGCTCGATCAGGAGCAGGAGCCGGTGCAGATCACCCTGGACGCACAGGGCTCCATCTTCATCGGCGAGGAACAGGTCGATCCCAATCAGCTCGCCACCCGCCTCGGCCGCATCGCCCAGTCCGCAACGGAAGAAGGCGGCCCGCGCATCTTCCTGCGCGCCGATAGCACGCTCGATTACGGCCGCGTCATGCAGGTGATGGGTGAGCTTAACCAGGTGGGCCTGCGCAAGGTTGCCCTGGTCAGTACGCAGGGGAGCGACACCCCCTGATGGACCGCGCGGAGGCAACCGGGCTTGGCATTGCGGTGGTGGGGCATGGCGCCCTGCTCGCCGCGCTGACGCTCGGCCTCGCGGGTGCCGTCGCCCCGCCGATGATGAACCCGCCGATGGACGTATCCTTCGTCGACGAGATCGGCCTCCAATCCGCCGTGCCCGAGCCCGCGACCGAGGCGCCAATGGCGAGCGTCGCGCCCGAGACCGGCGCGCCCGAGGAAGCCGCGCCCAAGGCTGTGGAAGCGCCGCCGGTGCCCGATCCGGTGATCCAGCCCAAGACGCTCCCCAAGGCCACCTCCGAACCCGCCTCCTCCAAGGCGGCGACCAAGCCCGCGCCGCCCAAGGCCTTGCCCAAGACGTCCGCGAGCAATGCCAAGGCGAACAGCGGCAAGGGCAAGGCGGAGGCGACCAAGGGCTCGCGCCTCGGCAGCGATTTCCTCAAAGGCCTTGGCGACGATGCCAAGTCCACGTCCAACAAGCCGACTGGCGCGGTGATGAGTGCGCAGGCGCTCGCGGGTATCCAGCAGGCGATCCAGCGCCAGATTCAGCCCTGCGCCAACCGTCAGGCTGACCCCGGTCCCGGCGCCAATCAGATCAAGGTGACCATCAATCTGCGCCTCGACAGAAACGGCTCGTTGGCACGGAGGCCAACCGTGGTGCGCACGAGCGGCGTGGATGATGAAAATCGCCGCTATGAGGAGCGGGTGAAGGATCTCGCCATCGCCGCTTATACCGGCTGCTCGCCGCTGCGCGGCCTCCCGGAAGACCTCTACCAGACGCCCAAGGGCGGCTGGAGCAACATCAACATGACCTATAAATTGCCATGAGCGGGAAGAGACCTATGAAACGCCTGACACTCGCCAGCCTGCTTGCCGCCACCATCCTGATCGCGCCCGCCGCCGCGCAGGAAGCCGAACAGGCGCCGCCCGCGTCCGCCACCGCGCAGGAAGAGCCGCCGCCCCTCGAAGTCGATGTCGTTGGTGGCATTTCCGCGCCGATGCCGATCGCCGTGCCCTATATGCCGACCCCGGCGTCGGCCACCACGGCGGCGGGCGAGACCGGCGCGCTTGGGCGGCAAGTGGCGGAAATCGTCGCGAGCGATTTGCGCAACAGCGGCATCTTCACGCCGCGTGGGCCCGCCGGTCTTCCCGCCATCTCCTATCCCCAGGTAACGGCGCCCGATTTCGGCTATTGGGGCGGCACCGGCGCGCAGGCCCTCGTCCAGGGCTTCGTCCAGGCCAATGGCAACGGCACGCTCACCGTCGGCTGCTACCTCTACGACGTCTACGCGAAGAAGGAATTGACCCGGCAGGGTTATGTCGTCGAGCCCCGCGACTGGCGCCGCGCCGCGCACAAATGCGCCGACGCCATCTATTCGCGCCTGTCCGGCGAAAGCCCGTTCTTCGACAGCCGCATCGCCTATATCGCCGAAAGCGGTCCCAAGGATAAGCGCGTGAAACGCCTCGCCATCATGGATTCGGACGGCGCCAACCACCGCTTCCTCACCAACGGCCAGTCGACGGTGATGACGCCGCGTTTCTCGCCCGATTACAAGCAGATCGTCTATCTGTCCTATATCGGCGAGCGGCCGCGCATCTACATTTACGACATCGGCACCGGGCGGCAGCGGCTGGTGACGGAGAGCGCGAACCAGACCTTCTCGCCGCGTTTCTCGCCGGACGGGCGCTGGATCCTCTATTCCATGTCGGTGAACGGCAATACCGACCTCTACCGCATCTCCGCAAATGGCGGGCAGCCGATGCGCCTCACCAACGCGCCGGGCATCGACACGGCGGGCAGCTATTCGCCGGACGGATCGAAGATCGTATTCGAAAGCGACCGCTCGGGCGGCCAGCAGCTCTACGTCATGAACGCCGACGGATCGGACCAGCGCCGGATCAGCTTCGGCGGCGGCCGCTATGCGACTCCCGAATGGAGCCCGCGCGGCGACCTCATCGCTTACACCAAGATTGCGGGCAATTTCCGCATCGGCGTGATGAGCCCCAGCGGCGGCGGCGAAAAGCTGCTCACCAACAGCTGGCAGGACGAAGCGCCAAGCTGGTCGCCCAACGGCCGCATCATCCAATTCTTCCGCACCAGCCAGGGCCGGAGCGGAAAATCGACCGTGTGGCAGGTGGATTTGACCGGCAGCCACGAACGCCAGATCCCGACCCCGCTCGACGGGTCTGATCCGGCCTGGGGGCCGCTGCTCCCGTGAAGGACTCTATTTTGAAGGAGATAAGTATGAACCAGCACCGCCTGAAGATCGCCGCCGTCGCGATCGGCCTCGCACTCACCGCCGGCTGCTCGTCGAAGCCGAAGGATTTGCCGCCGCCTCCGGGCGGTACCGTCGCCGATCAGGGCAATGGCGGCGACGCGGGCGGCGATGTCGGCACCGCCGTCGTCCCGGGCTCCCGCGCCGACTTCCTGCAGAAAGTGTCGTCGGACCGCGTCCTCTTCGAAACCGACAGCTACACGATCGACGCGGAGGATCGCGCGATCCTCGACAGCCAGGCCGCCTGGCTGCTCGCCAACCCGACCGTCACCGTGACCATCGAGGGCCATGCCGACGAGCGCGGCACCCGCGAATATAATCTCGGCCTCGGCGACCGCCGCGCCAATGCCGCGAAGAACTACCTCGCCTCGCGCGGCGTCCCGGAATCGCGGATGACCACGATCAGCTGGGGCAAGGAACGCCCGGTGGCGCTGGGTTCCGACGAAGGCGCCTGGGCGCAGAACCGCCGCGCGGTGACGGTCATCCCGCAATAAATCATTCTGTGTCCCGGCGAAGGCTGGGATCCAGTGGCACGAACTGAAGGGCTGGGCTCCGGCCTTCGCCGGAGCACGATGAGCTCCTAGCCGAGCGCCTCGTCCAGCATCCGGGCGAGGCGGAGGCCGCCCTTCAGCACCTGATCGCGGACCACCGGGATCAGCCGCACTGTATCCGCTTCCTCGACATGGACCCGCTCGTCCGAAACCGGTCCGCACGGCTCGCCCTTCATTCCATAGGCATAGTCGCGCGCGACGCCCCAATTTTCCCGCGCCCAATCCTCGACCGATCCCGCCGCCATCGCGGCGCGCGCTTCGGGCGTGGTGCCCGATAGCAATCCCTCCGCGCCGCCCGCGGGCGTGCTGATCGCGCGTTCCGCGAGATAGCCGTCCCAAACCGAATGGAGATTGGTCCGCCCTTCGATCAGGCCGTAAGCCGCCTTCACCCGGTTGCCGCCCAGATCGCCGCGATCCCCCGCGTGGAGGGGCATGTGGAGATCGCCGACGAAGTGGACCAGAAAGGCCAACGCCATGACGCGCTCGCGCTCTGGCACTTTGGGATCGCCGAGCAGCTTGGCGTTGCGCTCGATCTGCGCGGAGACGCAATTGCCGTCCTTGCACGCCGATTTCTGGTCGAACGGTTTGCACACGTCGACATTCTGATAATGCCAGGACGAAGCGTAGCTGAAGCGGTCGTCGAGCGGCTTGATGCAATCCGGCCAGACGCTCGCTTCCTCGATCGTGCGCGCGGAGCAGGTCGGCGTTTCCAGCAGGCCCTGCTTCTGCAGAAGCCCCGCGATCTTCGCGCGTGTCTCGGGCCGGACGTTCAGCAATGCGATGCGCGCCACGGTTTCATGCCCATATTCCCACCAGGCCATTGCGGGCGCGGGAGCGAGGAGAAGGGCGGCGAGAATCAGGATCTTGCGGAACATGATGCGCGCTTAAGCGGCAGATGATGAAAGGACAATGACGCGAACCCCCTCCGCACATCTAAAGCCGTCCCCATCGAGGAGAGGGTTGGGTGGGGGTGATGTTTCCGGAAGGATCAAGTTCTACGTCGTAGATCACCCCTCCCCAACCCCTCCCCATCAAGGGGAGGGGCTTATTGTCACTCGTCTCCGAAGATCGCGACCGACCGTCCTTCCGCCGAAGCCTTGCCGCGATACATTCCAGGCGTGTTGAACGAATATTCGGTCTCGCCCTTCGGCGTCACGACGATCACGCCGCCCGTGCCGCCCAGCGCCTTCACCTCCGCCATCACCGTGTCCGCCGCCGCCTTCGCGCTTTCGCCGGTGAAGCGCAGACGGGCACAAATCTCATGAGCGACGCCCTCGCGAATGAAATATTCGCCAGCCCCGGTCGCCGACACCGCGCAGGCGCGATCGTCGGCATAGGTGCCCGCGCCGATGATCGGCGAATCGCCGATCCGGGCCCAGCGCTTGCCGGTCAGGCCCCCGGTCGAGGTCGCGGCGGCGACATGGCCCTGCGCGTCCAGGGCCACCGCGCCGACCGTGCCATATTTGAGGTCGACGTCGAAAGAGCCGACCTTGCGCGCCTTCATCTCGTCAAGCTGGCGGCGGCGCTCGGGTGTCGCGAAATAGCTGTTCGGAACCTGCTCCAAGCCCTGCTCTTTCGAGAATTGGTCGGCGCCTTCGCGGCTGAGAAAGACGTGCGGGCTGTTTTCCATGACCCTGCGGGCGAGGCCGACCGGATTCTTCGTCATGGTGACTCCGGTTACGGCGCCCGCGGCGCGCGTTCGCCCGTCCATGATCGCGGCGTCGAGTTCGTTCTTGCCCTCATAGGTGAAGACGGCGCCCTTGCCCGCGTTGAAATTGGGGTCGTCCTCCAGCACCTTCACCGTCTTTTCCACGGCATCGAGCGCGGAACCGCCGCCTGCCAAAATCTCCGATCCGGCGGCGAGGGCGCGATCCAAGGCGGCGCGAATTTCCTTTTCCTGTACCGGCTTCAACCGGCTCCGCTCGATCACGCCGGCACCGCCGTGAATGACGAGCTTCCAGTCGGCGGCTTGGGCGGCTGTGGACATCAATAAAGCTCCGAGAATGAGAGAGAAACGCATGGGCAGGCCCCCTTTTTCGTGCCGCTGGCATAGCTTCTCGATCCGCAGCATGCCAGCCACTGCGTTGATGCATGCGTGCGGCCTTCCCCCGCCTGCCGCCCCGGCCTATATGTGCCCCATGTCCATTCGTCCCTGGCGCGACATCGCGCGGCGTCCTTCGCGGCAGATCATGGTCGGCAACGTGCCCGTCGGCGGCGACGCGCCCGTTACCGTGCAGACGATGACCAACACGCTGACCGCCGATGCGAAGGCGACCATCGACCAGATTCGCCGTTGCGAGGAAGCGGGCGCGGACATCATCCGCGTCTCTTGCCCCGACGAGGAATCGACCGCCGCCCTGAAACAGATCGTTCGCGCGGCCCGGGTGCCGATCGTCGCGGACATCCACTTCCACTATAAACGCGCGCTCGAAGCCGCCGACGCAGGCGCGGCGTGCCTGCGCATCAATCCCGGCAATATCGGGTCGGAGCAGCGCGTCGCAGAGGTCGTGCGCGCCGCCAAGGCGAACGGCTGCGCGATCCGCATTGGCGTCAATGCCGGAAGCCTGGAAAAGGATCTGCTCGAAAAATATGGCGAGCCTTGCCCCGAGGCTTTGGTCGAAAGCGCGCTCGATCATATCAGGCTGCTCGAGGACCAGGATTTCCGCGAATATAAGGTGGCGGTGAAGGCGTCGGACGTCTTCCTCGCCGTCGCCGCCTATCAGCAGCTCGCCGAGGCCGTCGACTGCCCGCTCCACCTCGGCATCACCGAGGCTGGCGGCTTCGTCGGCGGTACGGTGAAATCGGCCATCGGCATCGGCTCGCTTCTCTGGTTTGGCATTGGCGACACGATCCGCGTCTCCCTTTCCGCCGAACCCGAGGAAGAAGTGCGGGTCGGCTTCGAGATTCTGAAGGCGCTGGGCATCCGCAATCGCGGCGTCCGTGTCGTCTCCTGCCCCTCCTGCGCGCGGCAGGGCTTCGACGTCATCCGCACCGTGGAGAAACTCGAGGAACGGCTCGCCCATATCCGGACGCCCATGTCGCTCTCCGTCCTGGGCTGCGTGGTGAATGGTCCGGGCGAGGCGCGCGAAACCGACATCGGCATCACCGGCGGCGGCAACGGCAGGCACATGGTGTATCTCTCCGGCGTCACCGACCATCATGTCCAGGACGCGGACATGGTCGATCATATCGTGAAGCTGGTCGAAGCGAAGGCAGCCGAAATCGAAGCGGCGAAAGCGGGCCTCGAAGCCGCGGAATGAGCGAAAACCGGACGGCCGCCGCGTTCGGTGTCGCCACGCTCGGCATCGCCTGCTTTTCCGCCATGGATGCGGTGATGAAGGATCTGTCGCTTTCCATTGGCACCTACAATGCCTTGCTGTGGCGCACGCTGGCCGGTGCCGTGATCGGCGGCATCGTCTTCTTCGGGCGCCGCATGCCTTGGCCCGGCCCCATTGCCATGCGGCTGCACCTGAGGCGCGGGGTGGTCGGCGCCCTTACGGCCATCTTCTTCTTCTGGGGCCTTGCCCGCGTGCCGCTCGCCCAGGCCATTGCCCTCGCCTTCATCGCGCCGCTGATCGCCCTTTATCTCGCTTCCGTTCTGCTGGGTGAGAAAATCACCCGCTCCGCGATCCTGGCCTCCGCCTTCGGCTTCGCGGGCGTGATCGTGATCCTCGCCGGGCAGGCCCGTGCCGATCTTGGGGAGGAAGCGGTGCTGGGCGCCGTGTCCATCCTGATCGCCGCCTGCTTCTACGCCTATAACATCATCCTGATGCGCCAGCAGGCGCAGGCGGCAGGGCCGGTGGAGATCGCCTTCTTCATCAGCACGATCATGACGTTCTGCTTCCTGCTCGCCGCGCCTTTCCTCGCGGTGCCGCCGCCGGTGGCGGAGCTCCCGGCTATCGGCGGCGCGGCCGTTCTGGCCTTCGTCTCCCTTCTCCTCCTCGCCTGGGCCTATGCGCGGACGCAGGCGCAATATCTGGCGCCGGTCGAATATACGGGGTTCGTCTGGGCGGCCCTGTTCGGCTATCTGTTCTTCGGCGAGAAGGTGGCGCCGCTCACGCTGGCCGGCGCGGCGATGATCGTCGCGGCCTGCCTGGTCGCGGCGCGGCAGAAGCCGGTGTCGATGGCGGAAATGGAGGCTGGATTGTAATGGCCTGGGCGTTGCTTATCCTCGGCGGCTTCTTCGAAGTGGGCTTCACCACGTGCCTGCGCTTCGTCGAAGGCTTCCGCAACGTCCCCTGGACGATCGGCTTCCTTGCCTCCGTGACGCTCAGCATGGGCCTGCTGGAGGCCGCCTCGCGGACCATTCCGATGGGCACGGCCTATGCGGTGTGGGGCGGCATCGGCGCGCTCGGCACCGTGCTGGTCGGCATCTTCTTCTTCGACGAGCCCGCCGCTTTGGTCCGCATCCTCCTCATCTTCGCCCTCGTCGCCTGCATCGCGGGCCTGAAGCTCACCGCATGAGCGTCGACGAAGGCTTCGTCGATTGGGTGCGCGAAGCGGTGGCCCCGCTCGGCGGCCTCGGCGTCCGCAAGATGATGGGCGGCGCCTCGCTCTATATCGACGGCACGATCTTCGCGATCCTCGACGAAGGCGAAATCTGGTTCAAGGCCGATGCCGAAAGCGACGCCCTCTGGGACGAAGAGGGATGCGCGCGCTTTACCGTCACGATGAAGGACGGCAAGACCGGCACCATGAACTACCGGCGCGGCCCGGCGGACGTCTATGACGATGCCGACGCGATGCTCCGCTGGGCCCGTCTCGGCCTGGAGGCGGGCGTCAGGGGCGCGGCGAAGAAGAAGCCGAAGAAGCGGCCCTAACGGACCGGTGCGAGGAGCGGCGCCACGTCCGGCGCCGTTTCGATCGACTCCAGCAGCTTCGGCTCCACCCGTTTCTGCGACGCCTGCTCGTAATCGTAGCCCAATGAGAGGATCAGCGCGTCCGACCATTTGGGCCCCATGAAGCTGAGGCCCACCGGCAGGCCCTTCACCGTGCCCATCGGCACGGTCAGGTGCGGATAACCGGCGACCGCCGCGAGGCTGCCCGCGCCGCCGCCGGAAATCTGGTCGCCGTGAACCGAGTCTATGAGCCAGGCGGCGGGCATGGTCGGGCCGACCAAAGCGACGACGTCATTGTCCTTGAGCAGCTTGTCGATCCCCTCCGCGCCCGCGAGGCGGAGCGAGGTTTCCCGCGCCTTCTTGTAATCGGGATCGTCGAGGCCCTTGGTCACTTCCGCCTGCTCGAAAATGTCCTGGCCGAACAGTGCCAGCTCACGGCCGTTAGCCTTGTTGAAGGCGATGATGTCGGCGAGCGTGCGGGTTTTCACCGACGGCGGCGTGGTCGCGAGATAGGCGTTGATGTCCGCCTTGGTCTCGGCGAGCAGAACCTTGAACTCATTCTCGCCGATCTGGTCGCGGCCCTCCAGCTTGGCGATGTCGACGAGGATCGCGCCTTCCTTTTTCAGCGTTTCGAGCGCCTCGGCGAAGGCCGCGTCGGTGCCGAATCCGGTCGCGAAGCGCAGCACGCCGATCCGTTTGCCCTTGAGCGAATCGGCTGAAAGCGCGGCGGCATAATCCGTCTTGCGCGCATCCGCTTCCTGCGTCGCGCGGTCGGCGGGATCGCTCCCGGCCATGGCGCTCAGCACCAGGGCCGCGTCCTGCACCGTCCGGGTCATCGGCCCAGCCGTATCCTGGCTGTGGCTGATCGGCACGACATGGGTGCGGCTGACGAGGCCGACGGTGGGCTTGAATCCGACGATGCCGTTGACCGCGGCCGGGCAGGTGATCGACCCGTCCGTCTCGGTGCCGATCGCGGCCGGAACCATGCCCGCCGCGACCGCCGCGCCGCTGCCGCTGCTCGACCCGCAGGGGTTGCGGTCGAGCGCGTGCGGGTTGCGCACCTGCCCGCCCACCGCGCTCCAGCCGGAGATGGAATTGGACGACCGGATGTTCGCCCATTCGCTAAGGTTCGCCTTGCCGACGATCACCGCCCCCGCCGCGCGAAGGTTCGCGACCAAAGGCGCGTCGCGATTGGTGACATTGTCTTTGAGCGCGAGGCTCCCCGCGGTGGTCGGCAGCGGTCCCTTCGTCTCGATATTGTCCTTGACCAGGATCGGCATGCTGTAAATCGGCCCGCGCGCCCTCTTTTGCCGGTCGAGCGCGACCGCCTGATCCATGGCGGTCGGATCGACGGCAATCACCGCGTTCAATCGCGGATTGAGTTCTTCGATCCGTTCCAGGGCGTGCGCCGTATTGGCGGTGGCGGGCCCGATATATTGCCGCGCCGCCACCGTGGCGGGAACGCAGACGGAGATCGCCGCCGCTGCCGTCAGCATCGTCCTGTTGCGCATAGGATTTCCCTTATTTCAGCGGCTTCAGCAAATCGTCGAGCGACGAGCGCCCTTTCCCGACCTTTTCGAGGACCGGATAGCGCAAGCCCTCATGATAGTTGAGGTTGATCGTCCGGTAGAGATCGCCCTTCTTGGTGAGCAGGGTGATCGGCTGGTTCGTACCCTTGGCCGCCTTGATCGCGTCCTTCAGCGCATCGCCCGAATAGGCCTTGCCGTTGACCGCGACGATCTCCGTCCCCGCCGTCACGCCTTCGTTGAACAAGGGCGAATCCCAGGCGACGCCGGTCACCGTGCCCGTATTGTTGAGCGAAAGGCCGATCGTGTAGGTGAGGTCCGTCACCTCCCGGTCCTTCTCGCGCGATTTGAAATAGGCCGGCGCCTCCTCGACATAGGCGAGGCGGTATCCGCCGCGCTGGATCCAATCGAGCGGTGCCTTGCCGGTCTGGTTGACGCGCTGGTTCAGATAGGTCGCCCAGTCGTAGGGCGTCACCGCGTTGAGCCCCTGCACCACGTCGTCGAACGAATAGGTCAGCTGCCCTTCCTGATCGGGATTGATGCCGAAGAAGGCACGCGCGAAATCGTCGATCGATTTCTTGCCGTTCGTCCGCTCGCGGATGATGCTGTCGACGTCGAGCCAGATCAGCATGCCCTCGCTATAATAATCCTCCGACCGCTGCCAGCTGCCATAGGCTTGCGGGCGGCGCGAATTGATGATCGGGTCGTTGGTCGTGTCGACCAGCGGGCGCCAGCTGCGGCCGGGCAAGATGTCGTAATAAGCCGCGGTGCGGGCGAGCTCGGCCTTCACGTCCTCGACCGGCATCATGCCCGAGCGGGCGGAGAGGATGTTGCCCCAGAATTGCGTCATGCCTTCATAAACCCAGAGCAGGCTGTTGCGCATCGGCACGCGATAGTCCGGCGTGAAGAGGTCGGCTGGGCGGCGATATTTGCCGTCCCAGCTGTGGTTCATTTCGTGCGCGAGGAGGTCGCGGCCCGCCGATCCGCTGTCCCAATCGGTGAAATAGGTGCGCGGATGGCTGTTCTCGGACGAGCGCAGATGCTCGAGGCCGATGCCGCCCAATTGGTCGGTCAGCGCGAGCAGGAACTCATATTCGTCATAATGCTTGCCGCGATAGAGCTTCATCGCCTGATCGACGAGGTCGCGATGCGCTTTCAGCTGCTCGGGCTTGGCTTCCAAGTCCTTGGCTTCGTCCGCGAAGATGTTGAGCCACACGTCATCCGACAACTTCTCGCGCCGGAAATGCTGTCCGGCGAAGAGCGGCGAATCGACCAGCGTCTCGTAAGAGACCGGCTTGTAAGTGATCCGGTTGCCTGTTTGGCTCGCCACATCGAGGGAGGTGGCGGCGCTCCACCCGGCCGGGAGGGCGATTGTCGCTTCGACCGGGATGTTCCGCACGTAATAGCCTGCGGGATAGAGCGACATTTTTTCCCACTGCGCATTGAGCATGACCGGCGTCATCGTGACACGGCCTTCGGTGGCACGGGTCGGGGAAAGATGCTGGAACTCGACATCGATGCTGGTGACGCCTGCGGGCACCTCCACCTGGAAAGCGTAGACATCGGCCGGATCGCGGCGCCATGGAATCGCTTGGCCCCCCGCGCTGATCTTCAGGCCTGCAACGGTGTTGATCGGCCCGCGCGGCGCGTGGTTGCCGGGCAGCCATTCGGGATAGAGCAGAGTCAGCGGACCAGGGCCCGCCACCGGAATGGTCTGGCGCACGCGATAGATGGCGCGCTGTGTGTCGGTCGCGTCCACCTCCAGCCGCATCGTGCCCGGATAGGGAATGTCCTGCGCCGCCGGGATGGTGTTCGGGATGGGCAGCGGCTGGGGCTTGCCGTCCGGCACCTGCGCAAGGGCGGACGTGGACAGTAAGGCGGCGGAAATCAGGAGGATGTT
The DNA here is from genome assembly GCF_016025255.1 of Sphingosinicella flava. Classification (NCBI taxonomy): domain Bacteria; kingdom Pseudomonadati; phylum Pseudomonadota; class Alphaproteobacteria; order Sphingomonadales; family Sphingomicrobiaceae; genus Allosphingosinicella; species Allosphingosinicella flava. The sequence continues at coordinate 2,049,585 of NZ_CP065592.1, forward strand.
ACGCAAGGCCGGACTCCATGTGGGGATATTTCCCTACATGGATGGCGCAAGGAAGGAGACACGTCCAGCGCTACATAACCCTCCCCCTTGATGGGGGAGGGTTGGGTGGTGGGTGATGTCTCCGGAAGAGGCAGCGCTCTACGTCGTAGATCACCCCTCCCCAACCCCTCCCCATTGAGGGGAGGGGCTCAGATCTTCGCCGCCTTCGCCCGCTCGATCGCCTCGACGATGATGCGTTCGGCATCCTCGCGGCCCAGCCATTTGCCGACGCGCACCCACTTTTCGGATTCGAGATCCTTATAATGGGTGAAGAAATGCTCGATCTGCTTCATCACGATTTCGGGCAAATCGTCCGCCTCGACGACATTCTGGTAATAAGGGAAAGTGGTGTCGACCGGCACGCAGAGCACCTTCTCGTCGCCACCGGCCTCGTCTTCCAGCATCAGCACGGCGATCGGGCGCACGCGCACCACCGATCCCGGAATGAAGGGCGACCGCGCGACGACCATCGCGTCCAGCGGATCGCCGTCCGGCGACAAGGTGTGCGGAATGAAGCCGTAATTGGTCGGATAGCGCATCGGCGTGTGCAGGATGCGATCCACCCAGATCGCGCCCGACTTCTTGTCGAACTCATATTTCACGGGTTCGCCGCCGACCGGCACTTCGATGATGACGTTGACGCTATGGGGCGGATCGTCGCCCACGGGAATCAGATCGATGTTCATGGGCGTGGCCGTTAGAGGCCCAATGCTTTTCACGCCACGCAAAAATGCTAAGGGCGTCCAAATGAGTAGCAAGGTTCAAGCCGTTCGCGGCACACAGGACATGCTGGGCGAGGCCGCCGAGCGCTTCCACACGGTCGTATCGGCATTCGATCGCGTGCGCCGCCTCTACGGCTTCCAGCGGGTCGAAGTGCCGATGTTCGAGGCGACCGCCGTCTTCGCCCGCTCGCTGGGCGAGACGACCGATGTCGTGTCGAAGGAAATGTACACGTTCGAGGATCGCGGCGGCGATTCCCTCACCCTGCGCCCCGAATTCACGGCGGGGATCGCGCGCGCCTATCTTTCCGAGGGCTGGCAGCAGCATGCCCCGCTGAAGGTCGTCACCTGGGGCGCCGCCTTCCGCTACGAACGCCCACAAAAGGGCCGCTTCCGCCAGTTTCACCAGCTCGACGCCGAAATCATCGGCGCGGGCGAACCCGCCTCGGATGTCGAGCTGATCGCGTTCGGCGCGCAATTGCTGGCTGAGCTCGGCATCGTGGATCGCGTCAAATTGCAATTGAACACGCTCGGCGATCCCGAAACGCGCGATGCGTGGCGCGCGGCCCTCGTCGATCACTTCGCCAAGCACCGCTACGACCTCTCCGACGAAAGCCGCGTGCGGCTCGACAAGAACCCGCTGCGCATCCTCGATTCGAAGGAGCATAAGGATTTCCCGATCGTCGACAGCGCGCCGGTGGTGGACGATTTCCTGACGGTTGAGGCCGCAGATTTCTTCGGCAAGGTGACGGCGGGTCTCGACCAGGCGGGCGTCAAATGGACGCGCAATCCCCGACTTGTCCGGGGTCTCGATTATTACCGTCACACCGCCTTCGAATTCACGACCGAGGATCTGGGCGCGCAGAGCGCCGTGATCGCGGGCGGGCGCTATGACGGCCTCATCGAAAGCATGGGCGGTCCGCACACGCCCGCGGTCGGCTGGGCGGCGGGAATAGAGCGCCTGTCGCTGCTGATCGGCGCTCCGGAAAGCCGGGGCATCGATGCGGCGCTAGTGCCCTTGGGCGATGCGGCGGAGCAGGCCGCGCTCGGCATCGCCGCCGATTTGCGCCGCGCGGGCCTCGCCTGCGAAATGGCCTATCGCGGCAACATGAAGAAGCGAATGCAGAAGGCGAATGCCGTCGGCGCGCGCTTCGCCATCATCCTTGGCGACGACGAGCTGGCGCGCGGCGAAGCGGCGGTGAAGGATCTCGCCAGCGGCGAGCAGCGCAACATCGCCCTCGCCGCCCTTGCGGAGGCGCTGCGCGGCGCATGAAGGCGATTTCCGACCAGCGCATCGCGGCCATCGAGGCGCGCAAGGACGAGCTGCAGAACGCCATGGCGGCGCCGAACCTCGCGCCCGACGCGTTCGTCAAATTGTCCAAGGATTATGCCGAGATCGAGCCGGTCGCCGAAGCGGCGCGGGAAGTGCGGCGCCTGAGGGCCGAGCTCGGCGTGCTGGGCGGCCTGCTCGACGATCCTGAAATGAAGGATATGGCCGCCGAGGAAGCGGAGGAAATCCGTCGCCAACTCCCCGAGGCAGAGCGGACATTGGCTTTGAAGCTGCTGCCCCGCGACACGGCGGATGAACGCTCCGCCATGCTTGAAATCCGCGCCGGAACGGGCGGAGACGAAGCCGCGCTCTTCGCGGGCGACCTCTTCCGCATGTACCAGCGTTATGCCGAGGAGCAGGGCTGGCGGGTCGAGGTGATTTCGACCAGCGCGTCGGATGTCGGCGGCTTCAAGGAAATCGTCGCCTCGGTCACCGGCCAGGGCGTGTTCGCCAAGCTGAAGTTCGAAAGCGGCGTCCATCGCGTGCAGCGTGTGCCGGTGACGGAAAGCGGTGGGCGCATCCATACCTCGGCGGCGACGGTCGCGGTGCTTCCCGAGGCCGAGGATGTCGACGTGCAGATCGACGACAAGGATCTGCGCATCGACGTCTACCGCTCGTCGGGCCCCGGCGGCCAGTCGGTCAACACGACCGACAGCGCCGTCCGCATCACCCACCTGCCGACTGGCCTCGTCGTCATTCAGCAGGACGAGAAGTCACAGCACAAGAACAAGGCCAAGGCACTGAAGGTGCTCCGCACCCGCCTCTACGAGATGGAGCGCGAGCGGCTGGCGAGCGAGCGGGCGGGGGCGCGCAAGTCCATGGTCGGCTCCGGCGACCGCTCCGAGCGCATCCGCACTTACAATTTCCCGCAGGGGCGGGTGACCGATCACCGGATCAACCTCACCCTGCATCGCCTTCCCGAAATCCTCGAAGGTCCGGGTCTGAACGAGGTGATTTCCGCGCTGATCGCCGAGGATGAGGCGGAGCGACTGGCGAGCCTCGATGAACAGTAAAAGCTCCCCTCCCCTTCAGGGGAGGGGCCGGGGGTGGGAGAGTCGTGGCCACATAGGCTCGGCTCCGCCTCGCACCCACCCAGTGACAGGTGAACCATGCCCCCGGCATGGTTCAGAAATGCCTGGGAGGCATTTCGACCTGTCACTCCCCTCCCTTGAAAGGAAGGGGAAGATATGATCGCGCAGGCTCTGACGGCGGCTGTCCAACGCCTGGCCTCCATCAGCGACACCCCCCGCCTCGACGCCGAACTGTTGATGGCCCACGCGCTCGGCGTCAGCCGCGAGACCCTGCTGCTCTCCCGCCTCGACGCGCCAATACCCGACACCTTCGAAGCCCTGCTGGCCCGCCGCGCAGCAGGAGAACCCGTCGCCTACATAACCGGCCGCCGCGCCTTCTGGTCGATCGAGCTCGAAGTCGGCCCAGGCGTGCTCGTGCCACGGCCCGACACGGAAACCCTGATCGAAACCGCGCTCGCTCATTTCGGCCAAGAAGGACCGGCGCGCATCCTCGATCTCGGCACGGGTTCGGGCGCCCTGCTGCTCGCCGCGCTCGCGCAGTGGCCGGAGGCGACGGGAATCGGCGTCGACCGCTCCGAAGCCGCGCTCGCCGTCGCTCGGGCCAATGCGGATCGGCTGGGGTTCGCCGCGCGGGCCAGCTTCCGCACCGGCGATTGGGCGGAGGGCCTGGACGAGCACTTCGACCTCCTCCTCTGCAATCCGCCTTATGTGGAAACCGGCGCCGATCTGCCGCGCGACGTGCGCGACTGGGAGCCGCACGAGGCCTTGTTCGCCGGACCGGACGGCCTCGATGACTATCGCCGTCTCGCGCCGATGGTGGCGGGGCTGCTGCGTCCGGGCGGCCTCGCCTGCTTCGAAATCGGGGCGGATCAAGGCGAAAGCGCGGCCCGCCTGTTCGCGGCCCAGGGCCTCACCGTCGCGCTCCACCGCGATCTTGGCGGGCGGCCCCGTTGCCTTGCGGTCACGATTGATCGCGTTTGAAATCTTTCCTCTTGGATTTCGCCGCGGGGGTGGCTACATAGGAGGACAGGGACGGGTAGATCACAGCCATTGGATGCGTGAACGGAGCCCCCCTGCGATCCCCATTGCTCTTGCCCCCGGTTTCACAACTAGGCGCGCGGAGACTGCAACCGTCTTGCGGCGGCTGCGCATGGCGGTTGCGTAAGCATATCGCCGGGATGACCGGCCGATGGAGTGGCAGATTAGAACCACCAGACGAGGATAGCTTTTTGATCAACAATCGTCAGAACAACCGCAGGCGTGGCCGCGGTAGCGGGCCGCGTATGCCGGGCACGTCCAATCCGGGCAACCGCCAGGACAATCGCTCTCGCGGCAATGCGGTCCAATTGCACGAAAAATACAAGGCGATGGCGCGCGACGCGCAGCTCGCTGGCGATCGGGTGCAGACCGAATATTTTCTCCAGTTCGCGGACCATTATTTTCGCGTGCTGAACGAAAACCGCTCGCGCTTCGAAGAGCAGCGCCGCCAGCGCGACGATTACGCGTCCGACGAGGATGAGGATCAGGACGACGGCCTGCAGGCCGAGGATGGCGAAGATAATGAGGCTGAAGCGCCGCGCGTCGAACGCGCTGCTGGCCGGGCCGAGCGCCCGGACCGTTCAGAACGCCCGGAACGCGCAGAACGCCGCCCCCGCCGTCCGCGTGAGCGCCAGGAGCGCGTCGCGGAAGAAGAGAGCATAAGCGAGCGTATCTCCGCCGACATCCTGCCGCCCGCCATCGCGCCGTCGAACGACGAAGATGGCGAAACGCGGCCGGTTCGCCGCCGCACTCGCCGCCCTCGTCCCGAAGACGAAACGGAAGTCGCCCCGGCGGCCTGACATAATCCCTGCGTTTTCGTGAGGGTTGGAAGAGAGCGGATGCCGTAAGGCGCCGCTCTTTTCTTTTGGAGCCGCTGTCACAGAGATGTCTGTCACAAATCTGTCATCCGTGCGTCCCCGACTTGTCATTTATCCTTCATATTGGCGTCTTCGAACCACTGGCGGAAGACGAACGGGATGACGAAGATGATTGCGAAAGCGGGATTGTTGGCGGCGACCATGCTGGCTTGGGCTTCCCCAGCGGCGGCGCAAGGGACGGATGTCGCCGCCGAGATCGCGGCGATGCGCGCGAAGATCGAAAGCCTGGAAGCGGAGGTCACCGCGCTGAAGGCCGCGAAGCCCGTGACGCCGAGCTGGAAGGGCGCGCCGCAATTCGAGGACAAGGAAGCGGGCTTCAGCTTCAAGCCGAAAGGCTTCGTCCAGTTCGACAGCGGCTATGTCGAAAATCCCGGCATCGAATCGCAAAATCTCGGCTACAACACTCGCGCCCGGCGCCTGGTGTTCGGCGCGGAAGGGACGTTGCCGGGCAGCTTCGGCTACAAAGCCGAATTCAACCTCGCGGGCGGCGCCGTCGATTATGAGGACGTGGTGCTGACCTATCAGCCCAAGGGCAGCCCGCTGCAGGTCACGATCGGCAATTTCTATCCGCTTTCAGGTCTTGAGACGATGACGAGCTCGCGCCTTACGTCCTTCCTGGAGCGGGCGCAGGCGGTGGACGCCTTCGGCTTCAGCCGCCGTCTCGGCGCGTCGGTGGGGATCGTGGATCCGCAGGATCGCTACACGCTGACCGCGGGCATCTTCAACGCGCCGCTCGTCAGCGGTTTCAACAACGACAGCTGGCAAGCGAGCGTGCGCGGCACCTTCTCACCCAAGGTCGGTGAGGGTGGACGCCTCCACTTTGGCGCCAATTACCAGCATCGCGAGACGCAATCGGACGCGCGCAACTTTCGCTATCGCGCGCGGCCCTTCACGCAAATTACCGATGTGCGCTTCGCCGACACGGGCGCAATCGCGGCGAGAGGCGACGATATTGTCGGCGTCGAATTGGGCGGCATTTTCGGACCGCTCCATGTCGCGGCGGAAGGGCATAAAGTGTGGACTGACGCCTATGCACCCGGCACCACCTTCGAGGGAACGGACGGTGTCGGCGGCGGCGCCTTCTATGATGGCGATCCGAGCTTTTCTTCCGCTTACGCGGAGGTGGGCTATTATCTCACTGGCGAAACGCGGGGCTACAAAGGCGGCAGGTGGGACCGGACCAAGGTGCTGAACCCGGTCGGCAAAGGCGGCATCGGCGCGGTGCAGCTGAATGCCCGCATCGATTATCTCAATCTGGAGGATCGGCTATCTGCAGGTGCTGTCGGCGCGCCGCGCTTCATCAATGGCGGGACGCAGACCGGATATCAGCTGAGTGCGATCTGGAATCCGATCGATTATATCCGCTTCCTCCTCCAATATGCGCATGCGGATGTGGAGGGCGGCCCCTCCGCCGCGACGGTCGCGGCGGAGAGTGATGCCCCAATTCAGGACAGGAATTACGGCGTGGACAGTCTTGCCGTGCGGGCTCAGGTCGAGTTTTGAGATTGACGAGATTGTGACAAGGTAACATGCTCCCGTTCATTAATTGAGCGGGAGCATGTGCATGCGTTATCTTCTTGTCATCGCGACGGCATTGCCGGGTCCGGCTTTCGCCCAGACGGCGCAGGGCGACGTTTCCGTCACCATCTACAACAACAATCAGGCATTGGTTCAGGACGTCCGCACCCTGGATCTTCCCGCCGGGCGCGTGCGGCAGGAATTTCCCGACGTGTCGGGCGAGATCCGGCCGGAAACGGTGACGTTGAGCGGCGACGGCATCGGCATCGTCGAGCAGAATTTCGATTTCGACCTGCTTTCGCCGTCCGCCTTGATGGAAAAAGCGGTGGGCGAGACGATAACCCTCATCCGCACCAATCCCGCGACCGGCAAGGAAGAGCGGGAGCGGGCGAAGGTGCTGGCCGCCAATGGCGGCGTGGTGCTTCAGATCGGGCAGCGGATCGAAGTGCTGCGCGACGACGGGCTGCCGGTCCGCGTGGTGTTCGACAAGGTGCCCGAAAATCTGCGCGCCCGTCCGACTCTATCGGTGACGCTGGAAAGCGACAATGCAGGGCGCCGGCCGTTGCGTTTGAGTTACTTGTCCGGTGGGCTCGGCTGGAACGCGGATTATGTCGCGATGATCGACGAAAAAGCCGGCAGGATGGATGTGCAGGGCTGGGTGACGCTCACCAACAATAGCGGCACGACCTTCAGCAACGCGCAGACCCTGCTCGTCGCGGGCGGCGGGGGCGAAGGTTACAGCAACGTGCGGCCGGGCACGGAGACCGCCGGCCGGGAACGGCTGGGCGGCTTCTATCTCTATCCGCTGGCCGGGCGGACGACGATCGCCGACCGCCAGACCAAGCAGGTGAGCTTCCTCGACGTGGTCGGGGCTCCGGTCTCGGCGGGCTATCGCTTCGCCAATGGCTGGCTTGGAACGTCGGAAAAGGCGCAGAGCGCGAGCAGCGTGCTCACCTTCTCGACTGGGCGCGATCAGGGCTTGGGCGACGCGCTCCCTGCGGGCACGATGCGCGTCTATATGCGCGACCAGCGCGGCAACGCCCAGTTCATCGGCGAGAACAATATCGGCCATACGCCGATGGGGTCGACCGTCGCGTTGCGGCTGGGCGACGCGTTCGACGTTAAGGTGAAGCCGGTCGTCGAGGAGCGGCAGCGGATCAACGACACACGCTGGCGGACGCGGATGCGTTATGAGCTCACCAACGCGAAGCCCGAGCCGGTGACGGTCGAGTTGGCCCAAGGCGGCCTCGACCGCTTCTGGACCGACACGCGGATCGTCGAGGAGAGCCAGAAGAGCCGCCGCGAGGATTCGGGACAGGCGGTGTGGACGGTCAAGGTGCCCGCCAACGGCACCGCGACCGTCACGGCGACGTTCGACACGCGGTTCTGAGGCGCGCCATGCGCCGCTTCATCCCCCTTTTGCTGGCGGTCCTGTCGCCGTCGCCGCTCGCCGCGCAGGCGACGGCCACGTCTTCGGCGCCGGAGAAAGTGGCGGTCACCGTCTATCGCGATCCCAATCGCAGCGCCCAGACGGCGATCAACATGGGCTGGCTGAACGGTTTCGCCCTCGTCACCGAAACCCGCCGCATCGCGATTCCCGCGGGGGACGCGACGATCCGGTTCGAAGGCGTCGCTGGCGGCATCATTCCGGAAAGCGCGATCGTCACGGGCCTTCCCGACGGCGTGGCCGAAAAGAATCGCGACGCCTTGCTTCTTTCCCCCGCCAGCCTGATCGACCGGTCGCTTGGGCGGCGCGTCCACCTCAAGCGCACCTCGGCTACGGGCGAGGTGCGGGAAGAAGAAGCGGTGATCCGCTCTTCCGCGAGCGGCGCCGTCGTGCTGCAGACTCCGGAAGGCGTCGAAGCCTTGCGCTGCACCGGGCTTCCCGAAACCCTGATCTATGACAAGGTGCCGGAAGGATTGTCCGCCAAGCCGACCCTGTCGGTGATGACACGGAGCGACGCGGCACGCGAGGCCACCATCACCTTGTCCTATCTCGCCGCCGGGTTCGACTGGCAGGCCAATTATGTCGCGACCCTGTCGCCTTATGGCGACCGCATGGACCTGTTCGCCTGGGTGACCCTCGCCAGCACCGACGAGACGAGCTTCCCGGCGGCGGAGACCAGCACCGTCGCGGGCAAGCTCGAGCGGCGCAGCTACGCGCGCCCCAAGCCGCGCGGCGAGCCGCTCAACCTGCAATGCTGGCCGTCGGGAACGACGAGCGACATCGACGCGGATGAGCGGGACATGCCGCCGCCTCCCCCACCGCCGCCGCCCCCCGCTCCGCCACCGCCGGTCATGGCTCGGCCCGAAGCCATTACGGTCACGGGATCGCGGATGATGGCGCAGCAAGAGGAATTGGGCGATCTCAAGCTCTATCGCATTCCCGAGCCGGTGACGGTCGCAGCGCGCGGGCAAAAGCAGGTCGCCTTGCTCGAAAAACCGGACGTGAAAGTGAATCGTATCCATCGGCAGTGGATCGACCCGTTGAGGCCGCAAGACTCGGCGATCGAAGGTTTGATCTCCACGCGCAACCGCGTCGATGCGGGGCTGGGCATTGCGCTGCCCGCGGGCAAGATCCTGTTCTTCAGCGAAGAGAACGGGCGCCGGATGCTGATCGGCGAAGGCCATATCGACGACAAGGCGGTGGGCGAGGATGTCGACATCACCCTCAACCTCGGCCCGGCGCTCCGCATGCAGGCGCGGGAAGTGTCGAGCGCCAAGGGCATGGTGGAATATGAGCTTACCGTCACCAACGACGCGCCTCATGGCGCCCGGTACGAAGCGCTGTTCGATCGGGACGACGTGCGGATCGTTCCGGTCAGCACGCGTCTCGCGCGGCGAGATGGGGCAATGGTTTGGGCTACAGAGGTTCCGGCCAATGGCAGCCGCACGTTCCGCTATAAGGTGAAGCGGCTCTAGGGCGGATCGACATTCAATGTCGATGTGTTGAGGAAGTCATCCCTCTAAAACCCGTCACTCCA